>NZ_KB907784.1:3499132-3813455 GCF_000382185.1 Bordetella sp. FB-8 | reverse complement strand
GCGCGGTGCGATGGCGCTGGTGCGGCCAGGCCAGGGGCGCGTCGCTATGACGCATTCTCTCCCGTCAAGCGAGAAATAATCTTTTCGAGATTGATGCAATAGAACTCGAGGTCACCAGCGCTTGTGCTCTTTTCAGGCCTGAGCAAGTCAGCAGCGGTGTGCGCCCAATCGCAAATCGCATGAATTTGTCTCAATGCATCATGTGCCGCCTGCTTGTCTTGGCGTACACCAGTGGCGCAAATCGACTGAATTTTCAAAATGGCTTTAAAAAGCAATTCATGAGCCGATTGTTCAATGTCATTGCCTGTTGCAACTATCATGATGATCCTATCGTAAAAATTCCGCCCCAAAAAAATGCGGAAGTCGAAAACTGGGAGTACAGGTGCGATGGCACATGGCGATTACCATGAAGTTCCGTTTGTGAATAATGTGTACGCCCCGATTTCGCTGTATGAGGATTCAGCTTGGGAGGCATACACCCATAATGGCCACGCTCAAGTGAAGGAAGGATGGGCAGTTTTGAAGGCAAATCCCGAAAAATATCTGGCGTGGGTCAAAACCGCTGAGTTCGGCAACATCAATCCAGACGGTGACTGGGGGGAGGGCTTCCGCCCTTCTCCGCTCAAGATGGCAAGGCTTGACTCGCTAAAGCAGGGCCAACGCGGAAAGCTGGAAATAACAGTTCTGTATGAATCGCAGCCTGGCTTCTTCAATTTCGTCAATGGAAGACATCGCGCTTACTGGCTTGCTACCCACCAAGCGGTCTTCGTTCCTTTGACTGTGCCGAAGCACCAGTTCAATACCTTCGAGTGCCTTTTCCTATAACCAGGAGGCTGTCGTTGCATCCTGACGCAGGTCGAACTAATCAATAGGCATCTATGCCCGTTAGATGAGCTGAAATCTATCCACAGAAGTTGTGGAAAACCCAAAGGCTGATGGCTTGAAACCCTTGTGTTTATTAGGCATTGCTGGCCTGTGCAGGGAATGGTCAGCACCGCTGCTCTGGATGTCCAAAACGTAACGCGCCTGGAAATCACGTTTCGGACATCTCGGGCAACCACATCACCAACTGCTCTTCCTTGCGTGTGTTCATTTCGATTTGAGCGTTGGCGATGATATCCAGTTTGTACAACTCGCCAGTTGCACGACTGAGCGCAGCACGGAAGTCGCGCATACGACCTCCGTAGCACATCTTGGCCTTCAAATAGTCCAATGCATATCGCTGAACCTTGTCAGAAGAAGTGGCGATCAGTCGCTGGAGTGTCTTGGCCATATCTTGGCCGCGGCTGATCATCATTTTCTTTGTCCAATCGAGCCGAGAGAATTCACGATTACCAAACAGCTGCACCCAGCGAGGATCAAGGACATAGCTGTAGGTATCGGTGTCGGGGTCATAAGTGAATTCTTTGAGAATGCGGAACACGGCCGATTTCCCGATTTTGTAGCGAGAGGATCCGTCGCGGTTCTTGGCCTCGACAAAGAGCGTGGCCTCAGACATTGCATTGAGCCGGCGATGCAGCCATTCATACTGCACAACTCCGTCGCCACGCTCTAACGTGCGCAGAACCTGTGCGCGCTGCAGCGGGACATACTCTCCCAGATGGAACGACCTGGCGAAGAAGATGAGCACCATGATGATTTCGGCATCTGCTTCGTCAAGCTGCTCGCCGGTGTAACGAATCTCACAGTCAGACCGAGAGATGATCGTGGCCTGGCGGTGAAAAGTCCTGGCGCCTTTGGCAATCGGGGCGAACAGGCCAGAGCGATTGATGTGATTGGGCATGGCCCCTAAGTCGAGTCCTGGAAGGAATAGCCGCTGAGGAAGATTGGCCGCGTCGAAGTCTTTCTCGTTCAGGGCCTTTTCTTCCATTTCGTTGAGAAATTCGAACGTGGCCTGAAGGGAGGCTCTGAAATCCGAGCCACATGCGCCACCAATTTTGCGGTTTTTCATGAACACACTCCAATCGGAAATAGGAGGTCCTGGCGCTTTACGCAAAGCACCAAGACTGAGGGGGATGAGGGAGGTAGCTAGCTCTCGCCGGGTGGCAGGCCGTGTTGCACAGCGAGGCAGAGATAATGCTCGAACGCGCACCAGATCCCGACCGCGTACTCGCGCATGGGGCTGTCCGGTGCGATGGAGGTCATCAAGCCCAATAAGTTGCGTCGGCGCGTGACGGATTGGCCGCGAGGTAGCGCACGATCTCAACGAAAAGGGCAGCGAGTTTAGCGGCTAAACACGTGCTGGTTTAGCCGCTAAACATTCGGCTAAGTCGTTGTTCAACAAGACTCTGAACCGCCCCGGGTTTCGCGGAGGCTCCAACTCTTGAGAGAATGGAGCTATGAGCAAGAACAACGCGAACAAATTTTCCCCGGAAGTGCGTGAACGAGCGGTGCGCCTGGTGCAGGAGCACCGTGCGGACTATCCATCGCTGTGGCTGGCGGTCGAGTCGATCGCGCCGAAGATAGGCTGTTCATCGCAGACCCTGCTGACCTGGGTCAAGCGCCAAGAGATCGACAGTGGCAAGCGCGAAGGGCTGACGACCAGCGAACGCGACGAGCTCAAGCGGTTGCAGCGAGAGAACAAAGAGCTGCGCCGGGCCAACGATATCCTGCGCACGGCCAGCGCTTTTTTCGCGCAGGCGGAGCTCGACCGCAAGTTCAAGCTGTAAACGCCTATATCGACCGGCACCGCGATGCTTACGGGGTCGAGCCGATCTGCAAGGTGTTGCAGGTTGCCCCGTCCGCTTACCGGCGCCATGCTGCCCGCCAGCGCGATCCGTCGCTGCGCAGCGCTCGCGCCCAATGCGATGACCGTCTCAAGCCTCAGGTCCATCGGGTTTGGCAGGAGAACCTGCGGGTGTATGGCGCGGACAAGGTCTGGCGGCAGCTGAACCGCGAGGGTGTTGTGGTGGCCCGCTGTACGGTCGAACGTCTGATGCATGCCCAGTGTCTGCAAGGCGTACGGCGCGGCAAGCGGGTGCGCACCACGGTGCCCGATGCCACGGCGGTTTGCCCGCTCGATCGGGTGAACCGTCAGTTCTGGGCCGATCGACCCAATCAGCTCTGGGTCTCGGACTTCACCTATGTCTCGACCTGGCAAGGCTGGCTGTACGTGGCCTTCGTCATCGATGTCTACGCCCGGCGCATCGTTGGCTGGCGCGTGAGCACATCCATGACAACCGACTTCGTACTCGATGCCTTGGAGCAAGCTCTCTATGACCGCAGGCCCGGCAACGATGGTTCTCTGATCCATCATTCCGATAGAGGATCGCAATACGTCAGTATCCGTTATAGCGAGCGTCTGGCCGAGGCTGGTATCGAACCGTCGGTCGGCAGCCGCGGCGACAGCTACGACAACGCGCTGGCCGAGACAATCAACGGGCTCTACAAAGCCGAATTGATTCATCGGCGCGGCCCCTGGAAAAACCGGGAATCGGTCGAGCTGGCTACCCTGGAATGGGTCGCCTGGTTCAACCACAAACGCCTGCTCTCATCGATCGGCTATATCCCGCCCGCTGAGGCTGAGGCAAACTACTACAACCGACTCGGAACCCCATCCGATGAGGCCGTCTTACTTTAACTAAACAGCCTCCGCGAAACCCGGGGCGGTTCACTCTGCACCGTCGTGCAACCCTCAAATGGGCTGTATAAATCTGATGCGTCACAGCTTTCATGGATCGTCGCCGCGGGCCTGTTTTTCGCTGGGAAAACGATGGGCATTACCCCCTTCGATATCCAGAACGGCGATTTCCACAAACTTGTGCAATAGCTGGATATCGAAGTCCAACTTATCTCTACGCCACCGATACCACCATCGCCTCGGATTGGCGATGGTGAGTCGATAGAATAGGTTGTGATCTTGGTCAAACCCTGCTGTCACCATCCATTCCCAATGAAGCTGAGGGCCGGCAGATTCAGCGTCTTCGCGCAGCGTCCGAGATAAGCGCGAGGCCTGACTCTGAGAACATGTGAAAGTGACATACGGTTCACGCGACAGCGGCAAGCCATGGCCTTGGCACGACGCGCAGGTTGTCAGACCATGACGATTCATCGTGGCCACTAGAGTGATGACTTTTTTATCCATTCTCACGATCGACAATCACGTCTTTGAGGGCCGCGCAGTGGCGCTGGGCAGCTCGTAGTCCGCGAAGATCTCCTTCTTGGCTACGGCCCATGCGTGTCGAAGGCGCCGGTCGGCGCCGTCCGGCTGCAGCTTTTCGATCTTGCGGGCTATCTGGGCAGGCGTCTTGCCGTCGCTCAAACCGTCCAGATAGGCTTGCTGCATCAACATGTAGGCCTCGCCCACGTCGGCGTTGCGCAGATCGAGAGATTGTTGGCCACGGCCTTTGCCGGGCAGCTTGCTAAAGGTCATGAAAATCTGGCTCCTGGCCGAATTAGTGCATGCGCTCGCGATCCGGGTCGAAATAAACCTCGACCAGTTTGTAGTCCGCGTAATAGAGCGCGATGTCGAGGGTCGAGAGTAGGTAACGCCGGATGATGTCCAGATCGATCTGCTGGCCGGCCGGAGCTTGCTTGACCAGCATGGCCAGGCGGTCGTAGATGTCGATGGCCGAGTTGGCGTGCGTGGTGGTGACTGAACCCGGATGTCCCGTATTCAGACCCTGCAGATATTCCCAGGCCTCGGGGCCGCGCAGCTCTGAGAGAAATATCCGATCGGGTGACATGCGCATGCAGGCCGCCACGCAATCTTTGGCCGACACCGGCGCCCCAGGGGTGATATCAAAAATCAGGTGAACCCGGTTCGGATGGTTCGGCAGGAACAGCTCGTGAACGTCCTCGATCGTGATCAGGCGTTCATGAAACGGAACGCGCTCGATAAGACTGCGGGCAAAGGTGGTCTTGCCCGATCCGGTTTTGCCGCCGATCACGATATTGCGGCGGATCTGCACGGCGTAATGCAGAAAGCCGACCATGTCGCCCGCTTCCTTGAGCGCCAGAAGGCGGGCATCTTCCTCGCGCCGCTTATCCAGTCCGCTGTCCTGCCATCCGCTGAACGCGCCTTGCTCGGCCAGTTCTTCGAGCGTTTTGACCGTGGTGCTGTGCTTGCGGATGTTGATCGAAAGGTTGCCGTCCAACACTGCCGGCGGCCTGACTACCTGGCCGCGCTCTCCATCGGGCAGCTTGAGCGACATGATGGGCGCGAAGTTCATCTTGTTGTAGCTGGCCATCGCCTCGGATAGGCCTTGGAGATAGTCGAAGGTCAACTCGGGCGCGGCGCGGTAGATCCACTTGCCCTCAACCTTGAGGAATACGTCGCCCGGACGTGGAATGGTGATTTCGCGCACGGCCTCATCGGCCATATAGGCCGCGACGGGCCGCATCATCTGGCGCAGCGTCACGGACCGATCCACCTTGTCTTGCCGGGTAGGCGAAGCGGCATGGGGCGCGACGGGCGTGGGTACTACGCGCGAGGTAAGGGCCTGTAGCGATTCGTCGCCGGGTAGCCCGCTCGCGGGCCACCCGTCAGGGTCGGCCGAAGCCGAGAGCAGCGCGCTTTTTGCGGGAGGAGTCATGGGTATGTGGAATGAGGCAGTGCATGGCATCGGTATCGCCGGCAAAATGAAAATGGCTGACAGGGGCACAGAGCCTGGTCTGGCTCTGGCCCGCGTCCGCTGCGCGCAGCCACGACCTGCTAACGATTGCCGACAGGCTTCAGGCTATAGACCGTGCTGAAGTCCAGATCGCGCGCGACATAGATCCCGATTCGCCCGCCCTGGTTGCGGTACATCGTGGGCGGGATGTTGATCGAGTTGTTCAAGACCGTTTGAACGGCCGATGAGGCGGCATTTCCTGTTGAACCCAGATTGAATGTATTTCCGCTCTGTCCGAGATTGCTGGCCCAACTGCCGATGTCATTGACCAAGCTCACCATGATTGCGCCGCCAAAGCGCTGGGCAAAGTGCGTATCAATATCGCCGTCAAGACCAGCCTCGCCCAGCGGACCCGTGCCGGGAGAATCCAGGCTGATGATGACCCCTTGAGGGGTTTCCATTCGAGACCAGACGATGGCAATACGCGGCACGCCTTGAGTCAGCACACCCTGTTGGTAGCCGGTAAAGACCGTGCCGGCATCGATCAGCACCACGCGACCGCTGTCAGACAGGATGTCGTGCGGGGCATAGCAAGTGATCATGCCCTTTTGCGCCGAGACGAACTTGGTCTGCTGCACGCAGTCGATCATCGACCCCTGAGTCAAAATCAGATCCCGGTCGCCCACCAGCCCAGCCTGAGCGGCATTGAGTTGCAGCGGCTGCAGCATGTTGGCCATCGGCCCGCTGTCGTGCACGGGCGCGGTGGGCGGCTGTTGCGTGGAACCGCCCGCGTTCTGCTTGGCATTATCATTGCTCTGCAGGCCACCGGAGAGGCGGCGCTTTTCGATGGGATCGATGGTGGGCATAGGTATACCCGTCAAGCCGAGGGCTGTTGCACCAGGCAGAGCGGGATTCAGAGGCATGGGCGGGACCTCAGGCGGCTTGGGCGCCGGCGCGACGGGTGCTTGAGGCTTGGGCAGTTTCAGGCTGGGGATGACCAGGCCGATCTTGGACTCGAAAGGATTGTTCGCCTTCTTCGTGTCCGTGCCATGCAGAAACCGCGAGAACAGCATGTAGATCAGGACCAGAAAGCCAAATCCGATGACGGCGAAGAACACCTTGGACCCAGGCGCCATCGGCCGTCTCACCCCCTCGAGCGCGGGGCGAGCGTGATCCGAGTCACGATCCTCGCCATGTTCACGATCAGGGCCATGTTCCAGCGCGTCATCATCGCGATCCAGCCCCGCGGCTTCGATCTCGTCGACGGCATCGACCGGCCGGGAAAACTTGCGCTTACCCTTGAGCCAGCTCATGGCTTGGCCTGCTGGAAGTAAGGCGCTGCGGGCGATGCAGACGCCGGCGCGGGGTAAGTCGGGATGACCGGAGCCGCAGAAGGCGCGGGGGGGGATGCAGGGGCCAATACAGGGGCCGAGGCTGCGCGCGATACCTCAGGCTTTTGCCGAATGACGCGCTCGATTTGGGGCGAGATCGTGCGGGTCACTAGCGGACGCGCCAGCACACGGCTGTTGTAGATGCCGAGCACTTTGTTCCCCAGCCGCAGATGCCAGGTCGCGGCCACGCGCTCCATGACGATGGTCTGCGGATCCATCATATGCCGATTCGTGACGACTTCGCTTCCATCCGGATCCACGAAATAGATCACCGGCAGATCCTGGCCAGGCGCGAAGCGGAAAAAGGTCTGCGCGCCGTCGTCCCAGACCGAAGCCGGGGCGATCGCCATATCCCCGCTCATGGTGTAGCTCTTCCAGTTGATCGCCAGGCCCGTGGTCGAGAAATCCTCCCTCATGCGCGACTTCTCTTCGATGTCCTTGGCACGTTTGATGTCAATATCCGGGAACTTCAGCCGGACGATGTCCATTTCAGAATTCTTGCCGTCCTGCTTGCCGTCCTTGCTGTACTTGAGCCGAAAGTCATAGGTCCGCTTGTCGGTTATGACGATCAGGTTCGTGTCGGCCTGGTCGGCGATCGGTTTGATCAGGATGTGCTGGCCGACCGTCTGAAAGTCGTAAGCCTTGGCATCGCCAAAAGCGTGCGTGACGTATTTTTCGTCCGGGGCTAGGTCGATGAGCGTCGTATAGCCCATCGTCGTATTGACCTGGATGACATTCGACGGGTCGTACTCGGTACTGCGGATTCGGGAATCCCTGGGCGAGGGCTTGGGAACATCCAGCCCCCAGGCCGGAGCGCTCACGGCCATGACCAGGCTGGCTATGGCAATACGCTGTGAAATGCCCAGCCGAAGACCCTCGGCATCTCGAAAAGCAAGCTTGGGGATACCTTGCATCATTTGCTCATTTCCATGGAATGGGACAGGTGATGGGCACGGGTCGAATGTTCATGCCCGTGCGAGGCGGACATGCCCATTTCCATCGCCGTGCCTTGCACCGCGGCTTCCACGCTCCTGACCAGGCCGACGCCGCCGATGGCGGCACTGGGGTAGCGGATGGCCACATC
Organism: Bordetella sp. FB-8; assembly: GCF_000382185.1. NCBI lineage: Bacteria > Pseudomonadati > Pseudomonadota > Betaproteobacteria > Burkholderiales > Alcaligenaceae > Bordetella > Bordetella sp. FB-8. The sequence continues at coordinate 3,805,428 of NZ_KB907784.1, read as the reverse complement.
GACATCTTTCTCGGACGGTTCGAACTCGCGAACCAAGCTGTTGCGCGGGTGCACGATGAAATCGCCTGTTTCGTTGTCCAACTGCACGACGCAGTTGGGCGTGGTGCCGACGACAGGGCCCGTGTAGCTGCGGCCGGCCTCGGGCTGGCGCAGCTGCCGGTCCTGCTCGAGCGGCATGTCGATGGCGCTGCGCTGACGATGCATGCGCTCTTCGAAGTACTTGGCGATCCGGGGTGCGGACTGCACGATGCGCGGCAGCCGCAGATCGGCGTCCTTGGGAAGGTGGTCCTTGCACAGGCGCGCGGCGCCGTAGAGATCACGCGCCGCATAGCGCTCGATGTCCTTGAGCAGCGCTACCCGGTCGGCATTGGAGAGCGAGCCCGCCTGTTCCAGACGCGCGGCCAGCTCGGCGATCATTTGCTTGTTCATTTCATCACCTCGACATCGACTTTGTAGGAATTGACTTGGAAGCCCAGCGGGTTCTCGCGTACGACGGCTTCGGTCAAATCGGAATTGACGTACTGGTATGCCAGCGTGGCGATCAGGTGCCGAACCTCTTGGGGCTTGTTCGGCTCAGTCGTGGTTGTCTCGAAACGCACCACGGCACTGTTCTTGGGGCCGAGCGAGATCTGGCGCACCTTGACCTTGACGGTGCCCCAGCTGCCCAGTTGCTTGTCCAGGCCTACGTGTTCGGTGCCGTCCGGTTCCTTGAAGTCAGTGAATTTCTTGTGGTAGGCGTCCTGTACGTCCGGCGCGCTAAAGAGACCACAGCGGTCGTACATGAGCTGGATGGTGTTGTAGTCGTAGCCCTCGCACATGAGCATGTACTGATTGATGAAGTAGCGAGCCAGGCGATCGCCGTAGCTCTGCTTGGGGTCGCCCAGCCTGGAGAAATTCTCGATGTCGCCCGTCGCATCGTTCACCCGCACGGCGTAGAGCACCGGCGGCGCTTTCTTGAAGGGCTCCATTCCAAACGTGGTAGCGATGGAAAGAATGGCGATGACGCCGAACACGATGACCACGCGCCAGGCCAGGCGCCGCGATGAGATAAGGGCAGTCATCACGTCGCGCTCGAGGCCGCGTGCGCGGGCGAGTTCGTCGTCGAGAGAAAGCTTGGGATCTTCAGAAGCCATGCAGGAATCCTGTGGAGTGAAATGAAAAGGGCGTGCGCAAGCCGCCTGGCCAGGGCAAGACTGGTCAGGATCTGAATTGCGAGGGGAGGGGGTCTTGCGGACAGGCCTATCGGCCAAAACGCCTATTGAAGGCGATGATGCTCAAGCGTTGGCGTGTCAGTGCGAAAAAGGCCGCGATGTACGCGGCCTTTTGCATTGGCGGATGGAGAGGATTCGCAGGGCTAGTGGGCCGTACCAAAATCGAGGCGCATCTCCCGAAATTTAGAGCTGCACGTTCCCGAGGAAGGGGATGGGGATGCTCAAAGTGAGCCCGCTGCCAGTAACAGCCGTAGCGATCTTGAAGGGGAGAAGTAACAGAAAGAAGGATGCAATAGAAACTGCAAGGAACGCAGCAAATATGCCCAGGATATTGACATCACCGCTTCCGGTCAGGGTATTGATTATTGCCACATCAACAGCAGCCATCATCTGCAAGACAATAGTCAGGGCCAACATGAATAGAGCGCCGGCGAGCGAGAAAAATACTGCGACATTCTTCCAATTATCGAAATATTTTTTAATGTCTTGAAAGAAAGCTGCGGCGATGAAAAACGGGCCGATCATGACTATAAGTGCCATGCCTGTCTTCATGGCGGTTAGCAATATCGCGGCAATGACGCCGAAGATAGCGCCAACAATGGTGAAGCAGAATGAGACAGCAGCGAACAAGAACCCCTGCACAGGCGACGTTAAGCCATTAGGCGCGCGCGCCTGAGTTGCGGTAGCCGCCTGAGTGGACTGGTTCGTCAGGTTATCGATCTGTGAGAGCGAGCTGGTCTGTGACCCTGTGACGGCGCCCATGATTTCGTCGGGCATGGCGATCATGACGCTACTGAGCGTCTGGGCGTAATACCCGCCGTTTAGTATGGCCGCGATCAGGATGAGCTTGAACATGATCTGAAGAAGCTCGGCCACGGGTCGATGCGGCTCGCCTATGCTGACTGTCCAGCCAAAGTAGGCGATGCAGATCATCGACGCCACGATGAAAATAGGCAGCACATAACTGGTGACATTGGCGATGGTCGGAGCGACGGCATTGGTCAGCCCCGACGAGATAATGTTGCCTAGCCAGCTGGAAACCGAGCCCAGGCTGGTGAGCGGCTGTACCGTGATAGGTGTCATGGCGAAACCTTCTTTCTCAAGAAATAAAAAAGGACGCTAATGCGTCCTTAGGTTTTATGAGGCTCAGCCGGCCAGTTGGCGGGGCTAGTGACGCCAGGTACGAGAATTTTGATCATAGACCTGATAACGAGCCATCTTCCATTGACCGTTCTTCAGCAGCCACCAGACTCCACGAAGCGTGCCCACAGCGATGCGACCCACCGGACGCACGACCCACTTCCACAGCCGTAGCGCCCAGGTGGCGGCGCTGAAGGTTTTGTAGCCCGCAGCCAGTTCAGGCGCGAGCTTTTGCGCAGCAGCGTCGGGTTTGGAAAGGTCGATATTGTCGGTGTTCATAGTCGTTCTCCTGATGGAAATTATTCGACTACCACAATGCTTTTATATTACCAAAATAGTGGCGAGTGCTGTGCGAATTTACAGTGTTTTATCCTGCTTTGAAACCGGTCGTAGCCCTACAGAATATCCTTGCCAGTGACTTGGGCTGGCAGTCACTTTGATTCATATTCCTGCCGCGGAATGCATCGGCAACTATGTTATTTCGCAATCCCAAGAAATATCGCCAAGCATCGTTCAACCTCGACAAGCGTATCAATATCAACATGACCAAACGTGGCACCTACCTTTTCACGTCTGAGCGTTGTGGCTTTGTCCACCATAATCTGTGACGACTTTAATAAACCGTTCTGATCGTTTGGCCAGAGCGAGATGCGAAGTAACGAGGCTTCTGTCACCGTGCTAGTAACAGGCAGCACGGTGACGCTGGGATGCTCGCCGAACAAGTCTGATTGAATGATCAACGCAGGTTGGGGCTTACCAAAATCGCCTTGATTAGCGATCGTAACCAGCCTCCCTCGCTTCATTCAGTCCAGCCTTCAACGCTTGCCAGCGCATCATCCATGAAATCACTCAGCGAGGTATCCGACGCATCCGCTAATGCCACAGCCCGACTCTGGCGTAGGCACTCCTGCGCAAACTCCTGCCGCCGGGTATCTGGCACCCAGATTTGTACCGGACGAAGCCCTGCCGCGCGCAAAGACGCACGGTGCTTTTGAACGCGGGCATTGACAGTTGTTGTGCTCATGGCGATTCCCAGTTTCGTTACATGCAACACAATGCCCCATTGCCGCGTTACATGCAACAAGATTGATTCCGACCTCGGAATGAATCCCGGATGCGATTGAGTTCTTGTCTGACCCGGGGATACTGCAGGGCGAGCGTGACGGCGGATTCTCGGCCGTAGCAACGCAGGATGCCCAGCAGGCTGTCGCACAGTCCCGAGAGTTTGTGAATTGCCTGTATCCGTTCGTTGATATAGCTCACGTCCGTCTGGGATGCCCCCCGAAGCTGCCCGGCCAGCATGCTGATGTAGTCAAGGGCATCGTTGATGGCATAGACGGTCTCCCGAAACGAAGCCTCGTTCGGATCGATGCGCGGATGGGTCATACCGGATCCAGAGGGCTTATTGGCCCGAAGTAGGGTTTGTGATCGCATCCATGCTGAATGAGCGCTGCGTGAGCTGCGCGACCTGGTCGTCGGCCAAGGCCTTCTCGGAGTTGATCTGCTGCGCCAAGTTGTTGGCCCGCATCTGATCGACGGCAATATTGGCCTGTTCGACCTGCAGGCGGGCTTGAAGCTCGGCGATCGCCTTGGGGTCCTGCGTCGTATTGATCTCTTGCTGCAGACTATCGAGCTCCTGCATGCGCGCGGTCAGCCCCTGCTGCGCCTGGGTCATGAGGGCGCTGGTGTCGGCGCCCAATTGCGAGGTGCGCGTATTGACGGCCGCCAGATTGGCCTGGTAGTTGCCCGGCTGCAGTTGGTTGCTTTGCAGAACGCTTTGGCCGGCGCCATAGAGCGAACTGCCGCCTTGAAGAACCTGGGAATAATCGGCCGGAAGCGATGCGCGGATATTCGGGTTGTTAAAGAGCATTCCCAAGTTGCGTACGCCAGTGACGGCCGAATAGGCCTGCTGCGCTGTCGCCAGTTGGCTCTGCAAGGCTGTGAGCTGCTGGGCCCACTGAGCCATCGATTGGATGTGATTGAGCAGGTTCTGCGCGATGCTCGCACCGTCCGTCACTGGGATCTGTGCAGCCGCAGGCGGCGGGCAGATCATGGCGCAGGAGAGCAGCAAGCCGGCCAGAGGAAACATGAGGCGGCCGGGGTTTCCCGCGCCCCGAGGCGATACCAGATCGAGAGCGGCCGGGCTGGTGCCGGGCTGATTGGCATGAGCCGGCGCCACACCTTGGCGGTGCCGGTAGATCGCGGCCGACTGGTGAGCAATGGGCGAGGGTGCGCGGCGGCCATGCCGCATGTTTTGAGGCGTATTCATGAGGTCTCTCTCTGAGTGAGGGGGTTACTTTTTGCCGAGCGCGCGAACCCGCTCGTAGTACATCGGCAGCCAGTCCTGTGGCTTGTCGCCGCGCAGCGCAATGCACTGTTCGGCAACCAGGGCCGTGTCCTCCGAACCGGAGAACACGAGTAGCGCTTCGGGGCAATGCGACAGATCCAGGCCTGCGGTCACCGCCGACTGTCCCTGCTTGACCACGAACTGGCGCGAGAACTCGCCCAGTTCCTTGATCATCTTGAAGATGGCCGGCGTCAGCTTGAAGCCATCGATGTATTCCGCTTCCGTTCCATCCGGGTTCGGCAGGTAGAGCGCGGTTGCGGTCTGCTGGATGAGGGTTCGACCGACAGGGTTTTCAAGGATCGCGGCTGGTTCTTGTGTCGCGAAAACGAAGATGCCGTTCTGTTTGCGGATGACGCGTGCCTTGTTGCGCATCATGTCCTGGAAGTAGGGCACCTTCAGCGGGTGTTGTACCTCGTCGAACATATACATGAAGCGACGCCCGTCGATCAGGCCTTCGGTGCGGTAGATCAAATACATCAGCCCAGCATCGCGGATCGGGCCGTCTTCCAGAAACTCGGTCAGATCGAAGCCAAACAGATCGACACCGTATTGGGCGAGATCCATATGGTCGCTCGGGTTATCGAATACCCAGCCAAGCTCATGGCCCCGGGACCAGCGCTGCAGCCGATCGTGCAGACTCAGTTCGTCTGCTTCCAGCGAGGGCGCGGCCGGCAAGAACTGGATCAAGGTGGAGATCCCTCGATCCTGCCGATCGATCATTTGCGTGAGGCGATCGACAGCCGTTGAGATGTCGCGCTGATCCTTGAGCGAGGCTTCCTTCTCGCCGCGCGAAGCGAGCTGAACGATCAGCCGCTTCATAAACGTAAGGTTGCGCGGCGTGGGTTCCATCTGTAGTGGACTCCATCCCGTGGGAGCTGCCATCTGCAGCGCGAAGTACACCCCCCCCAAGGCTCTGACGGTCGAGCGCATGCCCTGGTCCTTGTCGAACACAGCCGCGGTCATCCGGAACTTGCGGGCCTGGGTCAGCACGTGCCCAAGCGCCGCTGTCTTGCCGGTGCCGGACTTGCCGATGAAAAAAGTATTCCCGAGCATGCGTTTGCCAGTTTCGTCCTGATCTTCCAAGGAAGCATGAAAGTTCAGGTAATAAGGCGTGGCGCTGGCGGTCTTCAGGAGCGTCACCGCCGGCCCCCAAGGATTGCCATCAGGCTTGCCGAACAGGTAATTCTGAAGCGACGAGAAGCTCAGGAAATTGAGCGAGGTGATCGCCGCCGGCCGAGGCCGCCAGATCCAGTTGCACGGGAGCTGCGCCCGAAAGGCCGCCACCGAAGCGCGGTCGACCGTGCGTCCGACGATCTCGCACTCGGCAAGCTCGGTAATGGCATCGGCCGCGTTGCGCATGACGACTTCGTTCGTATCGCCAAACACGGCGAGCGTGCAGTGATGATCGCCCATGATGAACTTGCCTGCGGCCAGGTCATCCAGCGCAAGATCGAGCTCGGCAACCTGCTTCTTGGAGTCGTCGCCCGAGTCCACCAGCCAACGGCGCTGACGCACCAGCGCCGCGCGGCCGTCCGCCTTGGACATTGCTCCAAAGGACTGCGTGAGAATGAACTCGAATGGCAGCTTGAGCAGGTTGTTCAAGTGCCCCGGCTTGGTCGATTCGGGATACTCCCGGATCTCCACCATGGCAAAACGACGGGTACCGCGCGGATGGCGCAGCGCGGCCAGCTCGCCGTGCATCGAGAAGAATGGACGCGCGCTCGGAAGGCAATCGCAGAACCGGCTGCTCACAAGCGGCGCCGCTTCGTGCTGGCCGTTGATGAGAAACCCGAAAAATTCGGCCGCCTCCGAAAAGTGCCCAACAGAGACTAGCTCGGGATCGACCGGTTCGATGGCGTTATCAATCTGCGCTTGAGTCAGATTGGACCCGGGGCGCGGGCGTCTGCGCTCAACGATGGACAAGAGTTCGGGGTCGTAGCGGCGCAGGCCGCTGGCGACCTTGCGGTTGATATCGTCCAGTTGCTCGATCGCCCGTGCCTGCCAGAGAGCGACATCCTGGGCCGAGCGCTTCTCGAAACGCGAGAAGACCTTCATGGCCGAATCGATCGAAAGCCGTACGACAATAGTCAGGTACAGGTCGTTGACCAGGGGCGGAGTATTGTCGAACCCTCGCCGATAGGTTTTGTCGTATTCAGAGGAAAACCAGTCCGGATAATCGCTTTCCGGATACTCGCGCACACGGCGGCGTACTAGGTGTGTATAGAGGCCGAACCCGTTCGGGAACCCCCGCAGCATGTTGTTCAGCTCGTCACGCCAGCCCGAGAGTTCCTCTTGCGAGATGCCCTCGAAGCTGCGCCCGCCCAGCTTCCAGACCGAGAGATATTCCCCGGTCTTCGTAGCCATTATGGTGGGCGTAACGTGATGCGAATACGGAACATGCTCAGAGACGCTCGGTTCGGACCGAGGCCGTTCAACGGCCCTTGCTGCAGCTTTCATGAGTTCAGCCTTTACGCCGCAGCCAAGCGCGGCGCCGATAGTAGGCGGTAGGGCTAAATGACACAGCCCCCCAGAACTTCGCATTGGGTGCGCGGAACTTGGTCTTGAACCACAACTCGAGGATCCAGAAAGCGCGGTCATCGTTGCGGCTGACAACGGCCATGATGGGATACAGGAAAAAGACCAACACCAGCAACCGAACGTTGAACATGGCCGGCACCGCGACCGCGACCAGCATCATGACAAACGCACGCGCTGGCACCCCACCCTTGATTGTGGCCACGCGCGTGGCTCCCTTGAAGAGACGCACGTGGTTAGGTTTGACCGCCTCGAGCACGACTGCGGCCGAAGGCGCCGCCGGCGCCGGTTTCTTGCTCGCCATGGTTAGAGGCTCGTACCAAAGACCAGATCCACCAGGCCGCCAGCGACGATGCCGGCGATCACCACTCCGCCCGCCCACTGGTAAAAGGTGTCCTTGCGGATGATGTCCAGGCTGTAGAGCACCCCGAGGATGCCGCCGGCGATGACGCATACGATCGGGATGATCACCCACAGATAGGTTTTGATCTGGGTGAAGGTGGTCGAGGCTTGGCTCAGCCCGCCCGTGGCCTGGGCCAGCACCGGTTCGGCCGCCATCAGGGCCAGGAGGAACAGGCCGACAACGCCGCGAATCGCATTGACACGCTTATGGGAAATACGCTGCATGGAGAACTCCAAAAAAACGCCGTTCTCAACAGCGAGAACGGACAAAGAGATCTCCGGCTGGATCAGATTCCAGCAGGAGAAAAACAGAGAAGATGATCGCCCTGACTCGGAGTCCCGGGCGTGGGCAGGCTAGGGCGATCCGAAGGCGTGGACGGTGATCGTCCCCACTTGTGCGTCCCCACCCGAGGCAAAAAGGCCCAAGGGCTGAGAGAAGGCATCCTCGCGCGCTTGTGCGAAGGCGTCGGGTCGGGGCCTGGCGAAACCGTCGAGCGGTGAGTTGGGTCGTGGCGGCGAATTCGACACCGTGACCTTGGCCGGTTGGCCTGATCCGGCCGGCTTGGCCCTGAAATCAGGAGACGCCGTAACTGGATCGGGCGCGTCAGGGATCACAACATCATTGGCGGCAACGCCGGTCAAGGCGGGCACTTTGAGTCCCGCATCGGCGACGACGCTCTGGACGTAGCCATTGGCAAATCCCGCCGTCAGATTGCCCGTGTTGTAGCAACTGAAGGCGGCATATAGCGCGTGAGTGGTGCGCCCGTATGCCGAAGATGCCAGCTCATAGCAACGAACCAGCACCCGCTGCGCGGCCGCAAGGTTGGTGCAAGGTTCGAACACGGTCTCGGGCGTCAGTCCCAGCCAGCTCCAGTTCTTCACATTGACCTGGCCGTAGCCCGCATCGAAGGACATACCGGCCGCCAGGAGTTTGCGAGCTTCTTGCACCGCATCGTCCCGAGATTTCGGATGGATTGAACGGGCTCCCTTGCCATTGATATGAATCGCCAGGGGATCGAAACCGGATTCATGGCGAACGACGGCCATCAGGGTCGTGATATGGACGTTCGGTGCGCATTGGTGAGCCATTGCGATGAAATTCACGTGGCCTCCTAATTGCCACCGGGACTGTGTTCGTTCGCAAATTGCGCCGCTTGCATAGCTTCTAGCTTTGCTTGGTACTGAGCCTGCGCTGCTTGGAGATCCGTCGGATCGGTCCAAAATCCACCTGTTTGGGGTGTGCCGACATAAACTGGCCGAGAGATTCCGCCCTGAATGTATGGGTTGTTGTAATAGGCGCTGCAATACCCTGGCATTGAGTTGCTAATTTCAACCTTACCCAGGGTGCCGCAGTCACCGCCACAACCTCCGATCACGGTCCGGAGAACCCGATTAAGCGTTGCTGAGTCACAACCCAATGAACCGTTGATGATTGCGACGGCCAGGTTGGTCATATCAGGGTTATCTGTGACAGTGGGACATTTCTTGAGCCAATTCAGCCGGTCCTGAAACGTATCAGACCAATTTAGGGCGTTGATACTGTTGAAAGCTGAAATGGCTGGCGCACACTGCGACAAGGCATTGCCACTCGATGATGAAAGACAAATCAGAGCTTCACAAGGTAGTTTCTCGTCGTCTGAAAGACGAGGAGCGGAAGAAAGTAGTGAATTTGTGTTGAGCAAATTCGTGCTTTCGATACCCTGCGCTCTTGCAGACCCGTAGACCAGTAGAGCGCTCGTGAGAGAAATGTATGAAATCAAGAATCTGGCAAGAAAATTTCCCAATATTCGCTTCATGATTTTCTTCCGATTTATTTTTTCGCGTGCTCGTGATTGGCCACGCACTTAATTTCCATTTGGACTCGGTGACCAACAATACCCAGTGGACGCCTGACTGCCATCGGTGAAGACTTCATTAAGACATCCACCTGTGTAGATGTTTCCTGTCGGATAGACATAGGAAACTGGACCATGAGGCCCAAATCCTGATAGAACCTGGCTTATCCATTTGCCTATTGATCTGACATAGGCGTCATTGATATAGAGACTTCCCGCGGGAGATTGAGCCGCTGCATTGGGAGCGCCGCTACCATTCATCGCCAACATCGACCAGCTATTCTGATTGACTTGCAGTGCGCCGGTCATCGTGTCGCCCGCCACATTGACGTAGCGTGCCCATGCGCCTGCAAGACAGACCAGAGCATTACCCGAGGCGTCTTTGGCCATAATGCCATTCGGGGAGCACGATTGATTGATCGTCGCTACCCCATCAATTTGAAGATATTTCCCGACTTCGACGTCTCCTCCTGCAGATATTTTTCCCAATGCCGTCACAGTGGAAGCGTTATTGATCGCGTTATTGTTCATGTCGATCGTAGTATTCATGCGATTGACTTCAGGGTGTCCAGGAACTGCATTGCGGTACAGATAGTCCGCGATCATCCCGGCGTCGTTGGCGAAGAGTCCGACGCAGACGTGTCCTGCGCCAGGCGCGATACCGAAGTTGGCCAGTACTTGCGACCATTGCCCGTTATTACCCATGGCAATTGTGGGACTGGTAGAGAGAACGGTTCCCCCTGCATCAACCTTTGACGCAATTCGAAGCGCGATCTGATCCGCGAGCTGTGTCCCACCCATGGTGCACAGCATGGGTTCGATGACGTTACGAATATTCGCGCCAGACCCCTGTGTTACGTATCGGAGCTGGAGAAGGTAGCTCTGGCCGTATGCGTTCATCGCAGAATATCCGCTGTCCAGGTCTCCGTCTGTCTGCATCATGGCCGGGGTCACGGACGAAGCGGCGCCGTTTAGCGCCAATGAGGTCGTGAGCGTACCGTAGTTGCTTTCAACATAATGCGCCGCGGCCGTGCTCATGGCTTCCAGTTGCGAAGCGCTGGAATTGACACGTAGGGTCTCGGCCGCATAGCGGATTAAAACAGCTGAACCCGTGGCGATGATTATCAAGAGCGCAAGCGCGCCCAGCGCAGGTCCAAGCCAGAAACCAGCCTGACTCGAGAGCTTGCAGGTTGGCTTCGAAGCGCGCGGGCGCATCGGAAATGCAAATAATGATCGCATTGCTCACATACCTGAGTTATGGGCTAGTAGTGCGTGAAGGTCAGGTCCGTATTGCCCGTTCCGTTGCAGGTCGGCATGGAGGCGGTGTCAAAGAGCTTGCTGTCGGCAGCGCGAGCCAAGAAGCCCGAACACGCACTGGGAGGAACGGCGCCCCAGGTGATCTGGACATTGCTCGCCGTCCCGGTCACGGTTACGGGGCCGCCCCACTTGTTAATGACCGTGCCGCCGACGGCCGCGCCCGTCATGTTGCCGAAGGCCTCGGAGGTCTGAAGTGCGGCATTGTTGACGCTGGCGTAGGAGCCGCCTAGCTCGAGTGCGTCGGCGCCGGTAACGACAGATTTGAGATTATTGAACTCGGTATAGATCGTGTATTGGTTGGAGAGAAAGCGGAAAATTCCGCTGCCGAAGACGACCAGTACGAGAACCACCGCCAATGTACCGAGTGCTGGGCCTATCCAGAACCCGCGTTGAGCGTGAAGAGCTTTTTGATTCGAGATTTTCATCAAATGCCTACTTGTAGGAGTGTTGAATGATTTCAAGGAGCGTCACAGCGATCAGCGCGATCCAGATGATGATCCAGGTCTTGGCGAAGGCGTTGAACCGTTTGGAGATCTGCTCGATGAGCTTGACGGTGTCTTCCAGCCAGCCCTCGGCATATTCGATCAGCGCATCGGCCGACCCTTGTAGAGAGCCGATGTCTTCCAGAACCGGTAATGCTTCGCGGTCTGGAAAATTGTGCCCAGCCAGCCGGAGTGCTTGACCGACCTTGTAGCCCTGGCGCACGCCATACATGGCTGCATGAATGCGTGACTTGAGATACGGGTTGGCCGATCTGGCAAGAACCGCCAGAGACTTGAGCACCGGCGAGCCGCTTTTCTGGAGGACGCAATACGAAAAGAGGAACATCGCCCCGTGTATGCGCCGGTAATACGACCAGGGCGCGATGTGGTCGGCCAGAATCCGACCGCGCCCCGTCCAACGCGGAAGCGACAGGATGGCAATCGCGATTAGCGCTATCGGTCCGCAAATCGAGATGAACCAATAGACGTAGACGAATTCGGCGGCGCCGATCACAAAGGCCGCAATCGGAGAGAAACCCGATACACCGCTCACGTTCACGTTCGGCAGTTCTCCGGCCAAACCATAAAGAACCGCCATGACGCCGGCGATGAGAAGAAGGGGATACGAGAAGCCGCTGACCAGAGAGCCCCACATCTGCGTTTGACGCTCGACCAGCCGCTTGGCCATGTCCAGACTCTGTACCGGGTCGCCTGAAACTTCACCGGCCTCGAGCACGGCCAATTCGGATTCAGGAAGCCAGTCGGCGAGCGCTTCATGAAGGGGTTGATCCACCTTGGTCAACGCCTCTTCAGCCACGATGGCAGGGACCGGACGAAAGGCCAATTTCTTGCGTCCCCCGAACCGTTGATATAGCCAGTTGCCGATACGCTGTCTGACAGTCAGGTAGGCGCTGTAGGTATCGCGCATCGACTGCAGGGCGCGCTTTTTGGATCTGCCTGCTTTCTCGTACTGATGCAGCGTTCGATAGAAGTTGATTCTCATTCTGCGTTTGAATGCGCGCTGCTTGGTGAGAATCCTCAAATTTGCCCGCCGCTTGGACGGGACAGACCTATCACGCCGCATGAATTGTGGCCAAGCCATTGGTATTCCTATTTATTGAATGCGATGGCCTCGGCCCGGACGACGCGGCAACGCCTATTGCTTCAGGTTTCTGTCCGCGTCCAGGGGCGACACCATGCGTTCGGCGTCGCTCGGGTCGATGAGCCCTTGATTGATCTTGGCGATCGCGTGTGAGGTTTTGGTCATTCCCCCGCGCTCATGGACCCAGAACTTGCGCATTGCGTGTTCGCCTTCATCGCGAAACACCTTCATGAGCTTCTCGTCTGTTGCCATTACTTCAGCGCAAAGGGTGCGTAGCCGCAGCGCCCCGCGATGGCACAGACTGCAACCCTGGGGATTGCGCAACCTAACCGTCTCGGGCATGCACAGCGCTTCTACGCGCCGTCGCAATCCTGCTTGCAGGTTTGCTGCGCCTTGCTCATAAGGGACCGAGCAAGCCGGACAGACCTGCGCGGCCAGGCTTTGATTGGCAAAGAGCCGGAAGATTTCCGGGTCGCATAGAAAACCCATCTCGATGCCGGCCTCCATCAACCGCACCGGTGCGATGGTCGACGAGCTGGCGTGCAGGCTGCCCCAGGTCAGATGGTTGGTCAGCGCGGACGTGAGCGCCACATCCATCGTGGCCCGCAGGCGAAGTTCGCCAAAAATGACCCAGTTCGGGTTCCACCTGAGGATGGTTTCCCCGGCCTGAACCCAGGCCAGCTCTTCGGCCTCTCGGCCAGCGCCGTTGCGTGAGATGTTCTTGGCGATGGCGCCGACGTAGGGCATCTCGTTCGGGTCTTCCAGCGCATAGATCTTGTTGCGAAAGCGATTCAGGATCTGAAGGTAGCCCACGATGTTGTTCAAAGTCGTGGACTTGCCGCAGCCGGTGGGCCCCGTGAATAAGATGAACCCATAGGGATAACTGGCCGCATCGTAGAGCAGGTCCTGATGTTGTTGCGTGTAGCCCAGCTCGATCAGGCTGCGCGGCTCGCCCATGTCGTAATGCAGCCGCAACTGCAATAGCGGCCGGTCCTCTTCAGTGGGGCCGGTCGAGACGCGGCAGCGATGCAGGCCCAGTCCCTCGAGAAAGACACTGGCAATGCGCGCCGTCTGATCACGGGTCGGATCGTAGTAAGGGTCGCTACGCGCCTCGCACATGGACTCGAATATGGTTCGGATCAGCCGTTTCATTCGTTCGGGCTTAATCCGGAAGCGCCGCTCGATGTCGCCGGCAATGCGGTAGTGAATTTCCGCGTCGCCCCGATAAGGGATCTCGAAAAAGATATCGGACGCTTGAAGTTTTGCGCCCTCGGCAATGATCGAGATCACCTCGGACTCTTCGGCGGTCTTGCGGGCGATATCGATCTCGCTGAGCTCATCGGCGCCGGCCAACTGGGCATTGAGGCGCTGAAGCTCGGAATACGGCACCGTGCGCGTGGTCTTGTAAGGCACGACACGTCCGTCCGACAACGCCTTGCGGCGATCGAGCATCGCCACATAATCCATGACCAGAATGTCCCGCATGGCATCTTCAGCCAGATACAGGACGCCGTTATCGCCCAGGACCACTTTCTGTTGAACGATTGGTTGCGCGTAGTAGGCGTGTCCAGGCCTGGCCGAGAGTATTGACGTGATCGCCTGTTCGGGCCGCGCGATCGGCTTGATGGCGGGTTCTAGCCGAGGTGCGCCGGGCAGCTCTTCGCCCAGCAGTTCCGGGAGGATTTCGGGCGCATCCTGCGCCGTGCCGGCAACCGAAACCTCTGTGGCAACGTCTGTGGACATAGCTATGACGCCGGATTCATCCGAATCCAAAAAGGTGTGTTCCATCTTGAAACCTATTGGCGGCGAGCGCCGAGAACGCCAGGCGCCACAGATTGAGGGGGCATGGGCTGAAGGGGTGGGGATAGATTCGCGCTGCCTGCCCGGGCAGCGCCAGGAGCCCAAGCCAGTGGGGAACTGCCAGATCCTGGCCTTTGCACGGCATCGTTGGCCGGTGTAGGCTTTCCGGGAGCCGCGGATAAAAGATCGAATATCGCGCCGCCGCGTTTGATCTTGACGGCGGCATCCGAGAGCACAGCCACGGTATATCCGCCTGGGAGTGAGTCCCCAATCCCAGCGACCACCGAGTCGCCGCCGTCATAGACGAATTTGGCAACCCAGCCCGCAGCCGTGGCGCGGCGCCATTGGACGTGCGGCAAGGTCGGTGCGACCAGACCCGAGGTCTGGCCGTCGGAATACTGGCTCAGATCGTGGCGCTGCTTGGCCCGCTGCACCATGGCCTTGAGCAGGATTTCGTCTTGCATCACCGCATCGATGTCGCTGACCGTCAGGGGCGGGCGAGGTGTCTCGTCGCCGGCCGTGGCGATCGGTTTCGCGGCGCTGGGTTCGACCTTGTTGGCCAGGCCAACGGAACTGGTCGGAAGGCTGTGCAGGGTGGAGGCGGCGACAGCCTCAGCGGCATGAGCCCGCGGCGCCCAACTCATTGCCCAATACACGAGCAATGGCAAAACGACATAGACCAAGATTCTGCGCAGGATGCTGCTACGCAGACCGGCGCGCTGTCCGATCCTGCAGAGCTGGCGCTGAAGACGTTCACTGACCATAGAGATTTCCTTTGAGACTCCAGTTCAGGTCGCCTGATTCGCCAAAGGCGAGCGAGATGGACTGGATGCGTACGCCGGGGACCGAGAGACCCTCGATCAGGCTGGTGGGGTTGCGCGGGCTGTCCTTGATTTCCCAGGACAGGGTTTGCCAGTTCGGATGCAACTGCCGGGGATCGGCAGCCGTCTTGGGCGGGACGTAATCCGCTGCAAATTGGGATGCGCTGCTTGTCATCGGGACCGATATGAGCCGGTGTTGCCAGTAACTCAGGAAGTCCGTCTTGCGGGCTTGTAAAGCGCCTAGACCGTCGTCCCCGCCTGGCGGCATCGACATGGCCCAGGTGACCGTGGCCAAGTCGCCATCGTTCGAAAAAGCGACCTGTAGCCTGGGAGACCAGGTTGAAATGGCAGATGAAAAGCCATTGGACGTTCTGCCTTGCGTGCGCGCATATTGGGCCGCGACCAGGTTTGCCTCGCAGTGCGCATTGGCTAGCACCCATCCGTCCATGGTCAGGGGGAGAACGCCCAGGCTTTTCGTACAGCGCTGCGCGAAAACGCCCGGCTGGGCCTGGTACGTCCAGGGCCGCGTGGCCGCCAGCTCAGCCGCAGTGACCGGATGCGCAGGCGCTACCGTCTTCTGACGGGCAAGCCGCGATTTCTCGGCCTGATCTGAGGCATAGATCCACCCGCCAGCCAGAAGCGCCGTCAGAACGCAGCCCCAGACGAAATACCGCGCCAGATCGTTCGGCGCGAAAGTGGGACGCTTTTTCAGGCGATGGCTGCGCTTGACGTGCCGCGCCAGAGCGTCGAGGGCATAGGGCTGGGCATCCTTGAAGAACCCCTCGGGCGCATAGACTTCGAAGTCTTCCACGCCCAGGGAGGACTCCAAGGAGTCCCACAGCTTCTGGAAATGCGCACGTGCCTGTACGGCATCAAGGTACTTGTCCGATTGAGGAAGGATAATGTCGTTCATCGCGCCGGTGATGGCGTACTTGCCCGGCTCGACTTCGAAAGCAGCGAGGAATGACGGCCCCAGCGCATCGGCGGCCACAGCGGCCAAGGGAACTGTGCCGCGGCGCGCGCGCGCCCCGCGCACTGCGAAGCCAGCCTGTACGACATCGGCCTGGCGGCGAACGAAGACAGCTTCGAAGGGCTTGCCCGTCTCTTCCCGCTCTCGTTTGGCGATCTTGCGTGCTTCGATCTGGTAGTTCCCGCCATTGGGCAATACCTGCCAGTCCAGGCCGCTCACGAAGATGCGCCGGCCTATCTTGATCGGCGTAATGCCATTGACGGTCTTGAAGACCGTCTGCTTGCTTTCTCTTGCTTTACGGGTGATGAGTCGCATGAGCAATCCTGTTCAAGCCGCGAACTCACGTTCACGGCTTCAGATCAACCGCGAGGGTTTGCGCCAGACCTGGTGAAAGTCAACGCAAGGAAAGCCTTGCGCTATTGAGCCAGCACGATGCTGTTTTCAGGGATCGAAGCGGGAAGCGAGAGCGACGCGCCCATCGCACCGGTCACCAGCACCTGGTGGTGCGCGATACCCGCCAGCCCGGCCGCGCCATCGGTGGAAAAAAGGCGCGTCAAAGCTGGCCGGCCAGAAAGCGGGAAATCGGCCGGGACGAGATACACGAAGCCTCGGCCGCTGTAGATCTGAACTTGAATGCGCGGGTCGAGAAGCATCCAGCTCGGTAACCCCAACGCGCTCAAGGCCACGCTGCCCGACGCACTCGGATGGGCCGACATGTAGGCCTCGAGGGCATTGCGAACGGTCAGCATGGATGCGCCCAGACTGCGCGCATTGGCCTGGGCGCGTTCCTGAGTCAGCTGCTGGGAGGTGTCGGCGGTGATATCTGCGGTGAGCGCTCCGAGAAAGAGCACAAGAACCAGGATGGGCATGACTAGCCCGCCTTGCGCTCGCCAATTCGCCAGCTCTGGTCATTGGCCGCTTGCGGTCCTTGGCTCGTGCTTGCATTGGGCGCCTTCATGATCTGCGGCGAGATGATGATGACCACGACGTTGCGCGACTTGTCGCGTGTGCCCCCGCCGGTGGGAACCCAGTCCGAGACGCCGCCGATGCCCTGCCTGTCGGTTTTCTCGCTCGACTGCTGAAAGTCCGAGATCACCATAGTCTGGCCAGACATCAGTCCCGTGCGCTGCAGGAAGTTCTGGCGATCCACCGAGGCCGAGTAATACGCCGGGATCGTGTTGGTCCCGGTCCCTGGCACTTGAGTCAAGGTCGCTGGCGGGCTCATGTCCAGCGAGAAGATGACCGTGAGCGCCTTCTCATGGATGTCGGCGAACATATCCAGGGCGAACCCGGTCACGACACTGCACATGACCGTGCCTTGGGTCGAACCGACCTGGGCGGTATTGGTCTGCGACAGCCCGCAAGGATATTGCGTCTCGTTGGTCACATGGACCGGCATGGGCTGCAGGTTTTGTGTCAAGACGCCGCGCTGGCGCATGATCGACACGGAACCCTGGGTTGCTAGAGCGCTCAATACCGCCTGGGTTCCGGCGAACTGGCTCGCGGACCCGGTAGCGCTGGTGAGGATGCCAAAGCCGGCCGTGGACGAACCATTCAGGGGCGTAAAGGCATTGGCCAGGGTAAAGCCGACGCCGCGCACGGTTTTCCATACCCCATTCCAATTGATCCCCAGGCTGTCCGAATCCGAGAGGGTGATCTGCGCGACCGTCACATAAAGCATCACCTGCCGGCCCATCTGGGTATTGACGGTGTTCATGTATTGCGCGATCCGGTCCAGCACTTCAGGAGAGTCCGTGACCGTCACGATCCCGATCGAAGGCGAGAGCGACGCTTTGCCGATATTCGGGGTGAGCATCGTATTGATGTTCTGGCTGACCTCGTTGACGAACTTGGACTTGAACGTCATCAATGTCTTTTGCAAGGAGTCGCCCGTCGATTTACTGGTACTGGCGCCGCCGGCCGCGGCTGTGCTATTGGACCCCGAAAGACTTGCGCCGCTCGAGACATTGGTTTCGAAGTCGAGCTCGGAAGAGAGTGGCAGATGAAAAATCCGGGTCTTCAAGTACGAGATCGTCACGTACCCGTCCTGATAGGACCAGTACAGACCCAGCTGCGAGGTCACCACATCCAGGAGGCCCGAGAGCGGCTTACCCAGCCAACGGATCGGCTGGATCTTGCCGTTGCCCGATGTCGTGTATGCGAAATCGCGGGCGGAGCTGCTCGTGGCCATCCGCGCGGCTGCGGGCAGGTTGGGCTGGCCGAGCCCCGGAACGAACGGAGCATTGCCAAGGGGCGCGGCCTGCGCGCTCGAATCCTGGATCGAACCGTTGGCTAATGCCGCCCAGGCGTCTTGCGTTATGCGAACCGGGATCCGGCATTCCTGGGAGACGACCTGCGCGAAGTCGGACAAGCTCATGGGTTCGTCGGCGATGAATCTGAGCGAACAGTCCTGGCCCCTGGGGATGCGAGGCTGCTTTTCCTTGGGTTCGACTATTGGCTGAAGCGACAGCCAGGGCGTATCGGAGTGCTCGATGAGGGGGGGGCCGCTGCGCGCGGCATTGACCTGCGAAATTGCCTTGTCATATTGCGTCTGCGCGCTGACGGCCGAGGCGTTGATTCGCTGATAGGAGCCGCAGCCAGAGAGCGAGGCGACGAGCAGCAGAACTGCCCACCGCATCCAGAATGAAAGGGTGGGATGAACTCGGTTTGTCATGGTTATTCCGTTGGAGTCGTCACCACCAGAACATGATTCGGGTGGGAAATTACTGTGTAGGTGTGATGCTCGCGACGCGCGGCGGCCAGGAGCTGGCAGGCCGCGTCCAGGAACTTGGGCGCCTGGATCGTGAAGGGCGCACCGATTCGAAAGTCTTCCGAGGTATTCCAGACAATCGCCCAGTGCGGCGTTGCCTGTTCGCCCCAGTTGCGCAATGCATCCGAGAGCGACATGCCGGCGCTGGCCGACCAGGTCAGATCAGGGCTGAGCGGCTTAGTCGGCGCGGTGATCGGGCTTACTGGGTCATGCAGCTTCTCGCTAGGAGTGAAATCGCGCATCACAATCGGCCCAGGCATCGTCACTGCACTGGCGGGACGCAATGGCAGTTTGGATTTCGATGCCAACCTAGATAGCGTGCCAGCCCCAGCCAGAAGGCCGGATTCTTGCTCCTCGGGCGGAATCTGAACGGAAGCGGTTGCAGCCATCAAGATCGGGTCGCGCCCGGCCGCATCAAGCGTAAGGGATTGCGTGATGCGGTCTTCGCCCAACTGCTTGGCGCCACTCGCTCGGTTCGATGCGACCAGCGCGCTGGGACTACTTTCTGTGATCCGCTTGGCGCCCCACTGTGCAGGCGTCGGCACGAACTTCTTGGCCGGGTCAGCAGGCTTGTCCGGCTTGGTCGGAACGGAGGCCAGCGTGGCCCCCTTGGCAGAGGCCAAAACGGCCGCGCTGCGCTTAATCTCAATCGCCGCGACATCGGCGGGGGCTTCGGGAATCGGGACCGGCAGCGAATTCGGAGCCGACGGTCTCGCAGAAGTCTGGTCATGCGGCACTGGAGACGTTGCTTTGGCGATCGGTTTCGCTGCTTTGGCTTTGGCGTCAGGGACCGATTTTTCGTGTGCTGGGATGACTGGGGCAGGCGGCTCTGCCGGCCGAGCTGAGGCCGTTGCAACCGTAACAGGGGCCGCTGTCACGCTCGGCGCGCGCGCGGCGATAGGCGGGTAGATCTCTGTCCAAGGGCGCGTATCTGGCTCGACTCGGTTGACCGGTACCGCATTAGCCGCATCGGGCATGGGAGCTTCTTTAGGCGTAAAGCCGCAACCGGCCAGCACACCCAGGAAAATGAAGGCCACCGTACTCGAAGCAGCCATCCGCGTTGAATTCATGTAGTTCTCCGCCGGGCAGTCGAGTCGTTCGGACTTGCCTGGGTCAGGGTTCGGGGGTACCGGGTTTGTGCTGGGCGGGTGCCCAAGGTGTGGTACCCAATCGCTGCAGCTCGGCGTGGACCGTGCGCAGCTCGGCCGGCTTCATCAGGTGCCGCAGCGAGAGCAGCAGCTCGAGCATGAGCGGACGAAGCGCGCCGCGCGAGACGTCATCGTCTGAGGTGTCAACCAGCGCCAGCCGCAACTGCGCGATCTGATCGGCTACCAGATCCTCGCCAGCATTGACCAGGCGCAGCCGGAGGTATTCCGAGAGGCTCAGCCCCAGATCGGCCGCGGCCTTCAGGTAGGACTGGTGCTCGTCGTGGGACATGCGCACGCCGACGAACTTTTCAAGTAAAGGGCCAGACATGGCGTCGCTCCACGATGATGCGCCCGACTTCCTCTGCGAAGGCTCGCTCGAATGCCGTCATACGCATGTGATGCCGCAGCGCTCCATCCTCGTGACGCGCGCAGTGCTGACGGCGTCGTACGTCCCGGAATTCGATGAGGCTTTCCTCGAGCTTGCCCGAGAACCAAATGTGCACCGCATGCCGCGCTGCCCTTTCGGCATCCGGGAAAGTGGCGTCAACACGAACGATGGGGGCTTGTTCCGGGACGATCGGCGTAGGCGCGAGCAGACGCTGGCGGCGGGCAAAGGTTGCCGCCGCAAAAGGTGCGGATTGCATGATGAATTCCTGTAAAGATCCGTCGCCAGACGGAAGGAGAAGAAAAGCGGGCGGGCGGCGAGAAGAGGGCCTGGCGAGACGGTTACAGGCAACCGCTGTGCACTGCAGTTTCCTACTTTGCACATCCCTAATCTGCCACCCAATGGGAATATATCAGCCTAGAGCTACGCTGTACTCTGAAGCCAGTGCCTGTAATTCATGCGGGACTTTTGCGGGATTAGGTAAACCGTTGTGAGGTAAGGTAGAACGCAGTTTGCAGCGAACGCACACCCTAAGTTATTGAATTATCGGTGTTTTATCTTCCCTGGCCTGCATGGGGTGCAAGGGGTCGCGAGTTCGAATCCCGCCGTCCCGACCAGTAGTACCAAGGGAGTTAGTGATGGTAGTCACTAACTCCCTTATTCTTTTGCGGGACTTTTGCGTGACATATTCTTCACGGCCTCTTTTCCAAAATGGTCAGCGAAGGGCTTCTAGTGTCCGTCGCTGATACGCGATTGGCATACTCGATCAGCTTGCAAGGTCCGCGGCAGAGTAGAGAGAGGTAACACTGCCATCGGTATGGCCGAGAATCGCTTTTCGATCTTCTTCAGGTACATCTGCCGCCCGAAGGCGGCGTCCGAAGGTGTGCTTCAGATCGTGCATGCGCAAATGGGCGAATCTCCAATGTGCGGGCCTGTCTTTCTCTTTCTCCCAATGAGCGGCAGCTCGCATGCGTGCCTTCTTTCGGGCCGAGTCGTTCATCCTGTGCAACGGGGAGCCGTTATAGGGGAGAACCCAGTTCTCATCCAGGCCTCACTGGCCCTTGATGAGGGAACGGGCTTTGTCGTTAAGCACGATTACCCTGCCATAATTCGCTGCCGCCACGCTACCCCGGGTACGTTCAAGTTAGGCGTAGATCTTGCAACCAAGCTCTGACAAGCGCTTGTCTACCCAGGACGTATCTAGCGAACCTGTAGCAATGGCAACCATCATTTTTTCCTCAATCGAATGTTTAGCCACCGTTGCTTCATAAATTTCGTCAGCTAGATCATAGGGAACGCAAAGGAGACCATCTTGGTCCCCCAAGACTAAATCACCAGGCTCAATCGTCATTCCATCGAGTGCGATGGATTTGTTAATTTCTCCCGGCCCGTCTTTGTAGGGACCGCGGTGCGTGACACCGCACGCATAGACCGGGAATGAATCCTTGCCTAGCGTATCGGCGTCACGGATGGCCCCATGGATGACAATGCCGGCAATGCCTCGGGACTTGGCATAACCAACCATGATTTCACCAATGATGGCATTGGTCAGATCACCACCGGCATCAACCACGATGACGTCACCGGGCTGAGCCAGATCCAATGCTTTATGCACCATCAGGTTATCGCCAGGACGAGTGCGCACCGTCAGGGCGGCACCAGCCATGATGGCGCCGTCGTGCATCGGACGTAAACGCGCTCCACCCGCGAACATACGTGACATGCAGTCGCTAATGTTAGCTACAGGCAAGGTCTTGAACCGGGCAATGGTTGCCGCATTGACAACTCGCTTTCGGGGATATATTTCGAGTCCGATCATGATTTATCGTTCATCATTTAAAGTTCATCGCCATCATCACTGCGGCTTAATGCCTGCTTCCTGAACCAGCTTGCCAAATAGATCGTTGTCTTTGCGATGCAGTGCGTCCATCTCGGCTGGCGAACTCGACATAGGACTGTAGCCCGCAGCCTCCAGCCTCTTGATCATGGCCGGATCTGACAGAGATGCACGTAGCGCTACGTTCAACGCTTTGACGATACTGTCAGGCGTATGAGCCGGCGCCATCAGCCCCCACCAGATAGGCTGTGTCATATTTTGAAAGCCGCTTTCAGCAAAGGTGGGAACGTTAGGAAGACTAGGCGAACGCTTGCTATCCACCACGCCAATTGCTCGCACTTGCCCGCTCTGGATCTGCGGCAGCAGCGTGGCCACCGAACCGGTATAGACCTGGATAAGGCCACTGTTGAGATCTGGGTAAGCCTGCGACCAACCACGGTATGGAACGTGAGTCATTTTCATACCAGCCGCCTTCTCCCACATGTGTCCCAGCAGATCACCGCTGCCACCAATACCAGGAATACCAAACGTGACCGAACCTGGCTTCTTGCGCGCCGCCGCCACGACATCGGCCAGTGTCTTGAAGGGGGAATTGGGAGCAACCACGAACACGCTAGCCGAACTGGCCACTAAGCCAATGGACTGGAAGCTCTTAAAGGTGTCATAGCCAAGCTTGCGGTAGAGCCAAGGGTTGAGAACAATGTTGTCGGTTTGAACCATAACCAATGTATGGCCATCCGGACGAGCCTGCGCTGCTGAGAACAGTGCTACGTTGCCGCCTGCACCGGGTTTATTCTCCACCACCAGGTTCCAGCCAGTGCGCTTGGAGATATTCCGTGACACTAGGCGTGAGATCAAATCCGTACCGCCGCCCGGCGGAAACGGCGCAATCACCGTGATGACTCCGTGGCTCAGTTCATCTTGTGCCTGGGCGCAAGCGCCTAGGGCAAAAAGGACGACGAAAGCGATCGCCTTCAAAAAATTTCGCATAGTTTGTCTCCGAATAGTTATGAGAAGAGAAAAGCTTCGGCCTAGCCGAGCTAGGCTCGCAGAGGCTTCTTGATCCATTACTTACTACTAGCCGCTAGCAATAAATTTACGAATCGTAGGAACTACATTTGTGTGGGAAATTCTTATTGCTTCCTAGGCCAGTGTTTTGGCATTGGCGCTCACGTGGTCTCAAAAAAACACGCATTAATGCAATATGCATGGTGAAATTGACTGCGTGCAGATGTGCAATTTTTGGATCACCTCATCGTTTCCAAAAGCCATTCGATGGCTTGGTCGACGGTAGGCTCGGCAACAGGAAGCGCCTTTCTATCTAGCGCAAGAACGGTGCTCTGGAAACGCTGCGCCACGCCCGGCATGACAAAGGATTCAAGCCCTTGAGAGATAAGTTCGCTTTGGGCGACATGCACCTCGTGTGCACGTCGCTTCGCATGAACGACATGCGTGCGCACTAACATGTCCATGAAGGAACGCAAGGGTGTCTGGTCAATGTCTGCCAACTGTTCGTATAGCTTGGCGCGTACGCCCTGCTTCTCAGCGCTCATAAGTAGTTCCACAGCAAGCGCTTCCATACCTTTGGTGAACACGCTTCGCAGTATCTTTAGGGAAATGGCATCCCCCGCCTTGCCGTCGACAATGACGTCAACCTTGCCCCCCGCGTGCTCCAGCATGATTTTGATTTTTTCCGAGCCCTCACCGCTGGCTAACAGCGACGTCCGAACCAAATTTAGCGATATGGCCCCCATGATGGCTATGTCTACGTAAGCCACACCAGCGACAGCAGAAAGTGATGCGCCTTCGCGCTTCACTGCTGGACTGGCGGTTGTAAAGTCTGCGACAACCACATCTTTCTGAAGATATGGAAGCGCTTCTCGCAGAACGGGCAAAGACGTGGCGCCTGTCACGCAAGACAGAATGAAATTCGCGTCCGTAAGCCAAACTCCCGGTTCGGTGTGAATGTGAAGACCCGCATCTGATGCCAGCATGCTCGCCGGGACTGAAACATGGGCTTCACACAGACTGACGTTGTAACCGGCTTGAATCAGTGAACCGGCATAACATCGCCCGACCTCGCCCAAGCCGATGATTGCAATGTTCATAGGCGCCTTTCATCAAAAGGAACAAAATCAAAGAATACAATTCAAGTACAAAATTATCAATACTTCCTATGGAATACCCTGGAAATTTCAAATTTATCGCCGAATGAAAACAAAAAAAGATCATTTCTTGATTGAAAGCTGAAGGCTAATGTGAAATTCCACAATGCCTCACGACAACCTAAAATTCCTGCATCTCAATGACTTTCGTTCCGATGCAACACAGTAGAGACAAGGCTTACGAGGTTTTAAGGCAGCGCTTAATAAGCGGGCACTACGCTCCTGGCCACCAACTCAAGGAAGAGCACGTCGCACGCGAATTGGGCTTGAGCCGCACGCCTGTACGAACAGCTTTAAAGCGCCTTGTCGATGATGGATTGGCCACAGATGCCGCAGGTCAAGGCATAAGAGTGGCCGAGTGGAGTGAATGGGATGTCGAGGAGATCTTTCAACTAAGAATGTTGCTAGAGCCGTATGCATCATTTCTCGCCGCAGTCCGCGGGGGAGATGGGCTCATTTCTACGCTTAGGGAAAGCAATCAAGCAATGGCTCAGGGAATTGCGCTAGGCCTGGATGGTGTATCTCAAGTACAAGCAGCTAATCGAGACTTTCACCATGCCTTACTTGAGGCCGCTGGCTCACCGAGGCTGCGAACGATTCTGGAGACGATGATCGACATGCCGATCATCAAGCGTTCGTTCTATATTTGCACCCCACAGGAGTTGGAGCAAAGCCTGCATCATCATCTCGATATGACCTTGGCTGTCGAGGCTGCCGATGGGGAGCTTGCCCGACAAGTCATGCAGCTGCACCTACGCATGTCATATCACCGATTCATGCGCCATCGCACCAACTACAAGCAGGATCCCATCTAAGCGTAAGAGTCCGGGCCGTTTTTCGAATGTTCCCGCTCGCGCCAGGTTGATTGGGCGCGGCGACATAGTCGATTTTGCCCTTGGCAGACCTCTTCAATCACATCGTTGTATTGAGTGTCGCCAACGCCTGCTCGATTCAGGTGTTCGGCTAGGGTTGTGCTTGACAACGCTACGACGTTCGTCGTAATTTTGGCGCATGATTCGCTATCGCTTACCTGCCGATGATCTGGAATATGCCGTGTTGAGCCTGCTCTGGCAGCTTGGCACGGTGTCCGTGCGTATGTTGCACGAGCGCCTGGGCGAGCCCGCGGGGCGCGCTTACACGACCACGGCAAAAGTCGTCGACCGCTTGCGCGAGAAAGGATTGATCGAGCGCAGGCGCGAGGCGGGCGGGTTCGTCTATAGCCCGGCAGTCGATCAACAGGACGTGGAACGCGCCCGGGCACGTCACCTCATGACCCGGTTCCTGGGCGCCGCGCCCCATGCGGCGGTGGCCGCGCTGGTCGATGCGGTCGACGAAATCGACCCGGTACTGTTGGAGGATCTTGAGCGTGCCATCAAAGCCAAGAGGGGGCCGGGCCATGGAACGTGAGTCGTTGCTGACGCTGCTGATGATCCTGTTCGGCGGCCTGGCGCTGCAGCCGTTCGCGATGCTTTCGTTGCGCGCGATGCCTGACGGCGACGCGCGCCTGGCCGAGCGCCACGCATGGTCGTGCCTGTGGCTGCCGGTGATGCCCGCGCTGATGGTCGCCGCTTGGCTGTGCGGCTGGGCGCTGCGCGAACCGGACCCGGTGCACGACCATGTCGATCGCTGGGTGCTGATTGGCGCATGCCTGCCGTTTGCCGTGGTGATCTGGCGCGCCGCGCTGCGAGCGCTTTGGGCGCTCACACGCGATCCATTCGATGCCGGCGCGGGCGTTTGCACCGTCGGCTTGCTGCGGCCGCAAATTCTGTTTTCGCCGTTTCTCGCCAAAACCCTCGACGACGACATGATCGACGCGGCCTGGCGGCACGAGCAAGCGCACGCACGGCATCGGGATCCCCTGCGCATTTGGCTGGCCCAGCTTGCGACCGATCTGCAATGGCCCTGGCCGGGCGCGCGGCGGCGCTTCGATGCCTGGCTGCAAGCGCTGGAGTTGGCGCGCGACGACGAAGCGCGGCGTTTTGGCGCATCGGGTGCGGCGCTGGCGGCGGCCTTGTTGAGCACGCTGAGACGGTCATCCTTTGGCGCTCAGACGTGTGCGCCGTCTGATGGCCCGCCCCTGGGTGCGCATGCCCGCCTGACGGGCAGTCCGCAAGCGCTGCAAAGACGCATCAATCTGCTGCTGGCTCCGCTGGCCGAACCCCATGCCGCCCCGCCCCACGCCCTGACCGGCTTACTGCAACTCGAAGTGCGCGTCATGTGCATGCTGATGGCCGCCGGCATACTCGGCGCGCTCTATGGCGAACGTATCCTGCACCCTCTGCTCGCCTGGACATTTTGAAAAAACACGTACCGAATCTGCGGCGGCGCCTGGCAGCCGCTTGGTTGATGCTTTCCCCGCTTTTGTGCCTGAGCGCCGCAGGCGCGGCGCGGGCCGCGGACCCGTCGCGGCCGGCCGTCGTGACCGTTCAGCCCGAGGCGTTCTCGCCGCAATTGAGCGCCTATGGCCAGATCGTGCCCACGGCCACGGTCAAGGTGCGTGTGGTCGATGCCGGGGTGCTGCGCGATCTGCGGGTGCTGCCGGGCAGCGTGGTCAGCGCCGGCGAGGTGCTTGCGCGGTTGGGCGGCACGCGCATGCAATCGTTGCTGACGCAGCGCGAGACGTCAGCACGCAGCGCGCAGGCGCGGCTCGATACCGCGCGTCGGGCGCTGGCGATCGCGCGTCGTCAGCTTGCAGCGCAGTTGAGTACTCGCCAGGCGGTCGATGCGGCGGCCAGCGAACTGGCGGCCGCGCAAGCGGCACGGCAAAACGCGCAGGCCCAGCTCAATGAGGTCCGGGATCTGGCGGTTTTCAAGGCGCCGATGGCCGGCGCCGTGGTATCTGTGCAGGCCGCCAACGCAGAAGAGGTCATGCCCGGCCAGACGATCCTGACTCTGCAGCCGGCCGGTAAGCTGTGGATTCGCGCCGAATATTTCGGCGTGGCCGCCGGGGCGGTGCATGTCGGCATGAGCGGCCGCTTTGAACCGGCCGGCGGCGGCGGTGCGGTCCAGGTCAAGGTCACCACGGTCGGCGCTTCGCTCGACGCCGACGGCGGCACGCAGGTCGGGCTGAGTCCCGCGCAGACGACTGACGCGGCGCACTGGATGAGTGGCCAATGGGGCACCGTCACGCTCGACGGCGCGCCGCAAGCGATGCTCGCGGTGCCCACCGCGGCGCTGATTCTCGATCGCGGCAACTGGTGGGTGATGGTGCGCACCGCGCACGCAGATCAGCCGCGGCAAGTCGTGCCCGGTCCGACGCGCGGCTGGCAGACCTGGATCGCCTCCGGCCTGCGCCCTGGCGAGCAAGTCGTGGCGCAAGACGCCTTCCTCGAGTATCACCGCGGCATCGCCCACGCCTACCAGCCACCCGACTAAGCCGCCATGGACAAAAACGTCTCGATATCGCGCGTATTGCAACGCCCGATACTGTGGTTGCTCGTGCTTGGCGCGGTGCTGCTCTATGCCGCCTACGCGTTCGTGCAAACGCCGGTGGAAGTGTTGCCGCAGTTCGACTTTCCGCAGATCAGCGTGACCGCGCACCTGCCGGGCACGACTGCCACCGAGCTCGAACGGCTGGTCGTCAATCCGCTGGAGAGTCAGATCCTGACGCTGACAAACCTCGCCAGCGTGCGCTCGACGATGGGCAACGGCACGGTCGAGATCGACGTACGGTTCCGCCAGGGCAGTAACGCGCAGATCGACTTGCAAAGCGTCAACGGCGCGATCGACCGTGCCCGTTCGGACTTGCCCACGCAGACCAATCCGGTGGCGCAGATCATGGGCAACGCGATCAACGAGGTGGCCGACTACACCGCGCGGATTCCCGCCAACGTCGCGCCCGCGCAGCTTCAGCGCGCGGTACGCGCGAACATTGTGCCGGCGCTGCGCGCGATTGCCGGCGTACAGTTCGTGCACGTGTTCGGCGCCGGCGACGAAGCGCTATGGATTCAGCCCGATCTGGACGCGATGCAACGCTACGGCGTACCGGTGACGGCGCTGACGCGGGCGGTCAAGTCGCAGATACTGCTTGAACCGGCCGGCTTTGTCACGATGGGCCACAACGACGTGTTGATCGAGGCGCGGCACCTGCCTGTACATATCGCGCAGCTCGATCAGGTGCCGGTCGCGACGCCCCACGGCGCCATCGCGCTGAGCGCATTGGCGCGCATCGTGCGCGCGGCGGTGCCCACGCACAGCGCGGTGGCGCTTGACGGCCGCCCTAGCATCGCCCTGGTCGTCGTCAAGCAACCGGGCGCATCCACTTTGGCGGTCACCAAGGCAGTCCAGCGCACGCTGGACCAGACGCTGGCGCAGTTGCCGGCCGGCGTTCACTGGGTGCGGACCTACAGCCAGGGGCATCTGGTGCAACTGGTTGGCGCAGACCTCGGCCGCAACCTCCTGATCGGCGCGGTGCTCGCGGTCACCGTGCTGTTTTGGGTGCTGGGCGCCGGGCGCGGGATCATGGCGCTGGCAATGAGCATTCCGCTGTCGTTGGCGCTGGCCATCGCCGCGCTGCACGCGTTCGGGCAAGACCTGAATCTGATGACGTTCGGCGCGCTGACGGTCGCGGTCGGCTTGCTCGCGGACGACGCGATTATCGTGCTCGAAAGCATCTATCAACGTTGGGAACAGGGCGACGCGCATTGGGACGGCATCTGGAACGGGCTCAAGACCATCGTGGTTCCGGATGTCACCGGCACGCTCACCAATATCGCGATCTATGTGCCGCTGCTGTTCGTCGGCGGGCTGGTCGGGCTGTTCTTCATCCCGTTCTCGCTGGCGATGATTCTGGCGCTGCTGGCCTCGCTGCTGGTCTCGCTGAGTTTCACCCCGCTGAGTCTGGGCTTTTTGGGCGCCAGGCCAAGCGCCGGCACGAGCAGCGGCCAGCGCTCGCTGCGACGCCTGCAGCACGCCAACGAGAAGCTCTTTCAATGGGTGTCGCGCTCGCCGCGCACCAGTCTCGCGATCACCTTCGGCGTGCTGGCGCTGAGCCTGGTGGGGCTCGTGCTGGTGCCGATCAGCTTTCTGCCGCTGCCCAACGAGGGGGCGCTGCTTGAATCTTTCACGCTGCCCCCCGCTAGCTCGCTGCTCGACACGCGCTCGGCAGTCGGCACCATTACCCGACGCCTGCTCAAAGACCCGGCCGTTGCGCACGTCTATGCGCGCATCGGTTCGGCCTCGTCGACGTCCTATACCGAGCCGGCCTATGCGGGTGAAATCCAGGTAGTGCTCAAGCCTGGCGTCAGCGTCAATGCGCTGGATGCGATCGGCGAGCGCATCCAGCGCGAATCGCAATTGCCGGGTGTGCAGCTCGCGGTCGATACGCCGACCATCGAACGGGTCGGCGAGAGCCTGTCGGGATTGCCGCAGCCGTTTGTGATTCATGTGTTCGGCAGCAACGTGGCGCGCTTGCGCGAACTCTCGGAACAGATCGCCGCCACGCTGCATCGAATCCCCGCGCTGAGCGATGTATTCAACAATGACGGCTACCCGGTCACGCAACTGCAAATCGAACCCAATACGCAAGCGCTGGCGGTCCACAATATGACACCAGCCTCGCTTTACGCGCAGCTGGACGCACTGATCAACGGCAAAGTGGTCAGCCGCGTGCCCGAGGGCAACGTGCCGCTGGTGCTCTATCTGCGCCTTGCCGATGCGCCGCAGCGCGGCGTGGCGCAGCTCGCGGCGTTGCCGATTCGCACGCCAGGCGGCTGGACACCGCTCGCGCAACTGGCGCGCATCGAACTGGGCAATACGCCCAACCAGATCGAACACATTGCCGGCGCGCGCGCCCTCGACATCCTGGCCACGCCCAACGGGCCGATCGGGAGCACGATCGCGGCCGTGCAGCGCGCGCTGGTGGGCCTGCACATGCCCGCTGGCTACCGCATTTCCTTCGGCGGCCTCTACGCGCAGATAGAACAGGCGGCGCTGGGCCTGCTGGTGGCGGCGCTGGCCGCGTTCGCGATCATGATCGGCATTCTCCTGCTGCAGTTCGACGGGCTGCTGATACCGGCTATTTTGCTGCTCGAGATTCCGCTGGCGCTGACCGGCGGCACGGTTGCGCTGGTCGTCAGCGGCGTGGGACTGAACGCCACCGGCATGATCGGCTTTCTGACGCTGATCGGGATCGGACTGCGGCACAGCATCGTGCTGCTTGACCGGGTGCGGCACAACGAGGCCGCTGGCCTGCCGGTCGAGCAAGCCGTTCGCGAGGCCATCCAGGTTCGCTTTCGCCCGATCATGCTGACCGCGATCACCGCCATGCTGGGGATGCTGCCGACCGCGCTCGGGTTGGGCGAAGGCGCCGCGCCCGAGCAAGGCCTCGCCGTCGTGATTCTCGGCGGATTGATCTGGAGCGCGCTGCGCAGCACTAACTTGATTCCGGCGCTGTACTTGCACTGGCGCAGCAAGCAACTTGCGCGGCTGGCGCAACGCGAGGAACTGGCATGAATGCCATGAACGTTTCGCGCGTACTGCGCATGGGTCCGGCGCTCGCCCTGTGCGGCACACTGGCGGCCTGCGCCACGTATGCCCCCCAACCATTGCCTGGCGCCGTTGCATGGCACGACAACGCCGCCGGCTTGCGCGTGACCACGCGTGATATCGCGTTGCCGGCGCTCGCTGCGCAGCGTATCGATTTGCACGCGCCGCTGCCCATCGCCGCCGTGGCCGCGCTGGCCGTGCTCAACGATCCGCGCCTGCGGGCCGTACGCGACCAGGCCGGTGTGGCGCGTGCCCAGGCTTTCGCCGCCGGCTTACTGCCCGCGCCGACATTCGCAGCCGAGCGCGACATCCCGCAAGGACAGTCGGCTGCGACCACTACCGCCTACAACCTAGGTTTGAGCTTCGATCTCGATCAACTGATCACGCGCGGCGCGGCAGTCGCGGCCGCGCGCGAGCATGTGCGCGAAGTTGACCTTGGGATCCTGTGGCAAGAATGGCGGACCGCTTCGGTGGCCGAACTCGACTATATCGCGCTGGTCGGGTTGCGCGACCGCGACCGCTTGCTCAAGACCCAGCGCGATGCGGTCCTCAGACGCCTGGGACGAGACCGGGCCGCCGCGCTGGCCGGCATCGCACCGCGCACGACGGCCGATGCCGATCTCATTGAATTGACTACCCTGCGGCATAAACTGGCCACCGACGCGCGCCGGCGCGCGGCCAAGCAAGGCGAACTCGACGGCATGCTCGGACTGGCGCCCGGCCAGGTGCTCGAGCTCGCGGGATTGCCTCGCGTGGAGCCCACGGCTGTGCGCGACGCAGCCGGCGCCGTCAATAGGCTGGCTCGGATCCGGCCCGACTTGATGGCGCTGCGCGCTGGCTATGCGAGCCAGGAGCAGACACTGCGCAAAGCCGTGCTGTCCCAGTTCCCTTCCTTGGGCATCACGCTCTCCCGGGCGCGCGACACTTCGAACGTGCACACCTTGGGTTTCGCCATCGACTTCAGCCTGCCAATCTTCAATGGCAGTCCCGGCAAGATTGCCGTGGCACGCGCCACGCGCATGCAGCTTTACGACACTTACCGTTTGCGCCTGCAACAAGCGCATACCCAGGTCGCGCGGATTTTGGTCGATTTGGCGATTCTGGGCGCCGAGCAGTCTACGCTGCGTGCCTCCTTGCCCGCGCTGCAAAGTGCCGCGCGGGCCGCGAATAGGGCGCTGCGGGCCGGCGATATCACCTTGCCTCAGGCACAGATGCAAGACCAAGCTGCGCTGGATCAACGTCTCTTCTTGCAGGCCAGCGAGCAACACATCGCCGAGCAGACGGTGGCGTTGCAGCTTCTGACCGGAGGCGGGATATTTGCCACGGCCAGTGCGCATTGAGTCGTTGGTCAATGCGGTTGCCGCCCGTTCGACGCATGAGCGATCAATCTCGTGCGAGGGCATGCCTGCGCACTCATTCGCGCTGCCCTGTACCCAGCGTCCTGCGTCGCTCGGGCGATGCGAGACCCGGCAGCATCCGCTGCAGGATGCCGTCGCGCAGTACGTAGTGATGGAACAGCGCCGCGCATGCGTGGACAACTGCGATTACGATGATCGACCAGGCGGCGAAATCGTGCAGGTTGCCTAGGATCTCGTGCGTGGCATGCGAGAACGGCCCGAAGGGGGAGGCGATGGTCAGGCCGAAGAAGCTGAGCGGGTTGTGGCCGGACCAGCGCAGCATGACGCCCAACACGACTACCGCCACCAGCAGCAAATACAATATGAGATGCGCCGCCCTGGCAGCCAGGTCCGGCAGGCTCGATCCGTGTTCCAGGCGCCGACCCGCTGTCGTGCGCCAGAGCAGTCGCGCCAGGAGCACGACGGCCAGCACGATGCCGAACGAGGTATGCGTGACGATCATCGTGTGTTGTTCGGGCTTGGGGAAGAAATCCCAGATCATGGCAAGCGTGAACTGGAACAGCACGAGCGCTGCGGTGAGCCAGTGCAACGCGATCGTCGGGCGGTCATAGGAAGAACTCTGGCCGGTGTTCATGTTTTTTTCCTCGTGTTGTCGTCGGGCCGGTATGGCTTGCGCTTTTTCCGGACATTTTGCAGCTCCGCGTCTGTTTCGGATTTGCTTGGCGGCGATTCTGCATTTCCTAGATTAAGAGAGTCTTAAGCTGCGCTTTTTCTTCCTTGCTCTTGTCAATCGATACGAATCCCTAGGCTTGTTCGTCGTGCTATTCAGAATTTAGTCAGCATGTGTGCGGCAAGCTGCGCAACTAGCTACAACACACATAATATGAGGAGACAAAATGTCTACGGAAAAATCAGCCGAAATTGCAGCTCGGCTTGATCGTCTACCGTCCTCCAGGACGGTCTGGACGATGGTTCTGCTGCTTTCGCTGGGCGGCGTTTTCGAGTTCTACGATCTGTTCTTTACCGCCTACGTCGCGCCGGGCATGGTGGGGGCCGGCCTTTTCAAGCCGGAATCGCTCGGCTTCTTCTCGGCTCTGGGACCTCTGAAGGTGGCAGGCTTTGGCACCTTCGTCTTTGCGACCTTCGCTGGTCTCTGGGTGGGTGCGCTCTTTGCCGGGCAACTGGCCGACATCATGGGCCGCCGTGTCATTTTTACCTGGTCCATGATCTGGTACATGGTCTGCACCGCGATCATGGCGTTCCAGGGCAGCGGCTTGGAGCTGAATCTCTGGCGTTTCATCGCCGGCATCGGCCTGGGCGTCGAACTGGTGACGATTGACACGTACATTTCCGAACTGATCTCCAGCCGCCAGCGCGGCCGCGCTTATGCGGTCAACCAGTGCATCACCTTCAGCATCGTGCCGGTGATCGCATTTCTCGCGTATGCCATGAAGGACACCCAACCCTTCGGCCTCGCATACTGGCGCGTGATCATCCTGATTGGTTCGGTCGGCGCGATTGCGGTGTGGTTCATGCGTCGCCACATTCCCGAAAGCCCGCGCTGGCTGGCGGCCCAAGGCCGCATCGAGGAAGCGGAACGTGTCGTGGCGCAGATCGAGCGCCGGGTCGAGCAAGAGAAGGGCATCAAGCTGCCGCCGCCGGAGGTGTCCGTTACGGCTGAAAAGGCCGAGCGTGGAACCTTGGGCGAGGTGCTGCGCGCGCCTTACCTCAAGCGCACGATCATCCTGTCCATCTTCAATATGGCTCAGGTGATCGGCTTCTACGGGTTCGCCGCATGGGTACCCACGCTGCTGATCAGCCGGGGCGTGACAGTCACGCATGGCCTGGCCTATGCCTTCATTATCGCGATCGCCAACCCGTTCGGCCCCATGATAGGCGTGCTGTTCGCGGACAAGTTGGAGCGCAAGACACAGATCGTCGGCGGCCTGCTGGTCATGGCGATCGTCATCGTCCTGTTTTCCCGTGCCTCCGCTCCGGCCTTGCTGATCGTGCTCGGTGTGCTCTTTACGCTGGCGTCGAACATCATGTCCTATGCCTATCACGGCTATCAGGCCGAGGTATATCCCACGCGCATCCGTGCGCGCGCCGTGGGCTTCGTTTATTCCTGGAGCCGGCTTGCCGCCGCGTTCGCGGGGCTGGTCATCGGCATCCTGCTGCACCATTACGGCGTGCCCGGCGTAGCGGCCTTCATCGGCGTGTCGATGATGGTGGGCATCGTCATGATCCTGCTTGGCCCTGCGACGCGTGGCCGCTCGCTTGAGTCCATCAGCCACTGAGTTGGGTTTTGCAGCGAAGGCTTCCCGCCGCAAGGCTGGAAGCCTTTGTTTTTGCGGGGCATGGATGTATACGCTTGCGGGTATGATTGATGCTCGGGGCCTGGCAGAAGCACCGGCGAACGGTTCGATGCGGCCGCGGGACTTCGCCGGCGCGAACTTTCATTTCTAGGAGTTGCCATGAGCAATCCCCGCATACAGCAGGGCGAGCTGGCATATTGGCTAAACGTGCTTGCCACGCCGGACGAGGCGGCCCAATCCGTGCCCGAGCACATTGCCCAGGCCTTGCGGGTGCTGCGTTGCGTCCAAGACGCCGAAGGCGGCGGCCTGCGTGTCACGGACAAGGGCTTGCTCGCTTTGCGCATGGCCGATCCTGCCGCCATGCATTATCGATAAATGAAACAAGCTGCCTGGGCCGATACCGCGGCCGATCTGCAACGTCATTTCGACACCGTCGTCATTGCCCAGTGGCTTTCGCGCGGTTTTGATGCGCGCATCGGCCTGCCGCACGAGGCGCTGGACCAATCGGGCGAGCCGATGCCCGACGCGCGCTACCGTGCCATGGCCTGCGCGCGCCAGCTTTATGTGTATGCGCGGTTGACAGGCGAGCAAGCGAAGGCCCACGCGGCGCGCCTTTTCGATGCCTTGCTGCGGTATTTCCATGACGAGCGCCGCCATGCCTGGGTGTTCAGCGTGGATGCACAGGGGCAGGTGCTCGATGCGGCACAGGACCTCTACAGCCATGCCTTTGTGGTGCTGGCCTGCGCGACGTATTTCGCGCGCAGCCGCGATGCGCGAGCGCTGCAGCACATGCTGTCGACCGCGCGATTGGTGGAGGAGAGATTCGGCGACGGCGACGGGCTTTACCACGCAGCGCTTTGCGCGAACGGGACGCCAGTCAAAGGCCCCGAGCAAAATCCCATCATGCACCTGACCGAGGCCTACCAGGCGGCAGCGCTGGTGGCCGAGCCGATCTGGTTCGCGCAGACGCTGCGCCGTATCGCCGAAGGTGTCGCCCAGCGCTTTCTCGACCCGCAGACGCAGTGCATCGCCGAGTTGCCTTTGGGCACGGCGGACAACCGCATCGAACCCGGTCATCAGTTCGAGTGGTATTCCCTGCTGCATTCGATGCCGCAGGTGTATGAAGGGCTGAATTTGCCCGCGGCGGTGCCGCGCGGCTGCGTCTGGGCCAGGGCGAGGGGCGTGGCCCCGGATACCGAAGGCGTCTGCGCTGCGCTGGACATGAACGCAGGCATGCGCGATGGCTCACAACGCATCTGGGCGCAGGCCGAATATGCCCGCTACCTGGCGCTGACCGGGGACCGCCCGGCACTGGGCCGACAGCTGGCGCGGTTCAAGGAGCGCTTCCTGCACGCACGCGGCTGGCGCGAAGTGCTGGGCGCCGATGGCGCCTTGCAGCGTGCCGACATGCCCTCGACCACGCCCTACCACCTGATGACGGCCTACGCCGCCTTGCGCGCCTGAACCCGGTCGCTAAGGCGTGACGCGTGGTGAATCAACATGCTTGGGGTTCGGGTCCTTGGTGATGTTCGACCACATTTTGTTGAGAAAGCCTCCGAGCACGTCGCTGTCGTTGGACACGGGAACGCCGTTCGCGTCGCTCGAGGCCGAACCGTCGTTTGTGTCGCTGACGCCCAGATCCAGCGAAGCCACATTCTGGCCGGGCGGAAATTCCGTGAAGTAGTAGTCGCCGTTGGCCTGGATCAGGCCTTGCGGCATGGGTGGGGGCGGCGTCTGCGGCACGTTCGCCAGCATGGGCTTCATATAGCCCAGCCAGGTCGAGAGCGCGGTGCCGCTGCCGAACTCGTACGCGCCCAGCGGGCGCGGCTGATCAAAGCCCATCCAGACCGTGGTTTCCAACGAGGGGACGAAACCCGAGAACCAGATATCGGTCGGGCCGTTGGTGGTGCCGGTCTTGCCGGCCACGTCGTTGCGTTTGAGCACGGCATGCGCGCGCGCGCCGGTGCCGTAGGTGGCCACGCCGCGCAGCATGTCGTCCATGATCCAGGCCGTGCGCGGATCGATGGCGCGCACGCTCTCGTCGCCCGCCTCGACAGGCTTGGCCTGCATCAGCACATTGCCCCGGCGGTCGACCACATGATCGATCAGGTAGGGCGGAACCCGATAGCCGCCGTTGGCGAACACCGTATAGGCGCTGGCCACTTCAAGCGGCGTTGCGCTGCCCGCGCCCAGGGCGATGGGCAGCATCGGGGGCCAGCGCTCGGCCAGGAATCCGAAGCGGGTGAGATATTGCTGGGCGTACTGCGGCGTGATGGCCTGCATGATGCGAATTGAGACCAGGTTGACCGATTGGTAGAGCGCCTGGCGCATGCTCATCATGGGTTGGTACTTGTCGTCGTCGTTCTTGGGCGCCCAGTCCTTGGAACCGGTCTGGGCGGCGCTCAGGAAAAAGGGTTCGTCGGAGATTTCGGTGGTCGGCGCCAGGCCGCGCTCGAGCGCGGCGGCATAGTAGAAAGGCTTGATGTTCGAACCCGGCTGGCGCCAGGCCTGCACGGCGCGATTGAAGCTGCCCTGCTGGAAGTTGAAGCCGCCGATCATGGCACGGATGGCGCCGTCCTTGGGCGAGAGCGATACCAGCGCGGCTTGCAGCTTGGGCTTGTTGATGATTTCCCAGGTTCCGTCGGGCAGCTTGTGGATATACACCACCGAGCCGCGCGTGATGCGCATGTCGGGCTTTGCTCTGGGATTGAGGGCGCGGGCGATGACAGAAAGGGCGCTCTTGGTGTCGACGGTGACGATCTGGCTGCTGCTGCGCGCCACGGTGACCGAGGTGGGGCTGGCCGAGAGCACCACGCCGGTCAGCAGGTCGCCGTCGTCGGGGGTGTTTTCCTGCACGCTGTCCAGTGCGTTGTCCAGCGCCTTGGGGTCGTTCTCGATGCCGGCGGGCAGGTCGATCTGGCCTTCCGGTCCCGGATAGACCGAGCGGCGGGTGTAGTCGAGAATGCCGTCGTGCACCGACTGATAGGCCGCCTGCTGGGCCTTGGAGTCAATGGTGGTGTAGACGTCGATGCCGCGCGTGTAGGCGCTGTCCTGGAAGATGCTGTACATCAGCTGGCGCGCGAGTTCGGCCGGGTATTCGCCGTGCACGGCGTAGTCGCGCGAGCCGTCCGCGCCGCTGCCGGCCACTGTGATGGGCTGGTCCAGGGCGACCTGGTACTGCGCCTGGGTCAGCTTGCCCAGCGCCAGCAGGCGGCCCAGCACATAGTGCTGGCGCTGCTTGGCGCGTTTCATGTCGGTGATGGGGTTGGCGCGCGAGGGCGCCTTGGGAATGCCCGCCAGCATGGCGGCTTCGGCCGGCGTGAGCTCGTCCAGCGTCTTGCCGAAATAGGTGCGCGCCGCGGCCGCGAATCCGTAGGCGCGGTGGCCCAGGTAGATCTGGTTCATGTACAGCTCGAGGATCTGGTCCTTGGTGAGCTGCGATTCGATCTTGTAAGTGAGCAGCAGTTCGTAGAACTTGCGGCCGTAGGTCTTTTCGTCGGACAGGTAGAAATTGCGCGCCACCTGCATAGTGATGGTGCTGGCGCCCTGAACCTTGGACATGTGGATCAGGTTGGTCAGGGCCGCGCGGAATACGTCCAGCCATTCGACGCCGCCGTGCTGGTAGAACCTGTCGTCCTCGGCGGCCAGCACCGAGTCCTTCATGATCTGCGGGATCTTGGCGAAGGGCGTCACGTTGCGGTGCTCCTCGCCGAATTCGCCGATGAGAACGTGGTCGGCCGTGTACACGCGCAGCGGCACGTCGGGCCGGTAGTCGGTCATGGCATGCAGGTTGGGCAGGCTGGGCCAGGCCAGGGCGATGGCCAGTCCCAGCATGAGTGCGCCGCAGCCGCCCAGGCCGACGCAGAAGACGGCAAGCTTCACGAGAATGCCGGAGCGGGACAGAGAGGGCGAGGACGCAGGACGCTGCGACGACGGGCGATGCGACGGGGGGCGTGGCGAACTGTGCATATCCTATTATCGCAGGCGCGGGTTCTATGCTTCGGGGAAAGGGAAACGGCTTGGAACAGCTTGGGTTCTATGTTTTGCACACAGCTACGTTTGAAACGGTTTGATGCAGGTACTGATGGGGCGAGGCACCCAGCGCGCGGCGGAACATGGCCGCGAAGGCACTGGGGCTGCGGTAGCCCAGTTCGCAGGCGATGCGGGCGATGGATTGGCCCATGGATAGCCGGCTCAGCGCGTCGGCCAGCCGCACCTGCTGCACCCATTCGTGAAAGTTCAGCCCTAGCTCCGCCTGGAAGAGGCGGATCAGGGTGCGTCCGCTGGCACCGACCTCGTGTCCCCAGTCGTCCACGGTGCGGCGTAGGCCGGGCTGCTTGACGATGGCCTGGCAGACGGCTTGCAGGCGGCGGTCGTGCGGCCAGGGAATGTGCAACGGAATGCGCACGGCCAATGCCAGCTCGGTGAGGATGAGGGCTGCGATCTGGCCGCTGCGGCCGTCAAGCGCATATTCGATGGGTTCGGCCGCGAGGCTCAATATGAGTTCGCGCAGCAGGTTCGAGACCTCCAGCACGCAGCATTCGCCGCTCAGGCTGGAGGCGGCGTCGGCGGCCAGGTACAGGGTGCGCATGGAAACCTCGCCCAGCATGAGCACGGCGTGCTCGACGCCGGGCGGCACCCACAGGGCGCGCCGCGCGGGCAGGGGCCAGAGGCCATGCGCCGTCCTTACCTGCATGCTGCCGGTCACGGCGTAGATCAATTGGCCGCGGACGTGGGTGTGCGGGCCGGTCGTCGAACCGACGCTGTATTCCTTGGCCATGGCCGTGACGCTGCGCGGCACGTCCTGGTAGTCGCTGGCATCGATACTGCGCCAGGGGGCGGTGATGGGGGGGAAGGCAGGCATGGTATGAGTGTCACTTTTTCGACGAAAGTTGTCACTTACCTTGTTTTTCGTCTTATTACACTCTATCGAATCAGCAAGATATCCTCTTTTACCCGAGTATCCCATGAGCACCGTACTGCAGACCTCCGCTCCAGGCGTCATGCCCGGTCAGCCCGCCGCCGATCCCAACGCCCAGTCCACCGCCTTCAAGGTGCTGGGCGCCATCAGCGCGGCGCACCTGATGAACGACATGATTCAGTCCATCCTGCTGGCTCTGTATCCCATGTTCAAGGACAATTTCTCGCTTAGCTTCGCGCAGATCGGGCTGCTGACGCTGGCCTACCAGATCACGGCCTCGCTGCTGCAGCCCTGCGTGGGTATTTATACAGACAAGAAACCCCTGCCGTATTCGCTGGCGGTGGGTATGGGCTTTACGCTGTCGGGCCTGCTCATGCTGTCGGTTGCGCCGTCCTTCGGTTTCCTGGTGCTGGCGGCGTGCCTGGTCGGCACGGGATCGTCGGTGTTCCACCCAGAGTCCTCGCGTGTGGCGCGCATGGCCTCGGGCGGGCGGCACGGCCTGGCGCAGTCGCTCTTTCAGGTCGGCGGCAATCTGGGCTCGTCGCTGGGGCCGCTGCTGGCGGCGCTGATCATCATTCCGCACGGCCAGCGCAGCGTGGCGTGGTTCGCGCTGGTGGCGCTGGCGGCCATTGTGCTGCTGTCGCAGGTCGGCCGCTGGTATGCCGCCAACCGCTGGCGCCTGAAGGCCAAGGCCCGCAAGGTCGGCGGCGCCGTGGCACTGTCGCGCGTCCGGGTGGGGATCACGCTGGCGGTGCTGGGCATGCTGGTCTTCTCCAAGTATTTTTATCTGGCCAGCCTGAATAGCTATTTCACCTTCTATCTGATGGACAAATTCGGCCTGACCATCCGTTCGGCGCAGATGTTCCTGTTCCTGTTCCTGGCGTCGGTGGCGGTGGGCACGATCATCGGCGGTCCGATCGGCGACAAGTTAGGCCGCAAGCTGGTGATCTGGGTCTCGATCCTGGGGGTGGCGCCGTTCACGCTGATCCTGCCGCATGTCAATCTGCTCTGGACGGGTATCCTGGTGTCGATCATTGGCCTGATCCTGGCGTCGGCATTCTCGGCCATCCTGGTCTATGCGCAGGAGCTGATCCCGGGCAAGGTGGGCATGGTCGCGGGCCTGTTCTTCGGCTTTGCCTTCGGCATGGGCGGCGTGGGTGCCGCGCTGCTGGGCGAACTGGCGGACAGGACCAGCATCGAATACGTGTACCAGCTTTGCGCCTATCTGCCTTTGCTGGGATTGCTGACGGTGTTCCTGCCCAATATCGAAGGCAAAGGATTGCGCAAGGCGAAGGCGGCCTAGCCGTGGTGTGAATAGGACCTGGATCGGGATGGTGCTTGCTCTAATTGAAGCCGCCGGTCGGGGCGCGGACTCGCCCCTGCGGGGCTTCAGACAGCGCGCCCGGACTTTCCCGCCATTTTTATCCGGACTTGGCAGCCTCCAACAGGCCGCCCCCGGCCCTCGCGCAGACGCGGCGAACGTCTCAAGAACTGGTGGTCTTTCAAGGCATCGCGCTCTTGCCGTACGTCAAATCACAGTAAACGCCATGCATCCTAGATCAACCGCCCCTGCCGATATTCGGACTCGTGTTCCAGCAGCCAGCGTTTGCGGTGCAGCCCACCGCCGTAGCCGGTGAGCGTGCGGTCGCTGCCGATGACGCGGTGGCAGGGGATGACGATGCTGATCGGGTTGGCATGGTTGGCCATGCCCACGGCCCGCACGGCCGCAGGCTTGCCGATGCGGGTGGCCAGATCCAGGTAGCTGATCGTCGAGCCGCACGCAATCTCGCGCAGGGCGGCCCACACCTGGCGCTGGAAATCCGTGCCGCCGGTCAGTACGGGCAGGTGGTCGATACCGGCCAGGTCGCCTTCGAAATAAGCCAGCATCGCTTGCATGGCAGGCGATGCGCGGCGGATTTCCTGCAGTTGCACCGCATCCTTGCGGTAGTGATTGCGCATCAGCCTGAGCATGTCCGATTCGTGATCGCCCCAGTTCAGCGCGCGCAGCAGGCCCTGTTCGTCGGTGACGATCAGCATTTCACCTAGCGGCGTGGGCGCGCGTTCCATCCGCAAGGTCAAGGTAGCCATCGCTCGATCATGCCATAGAGCCTGCCGCGGAGCCAGAACGAGACCCGGCGCTCGAGCGGGCGCAGCGCATTGCGATGGATTCAGGCGTTTTCCAGTCTGGCGAGCGAGTGTGCAGGCGCACCCCGGGAATGCGGGATAATGCCGGACTTATGCATAGGGAGGCATCATGATCAAGCAAGCAAAGTGCGCCGCCGTTGCGCTGGTTGCGGCAGCCCTGTCGGGCTGCGCGGTCGGCCTGGGGCCCAACGGCACCTCGTTGTCGGGCGATTTCGACGCGCCGGTGGGCTATCGGCAGGCCTACCAAGCGGCGCTCGACCAGGCCAAGTTGTGCCTCTTGGGCAGCGGCGCCTACCACGTGCAGGGCGGCCTGGATCAGGCTGCGCACAGCGGCCGCCTGCGCGTGGTGGCCAATCTGGTCGACAGCCGGGAAATGGCCCGCGTCGAAATCAGCGCGGCGGGCCCGGACCGCACCCGGGTGCATGTGCAAATGTGGGGCAGGAGCATCTGGGACGCCAAGGCCATGCGCGCCATGCACGATGCGGTGTACTTCAGTTCGCCCTCGTGTAGCGTCTATATTCCGCCCCAGACC
Organism: Bordetella sp. FB-8; assembly: GCF_000382185.1. NCBI lineage: Bacteria > Pseudomonadati > Pseudomonadota > Betaproteobacteria > Burkholderiales > Alcaligenaceae > Bordetella > Bordetella sp. FB-8. The sequence goes on along the minus strand of NZ_KB907784.1, from coordinate 3,763,404 downwards.
GGCGCCAATCCCGACGCCTGGTTCCATATCAAGCAATAAGGCATTTGGCTTCGTCCGAACGCAAGATCGTGCATGTCGACATGGACGCGTTCTATGCGTCGGTCGAGCAGCGCGACCGCCCCGAATTGCGCGGTCTGCCCGTGGTGGTGGCCTGGACCGGGCCGCGTTCGGTAGTGTGCGCGGCCTCTTACGAGGCCCGGCGCTTCGGCGTTCACTCGGCCATGTCGGCGGCGCGTGCGCGGCGGCTCTGCCCGCAGGCGGTTTGCGTGCCGCCCGACTTCGAGCGTTATCGCGCCGTGTCGCGCCAGGTGCGTGGCATCTTCGCGCGCCATACCGACTTGATCGAACCCTTGTCGCTGGACGAGGCCTATCTGGATGTGACGGTCAACAAGCAGGGACTGGCCTCGGCGACCGAGGTGGCGCAGGTCATACGCGCCCAGATCCGCGCCGAAACCGGGCTGACGGCCTCGGCCGGCGTGGCGCCCAACAAGTTCCTGGCCAAGATTGCGTCCGACTGGAACAAGCCGGACGGCCTCTTCGTCATCAAACCCTCGCGCGTGCAGGCGTTCTTGCTGGATCTACCGGTGCGCAAGGTGCCGGGCGTGGGCAAGGTGATGCAGGCCCGCCTGCTGGAGCTGGGCATCCATACCGTGGGTGAGCTCAGACAGCACGCCGCGGCCGAACTGGAACTGCATTTCGGCCGCTACGGCTATCGCCTCTACGAGCTGGCGCGTGGCATAGACGAGCGTGCGGTAGAGCCGGACCTGGCCGTCCGGCAGGTATCGGCCGAGACAACGTTCGAGATCGACCTGCGGCTAGACCAACTGGACGAGACACTGCGGCGCCTGTCGGCCAAGGCCTGGGAACAGGCGCGCAGGAAGGGCGTAGCGGGGCGCACGGTGGTGCTCAAGCTCAAGACCGACCGCTTTCGCAGCCTGACCCGCAGCCATACGCAGCCACAGCCCGTGGCCACGCCGCAGGAACTGGCCGAATTGGCGCTGGGCATGCGCGAACGCGTCACGTTGCCCCCCTACACGCTCTACCGCTTGGCGGGGGTGGGGCTGAGCAATTTTGCCGGCATGGACGAGGCGCAGCGCCAGCCGGATATGTTTGCCTGAATTTTCCTGTAAACGGACTGCGCTTGGTTCGTCTAAGAAAGGAGCGCATCACGCGTGGCAAGGATCGCCATGCAAGGCCTGATTTTCTTCGCCTGATGCCGCCATTGCGATGCGACCGGACTTTTTCCGGCGCCGCCATCTCTTTCAGGAGACTTCAATGAACAGCACGCAAATCCTCAAGGCCACGCTGGTAGGTAGCTTGGCACTCGGTGCCGCGACGATCGCGTCGTCCGCGGCCGCCCAGGGCATGATGAAAATGACGCCCCAGGCCGAGAAAATGATGAGCTACATGAAGACGCATCATCTCTCCATGTGCTACGGAGTGAATGCTGCGTTCAAGAACGATTGCCAATCGCCGGGCCACTCCTGCGCGGGGCAGGATTCGAAGGCGCGCGATCCCCAGGCGTTCATCGCGGTGCCCGCCGGCCTGTGCGACAAGCTCGATGGCGGCAGCGCCAAACCCGGGCAGGTCTGAGGTCATGATGGCGTGGGGCCCGCTGCATGGCGTCAAACCGGTATTGGTATCGGCCTCGCTACCGGTGCCCGCTGCGGCGGGCGTCGGCTTGCGCGGGCCCCACATACATCGCATTGTCAGCGAGCGCCCGGCCATTGCCTGGCTCGAGGTGCACAGCGAAAATCTTTTCCCTCGCGGCGGCGCAATCCATGACTTAATGTCGCGCGTGCGCGCGGACTATCCCCTCAGCTTGCACGGCGTCGGCTTGTCGATGGGCGCAGCGGGCCGGCTGGACGCCGAGCACCTTCGCCGGTTGAAAGCGCTTGTAGACCAATATTGCCCGGCCCTGGTCTCCGAGCATCTGAGCTGGGGCGGCATCGCAGGCCTGCACAGCAACGATTTGCTGCCCATGCCCTTTACCGGGGAAGCCGTAACGCTGCTCGCCTCCCGGATAGGGCAGGTGCAGGATGTGCTCGGCCGCGAAATACTTGTCGAGAACGTCTCCAGTTATCTGCGGTTTCGCGCAGACGACTATGCCGAGTGGGATTTCGTTGCCGAGGTGGTGCGCCGCAGCGGCTGCGGCCTGCTGCTCGATGTCAACAACATTTACGTGAACAGCGTAAACCACAAGTTCGACCCGCGCGACTATCTGCGCGCCATTCCTGTGCATCGTGTTCGCGAGATCCATCTTGCCGGACATACGAGCAAGGACGGCCTGCCCGTCCCGCTGCTCATCGATACGCACGACAAACCGGTTTCCGACGCGGTCTGGGCGCTGTATGCCGAGGCGATTGAGCGCTTTGGCGCGGTGCCTACGCTCATCGAATGGGATCAGGACATTCCGGAGTTGGAAGTTCTGCTTGGCCAGGCGGCACGTGCCCAGGAGGTTCTCGATGCACGAAAATCCCGCATTGGATGATTTGCAGCGACGCTTTTTCGACGCGCTCCATGGGCGTGGCGAGCAAGACCCTGCTGCTTGGGTCGAGGCGGGAGGTCTTGCGCCGGTTCAGCGGCTCGACATCTATCGGCATAGCAGCGAGGAAATACACGCCGCGGCGCTCAGAACGGCGTATCCCGCCGTCCGTGCGCTGGTGGGCGATGCCTATTTCGATCAAACCGCGCTGCAATATCGGCGCGCGTTTCCTTCGCGATGCGGGAACCTGCAAAAGTTCGGCGAGATGTTCGGGGAATTCCTCGCGATGCAAGTGCAAGTCGCCGGGATTGCCTACCTCGGCGATGTCGCCCGGCTTGAGTGGCAACGCCAGCAGGTCGCGCTGGCTGCCGACGCCCAGCCCATGTCGGTGTCGGCGTTTGTGGATGGGCTGGCCTTGGTCGATGGCCCCATTCGTCTCGGCCTTGTTCCTAGCATGGGCGTCGTCGCAAGCGCGCATCCTGTTTTGACAATATGGCGCTTTGCGACAGATCCGGAAAATGCTCCGTCGGCATTACCGCGCACCGGCGAGAGCGTTTTGATCTGGCGCGACGCAGATCAAGTTGCAATGTCGCGGCTACACACAGCAAGCCACGCATGCATCGATGCCATCATTAGAGGGCGATCGGTCGATGCCGCCTACGCCACGGCATACGCCCTGGATCCGGAATTCGACCTTAGTGCGTGTGTGATGGGTCTGGTGCAAAGCCATCTCGTGATGAATATCCAAGCGCTCGTGCCAACTGAAACGGAGAAAGCCTCATGATCAAGCAACTCACTGAATGCTATGCGCGAGGCCAAGACTGGCTTGCCCGCTGGCTCGGGCCCACCGTACTGCTGATCATGCGAATCTGGGTGGCCATCGCATTCTGGCGCGCAGGCGTGGTCAAGATCGAGGACCCCTCCGGCACGCAGTTTTTATTCAACACTACGTATCAGGTGCCTTTGCTTTCTCCCGATTTGGCCGCAGTGATTGGAACCTGGGTCGAGTTAGTCACGCCATGGCTGATCGGATTTGGGGTGCTGGGCCGTCTGACCGCGCTGTTTCTCTTTATCTATAACGGCATTGCCGTGATCTCCTATCCAGCATTGTGGCCTCATGGACTCCTGACGGGCCTGCTCAATACGAGCGACTTCGCCGATCACAAGATCTGGGGGCTGATGCTGCTGGCTGTGGTCGCCTGGGGGCCAGGCAAATGGTCCGTGGATGAAGGCGTCAGGTACTGGCGCAGCGCGCGCGCGGATGCAGCCCGATCTGGAAGTCGATAGTTTCAAAATGGTGTGCGCTTTGACTGCAAAGGCGGCGCGCCTGTCTCGTTTACACCCCTGTTCATTTCAATATCATTACCAAGGAATCAGCAATCATGAATAAGCAAAGAAAATCCCCACTTGCGGCCGTTCTTGTCGGCGGGCTTATTGGGTTGGGCGGATATATCCTGGCCGCGCCAGCATACGCACACAATGTCGTGCTGCCCTTTGTCACGCATGCCGAATTCTTCTCGACTGAAACGCATCAGTCGCCTCCGATCGATCCGCAGGTATTTGTTGCGCAGCCTTCGGCGACGGCCGGCGTCGGCCCGCAAGGCATTGCGCATGCCGCGGGCGTGCGCAATGCCCGTATTGGCGATGCGGGAAGCCTTCATATCGTCAATGCGCAGGACAAGCCGCTGGGCTTGTCGCTGGCTGCATGGCTTGGCGCTACCGGCAAGGTCACGCTCATGCCTATGAAAGACGGCCATGAGAAAGTGAAAGTTTTGCTGTCACATCTGAAGCCGGGCGGTACCTATAGTCTGTTCGAGAATCACTTCGACCAAAAACCGATCGGGTTCACACCCTTGGACGGTACGGGAAAAACCAATAGTTTCGTGGCAAGCCGTCAAGGCAAAGCAACGGTCACGGTTATCGCGCCCGAGCCTTTGACGCATGACAATGCCGTGCTTCTGGTGTATCACTCAGACGGCAAAGCCCATGGCATGTCGCGCGGCAATATCGGTGTCGATGCCCATCACCAGCTGATCGCCAGACCGTGATTCCGCGGGCGCCTTCGATACCGCGTTGGCGATCGCGCGATGCGCGGCGACACAGTGCATGCCTGCGTTGATTGGGGAAATCACGAGACAAACGGTTTCCTGCGCTACAGGCGTCAGTTGGGATTCGGCGCGAAACAGGCGGAATCCATGAAGGCAGGTATCAAGCAGCGCGCGAAAGCTCACCATTTCGGCGTACATATTGGGAATGAATCCGTTCTGCTTGCTTACCGAATTCAATATTTCCGCGGCTCTGGAGTGTGCCTGTTCCGCAGCGACGAGTGAAAATGCACGGTTATCGCAGTATGAATCCGATTCCAGGAAACATCGTCAAGTCGCTGTAAATAAGCCGCTTTTGACTTCATGATGCGATTTCAAAGTGGCATAGGCCGATCTGCCTTGGCAAGCTTGGCGCTTTGGTTTTCAGCGCTGGCCTGGCGAAGAAGCGTCCTCAGAAGCATCGATCGTCGCCGCAGCCTGGCATGCCCGGCGTAAAAAATGGATGTTCGAGCGAAAATTGCGGCAGGCGTTGCACATCATCATGTGCACGTGCACGGTGAGTGTTTCCTTGAGGGACAGGCGTTCGTCGGCCTCTTTGGAGATCAACTCGGTGGTTTCCTTGCAGTTCAGCATTTTCTTGAACCCCGCTCATCGAACCATCTGGTCTGAAGACAGATGCGCAATGTCATTCGGGCCCGATGAAGAATGACGCCGCAATTGGACTTGCTGATGCCCAATTCCGCGCAGACTTGCTCGGGCGTCAATTCGAGGAATTCGCGCATCATGAAAATACGGGCGGTTTTGGCCGGCAGCCTGTCCAGGCAAGTCTGAAGCACTGTCCAGAACTGCTGCTGCGCCAGTGTGGCTTCGGGATCTCCCCAAAATGCAGGTCGTTCGTCCTTTTGCCAATGATTTCTGCCGTCAAACAGCCCATCAAAGGTATCGGCTGGCAAGTCATCGGGGTCGGTTTCGACAGGCTGGAAGCGGTTGCGAGCGCGAAGTATGTCTATGATTTTATTCTTGAGAATCGCAAAGAGCCACGTGCTCAACTGTGCCTGGCCTCGAAAATCCCTCATCTTGGTAAGGGCTGACAGCATCGCTTCTTGCACCGCATCCTCGGCCGCTGCGTCGTCTCGCAATTGCAGGCGCGCGAACCGAAGCAGGTCCCTGCGCAGTCGCGTGAGATCCAGATCGCAGATCGGCATACTGATATCAGTCATGTCCGAGATCCGCCGGGTAGATATGCATTGTTTGTCGAACCCATCGCTCTCATCGATTCTTGGCCTAATACGTCCCAATGTCGTCTCTGAGCGGCGGTGCTCGCCTGCAGGCCCGGATTGTGGCTTGGGCGTGCCTGCGAGCGTCCTTGCCCGGCAAGCGCCATCGTCTGTACGCTTTTGACGCCGGTCAAAGCGGTTTATTACTAACTTTTGGTTATATCAACAATCGCGCAATCTCACGATTCTCGAGGAACCAGAATACGAGGCGATGGCAGACTTATCCGGCCGAAAAGGCCTGCAATGCCGTTGCGAGCCTGGCCATGACCGGTTCCCATCCATCTGTGGCGGATTGACGGAAAAGGCGCGCGGTCGGATACCAGGGACTGTCGTCCCGGTTCAGCAGCCAGCGCCAGCAGCCGTCATGGCGCGACAGGATCCAGACCGGGCGGGCAAGCGCGCCGGCCAGGTGTGCCACCGAGGTGTCCACGGTGATAACTAAGTCCAGGTTGCAGGCCAGCGCAGCCGTATCGGCGTAGTCGCCGATCTCGTTCGTCCAATCGATCAAATCGAGCCCGGGAGGGGGGGCCTTGGCTTGTTCGGCCGGCTCGCCGATCTGCAGGCTGATGAACTGAATGCCGGGAACGCCCGCAAGCGGCGCAAACTGAGCGAGCTTCAGGCTGCGCCGCATATCCGCCGTGGGGATTTTCTTGCCGCCGGCCCACACCAGTCCCACTTTGAGTCCAGGCAAGGCCGCCAGACGCCGCGCCCAGCTTGCTGCAGCATTCTGGTCGGCAAGCAGGTACGGCGTTTGGGCGGGTATCGTGTCCAGGGTCGTGCCAAAAGCCCAAGGCAGGCAGAGCATCGGCGCCTGGTAGTCAAAGAAGGTGTCCTCGGACACATGGCTGACCACCTCGACGCCGGGCAGCGATGCGCGCAACAGCCGGATCAGCGCCCCGGGAACCATCAGGGTGACGTGCGCGCCCAGCGCGACGGCCATCGGGACATAGCGCACGAACTGCAGGGTATCGCCGTAGCCTTGCTCATGGCAAACCACCAGACGTTTGCCGGCGATCGGCTCGCCTGCCCATTGTGGGCACGTGAACGCGGGCCGCGGTGCCTCGTTTGCCTGGAAGCGCCAATGATAGGCCTCGAAACCGCGTTTCAAGTCGCCCGTGCGCAAGAGGACCAGGGAGCGGTTCCACTGCGCCTTGGCATGATCCGGATCGAGCGCCAGCAAACGGTCATAGCAGGCCAGCGCTTCATTGTGCCGTCCGAGATTGCCCAGCGCGGCGCCGCGGCTGTTCAAGGCTTGGACGGAGTCAGGCCGCAGCGCGAGCGCGCTGTCGTAGCTTCCCACGGCTTGGTCGAACCGGCCCAGGTCGTACAAGGCCGCGCCGCGGCGAGTGAAGATTTCGGCGTCGGGTTTGAACGCGAGCGCGCCGTCGTAGCTGGCCACGGCTTCCTCGAACCGGCCTAGCTTGTATAAAGCCGCGCCGCGGGTATCGAAGGCATCGGCGTCGGGCGCGAGCGCAAGGGCGCTGTCGTAGCTGGCTACCGCCTCTTCGAGTCTGCCCAGGTTGTAGAGGGCCGCGCCGCGACAGCTGTATGCCTGGGCGTCGGGCTGAAGCGCCAGCACGCGGTCGTAGCTGGCCAGCGCAGCCTCGTAGCGCCCGAGATCGAAGAGAACGATGCCGCGCACGATCAGGGCTTCGGCAAAATCGGGCGCGAGCGCGAGGGCGCTGTCGAAGTTGGCCATGGCTTGGACAAAGTGCTGCTGCCCAGCCAGCTGGATGCCCTGCTTGACCAGCGCAACGGCATCGGCCTGCGCATTTGCCCGGCTGTTCTCCAGTGATTTTTTCGATGCCAGCGTTTCCAACGCCGCTGCCAGCTCGGTCATGACCGGCTCCCACGCGCCCAGGGCAGGCTGACGAAAAAGGCGCGCGCTCGGGTACCACGGGCTATCCTTGCGGTCCAGCAGCCAGCGCCAGCAGCTGTCGTAATGCAAGGGAATCCAGACCGGTTTGCCCAGCGCTCCGGCCAGATGCGCGACCGACGTGCAAACGGAAACCACCACGTCCAGGCTCGCGACCAGCGCGGCTGTGTCGGCGTAGTCGTCGATTTCGCCGGTCCAGTCGAGCAGCCTGAGTCCGGCCGGCGGCATCTTTGCCTGCCCGGCGGGCTCGCCGACCTGAAGGCTGACCCATTGCACGTCTGCAACGCCCGCGAGCGCGGCGAACTGGGCCAGCTGCAGGCTGCGATGCGCGTCGTTCGATCTTGCGCTGTTGCCGGCCCAAACCAGGCCGACCTTAAGGCCAGGCAAGGCCGCCAGACGCCGCGTCCAGCTTGCTGTCGCGCTCTGTTCGGCAAGCAGGTAGGGCGTTCGGGCAGGGACGGTGTTCAGCGTCGTGCCGAAAAGTGACGGTAGACACAGCATGGGAACCTGAAAGTCGAACTCGGCGGTCTTGGGCAAGCTGTCGACCACCTCGATGCCGGGCAGCGACGCGCGCAGCAGCCGCGTCAGCGCCGGCCGCGCGAGCAACGTGACGTGCGCGCCGAGCGCGGCCGCCATCGGGGCATAGCGTACAAATTGCAGGGTATCGCCGTAGCCATGCTCGCTGAAGATGACCAGCCGTTTGCCGGCAAGCGGCTCGCCGTTCCATTCGGGGCATGCGAGTTCGGACGGCTCCGCGTAGCGCCGCAGACACTGTCGATAGGCATCGAAGCCACGGGTCAGGTCGCCGGTGCGCAGCAGTGCACGCGTACGGCTCCACCGTACATCGGCGCGATCCGGCTCCAGCGCCAGGATGCGTTGGTAGCCGGCCAGCGCTTCATCGCACCGGCCCAGGGTATCCAGGATCGCGCTGCGGTTGCCGAGCGCCTCGGTCCAATCCGGCTTGAGCGCCAGCGCGCTGTCGTAGCTGCTGACGGCATCTTCCAGGCGTCCGAGATAGAAAAGCGCGATGCTGCGGTTGAGCAAGGCTTCGGCCAGATCGGGGTTGAGCGCGATGGCCTGCTCGAAGCTCGCCAGGGCGGCGTCGAAGCGGCGCTGATGGGCTAGCTCGACGCCGTGATTGACGAGCGCCACCGCATCGCCCGCGGCGAGTGCCGGCCCGCGAGCCGCAGTCTCCGGCGCGAGCCTGCGCAGCGCCGCCGCGACGTCGGCAACGACCGGATCCCACTGTCCCAGTGCCGGTTGGCGGAAAAGCCGCGCGCTTGGGTACCAAGGGCTGTCTTCCCGGTTCATCAGCCAGCGCCAGCAGCAGCCGTCGTGCAACAGGATCCAGACCGGCTTGCCCAGCGCCCCGGCCAGGTGCGCCACCGAGGTGCAGACCGTGATCACCAGGTCCAGGCCGGCGACCAGCGCAGCCGTATCGGCGTAGTCGCCGATCTCGCCGGTCCAGTCGACCAGTGTGAACCCGGGGGGGGGCGTCCCGGCTTGCGCGGCTGAATCGCCCCACTGCAAGCTGATGAACTGGACGCCGGGAATGGCTGCGAGTCCGGCGAACCGGGCGAGTGTCATGCTGCGGTGTTCGTCATACGCCCGATCCTTGCCGCCAGCCCACACCAGGCCGACCTTGAGGTCGGGCCGCGTCAGGTCGGGCCGCGTCAGGTCGGGCAGGCTGGCCAGCCGCCGCGACCAGGCTGCCGCCGCGGCCGGCTCGACGACCAGGTAGGGAGTCTCGGCAGGAATCGTATCCAGCGTCGTGCCGAAAATCCGCGGCAGGTCGAGCATCGGCGCCTGGAAATCGAACAAGCTGTTCTTGGGCAGGCTGTCGACCACCTCGACGCCGGTCAGCGACGCGCGCAGCAGCCGCGTCAGCGCCGGCGGGACGAACAGCGTGATTTGCGCACCGCGCGCGGCGGCCATCGGCACGTAGCGTACGAACTGCAGACTGTCACCGAAACCCTGCTCGTGGAAGATGATCAGCCGCTTGCCGGCAATGGGTTCGCCATTCCATTCGGGACATGCCAGCCATTCGGGCCGCACGGGCCGGTCTTCGATCTGGAAGCGCCAGCGATAAGCCTCGAAGCCGCGCGCCAGATCGCCTGCGCGCAGAAGGGCCTGGGCGCGGTTTAGGTGTGCTTCGGCGTAGTCCGGCTGCAGCGCCAGCGCATGGTCGTAGCTGGCTACGGCTTGGTCGAGCTGGCCTAGCATGTACAAGGCCAGGCCGCGGATGCTGAAGATTTCAGCATCGGGCCGCACCGCCAGCGCGCGGTCGTAGCTGCTTGCCGCCTCGCCGAATCGGCCGAGCGCAAAGAGGGCGATACCGCGGCTGGCCCAGGCTTCGGCGAAATCCGGTTTGAGGGCGACGGCTTGATCGAAGTTCGCCACGGCTTCGTCGAAACGCCGCCGGTAGCTCAGCTGCAGGCCGTGCCTGACCAGCGCCACCGCGGGGTCGACATGTTGCGCGTCGGCGGTGGCCAGAGCGCCGCCGATGACCGAGTTTGGCTTGGAAGTGCTGCGTTGCGAGGAAAACTCCTGCAATGCCGCCGCGACTCGCGTGATCACCGGGTCCCATTCGCACATGGCGGACTGGCGGAAAAGGCGCGCGGTTGGGTACCAGGGACTGTCCTCCCGGTTCAACAGCCAGCGCCAGCAGCCGTCGTGGCGCGACAAGATCCAGACGGGACGGCCTAATGCCCCGGCCAGGTGCGCCACCGACGTGTCGACGGTTATCACTAGGTCCAGGCCAGCGATCAGGGCTGCGGTGTCGGCGTAGTCGTGTATCTCGTCGGTCCAATCGATCAGGTGCAGCTCCGCGGGCGCCTCCTTGGTTTGTTCGGCCGGCTCGCCGATCTGCAAGCTGATGAATCGAATGTCAGCAGCGGCCGCGAGCGGGGCAAACTGGGCAAGGTGCAGGCTGCGGCGCGCATCGAGGCTGGGCAGGTTTTTGCTGCCGGCCCAGACCAGGCCCACTTTGAGTCCAGGCAGCGCTGCCAACCGCCGCGACCAGGCCGCCGCCGCAGTCTCATCAGCGATCAGATACGGAATTTCGGCGGGAATGGTACCCAGTGTCGTGCCGAAAATTCGCGGCAAGCAAAGCATGGGAACCTGGAAGTCGAAGGTGGCGGTCTCGGGCAGACGGTCGGTTACCTCGATGCCCGGCAGCGAAGCGCGCAGCAACTTGAGCAGCCCCGGCGGAACAAAGAGCGTGACATGCGCGCCGCATGCGGCCACCATCGGAGCGTAGCGGACGAACTGCAGGGTATCGCCATGGCCCTGTTCGACGTAAATCACCAAGCGTTTGCCGGTGATCGGCTCGTTTTCCCATTCAGGACAGGCGAGCCAGTCGGGTTTGATGGGTTTTGACCTGTTCTCTATTCGGAATCGCCAGCGATACTCCTCGAAGCCACGCGCCAGGTCGCCCGTGCTCAGCAACGCCAGGGCTCGGTGAAAGCGCAGGTCGGCGTGGTCGGGATTGAGGGCCAGCGCGCGATCGTAGTAGGGTAGGGCTTGGGCGGGACGCCCAAGATTGTGAAGCGCGATGCCGATGTCCTGGCAGACCGCGGCGGAATTCGGTGATTCGAGAGCGATTGCCCGGTCGACGCTGTCCAGCGCCTGATCCAAGCGCCCCAGTTTCGCGAGCGCCACGCCGCGGCTGTCGAGCGCCTCGGCGTAGTCGGGTCTGAGCGCCAGCGCGCTGTCGTAGCTGGCGACCGCTTCCTCGTAGCGGCCCAATTTGTGGAGGGCCGCGCCACGGGTGTTGAAGGATTCGGCGTCAGGCTTGAGCGCCAGCGCTTCGTCGTAGCTCGCCACCGATTCCTCGAGCCGGTCAAGGCAGTACAAGGCCGCGCCGCGGCAGTTAAACGCCTCGGCATCGGGAGCGAGCGCGAGCACGCGATCGTAGCTGGCTACGGCTTCATCGAAACGCCCGAGATAAAAGAGCACAATGCCGCGGCTAATCCAGGCCTCGGCGAGATCGGGCTTGAGCGCGAGCGCCCTGTCGAAGCTGGCCACGGCTTCATCGAAACGCTGCTGGCCGGACAATTGAAAGCCCTGTTTGACGTATTCCAATGCATCGCCGGATGGGCGTTGGCGCGTCGCGGTCGACGGGAAGGTTTTTTTTGAAACAAGCGCATTTAGTGCCGCCGTGACCTGGTCGATGACCGGTTCCCATTGCCCCGGCGCCGGCTGATGGAATAGACGTGCGCTCGGATACCAGGGGCTGTCTTGCCGGCCCCGTAGCCAGCGCCAGCAGCCGTCGTGGCGCGACAGAATCCAGACCGGCCTGCCCAGCGCCCCCGCCAGATGAGCCACCGAGGTGTCAACGGTAATCACCAGATCCAGGCCGGCGATCAGCGCCGCCGTATCGGCGTAGTCGCATATTTCGCCGGTCCAATCGACCAGCCCTAATCCGTCGGGCGGCGTCGCGGCCTCCATGGCTGGCTCGCCGATCTGCAGGCTGATGAATTCAATGCCAGGAACGGCCGCCAGCGGGGCAAACTGCGCGAGTTTCAGGCTGCGGCGCGCGTCGATGCCGGGCAGCCGGCTGCTGCCGGCCCATACCAGGCCCACTTTCAAGCCCGGTAGGGATGCCAGGCGCTGCGACCAGGCCGCGGCCGCGGCCTGGTCGGCAAGCAGGTACGGTGTTTGGGCAGGAATCGTGTCCAGCGACGTGCCGAAAAGCCGCGGCAGGCAGAGCATGGGCGCCTGGAAGTCGAAGACGGCGGTATCGGGCAGGCGATCCGTTACGTCGACGCCGGGTAGCGAGTCGCGCAACAGCTTGATCAGCGGCACCGGGGCGAACAAGGTTACCTGGGCGCCGCGCGCGGCCACCAGCGGGACGTAGCGCACGAATTGCAGGGCGTCGCCGAAGCCCTGCTCGACGAAAACTACCAGCCGTTTGCCGGCGAGCGGCTCGCCGTCCCAGTCGGGGCAGGTGAGGTATTCGGGGCGGGCAGGCCGTCGCGCTTCATCCTCGATTCGGAAGCGCCAGCGATAGTCTTCGAAGCCGCGGGCAAAGTCTCCGATGCTCAGCAGAAGCATGGCGCGATGAAAATGCGCGTCGGCATAATGCGGATTGAGCGCCAGCGCCCGATCGTAGCAGGCCAGTGCATCGTCGAAGCGGTCAAGATTATGAAGTTCGACGCCGACGATCAGGCAGACTTCGGCCGAGCCCGACCCGAGGGAGATCGCCTGGTCGATGCTGCCCAGCGCCTGGTCAAAGCGCCCCAGCTTCGCAAGCGCCGCGCCGCGCGTGTTGAAGACTTCGGCGTAATCGGGCCTGAGCGTCAGCGCGCGGTCGTAGCTGGCGACCGCCTCGTCGAAGCGGCCAAGCTTGTGCAGGGCCAGGCCACGGGTGTTGAAAGATTCGGCGTCGAGTTTGAGGGCCAGCGCACGGTCATAGCTGGCAACGGCTTGATCGAATCGGCCCAGGGCATAGAGGGCCAGTCCGCGGCTGCTGAAGGCGTCGGCATCGGGCTGCAGCGCCAGCACGCGGTCGTAGCTGGCCACGGCCTCTTCAAGGCGCCCGAGATAGAAGAGGGCGATGCCGCGGCTGATCCAGGCTTCGGCGAAATCGGGCTCGATTGCGAGGGCCTGGTCCAAGCTCGCCACGGCCTGCTCGAAGCGGCGCTGTCCGCACAGTTGGAATCCCTGCTTGACGAGCGCTAGCGCATCGTCCATCCGGGACGATGCGCTAGGGGGGGAGCCGTTTTCGACCTTCGTGTTCATCCGGGTGCTTCTCGAGGAAATATCGCCTCAGATTAGACCGTGCCTGCCGGATTCGATCCGGTGAAATACGGCACCGCGCATGGTTTGCTCGGGCTTCAGCCCAGCCTGGCCTTGAGCAGCTTGGACACTTCGGCCATGTCGGCGCGGCCGGCCAGAGCGGGCTTGACGACGGCCATGGCGCGGCCCATGGCGGCCGGGCCGCTCACGCCCTGCGCGGCGACGTCGGCCAGCGCCTTGTCGATGACGGCGGCGACTTCCTCGGCCGATGCGGCCTGGGGCAGGAATTCCTGCAGCACGACCAGTTCCGCTTTCTCCTGATCAGCGCTTTGCGTGCGGCCGGCCTGCTCGAAGGCTGCGATGGATTCGCGGCGCTGCTTGACCTGCTTCTCGATGATGGCCGTGACCTCGGTGTCGGATAGTTCGCGGCGCTCGTCGACTTCTTTCTGTTTCAAGGCAGCCGAGAGAAAGCGCAGCGTGCCCAGGCGGGCCGTGTCCTTGGCGCGCATGGCGGTCTTGATTTCGTCGGCGATGCGGGTCTTGAGGGGGGTGCTCATGAGAGTCCTCGGTTTCAGGCCCAGCGGCGGAAGATCAACGAGGTGTTGATGCCGCCGAAGGCGAAGTTGTTGTTCATGACGTATTCGTGACTGGCCTGGCGCGGGGCGCCCATGATGTAGTCGAGATCGCCGCAGCGAGGATCGACCTGGGCGAGATTGAGCGTGGCGATGTAGCGGTCGTGCTTGAGCATCTCGATGCTGAACCAAGATTCCAGCGCGCCGCAGGCGCCCAGCGTGTGGCCCAGATAGCTTTTCTGCGAACTGATGGTGACCCGGGTGCCGAAGACCGCTTGCGTGGCCTGCGTTTCGGCGATGTCGCCATGCTCGGTCGCCGTGCCGTGGCCGTTGACGTAGCCGATCGCCTCGGGCGGCAGCCGCGCGTCGTCCAGGGCTTGCTTCATGGCCACGCTCATGGTCGCGGCCTCGGGGCGGGTGATGTGGCTGCCGTCGGAGTTGCTGCCGAAGCCGACGATCTCGGCATGGATGCGCGCGCCGCGCGCCAGCGCATGGTCCAGCGATTCGAGCACCAGCATCCCGGCGCCTTCGCCGATCACCAGGCCGTCGCGTTGGCTGTCGTAGGGGCGCGGCGAGAGCTCGGGCGCGTCGTTGCGCTGGCTGGTGGCGTAAAGCGCATCGAAGACGATGGCTTCGCTGGCGCAGAGTTCTTCGGCGCCGCCGGCCAGCATCAGCGCCTGGCGGCCGAAGCGTATGGCTTCGTAGGCGTAGCCTATTCCCTGGCTGCCCGAGGTGCAGGCGCTGGAGGTGGGGATGATGCGGCCCTTCAGGCCGAAGAAGATGCCGATGTTGGCCGCGGTGGTGTGCGGCATCATGCGCACATAGGAATTGGCGTTCAGGTCGTCCGTGACGCCGTTGAGCAACATATTGCCGAAGGCGCGGATTTCCGCGGTGCTGCCGGTGGACGAGCCGCAGGCCACGCCCATGCGGCCGTCGGCGATGTCGGGGTCATCGCGCAGGCCCGCGTCCGACAGCGCGCGCTCGGCGGCGTAGACGGACAGCTGCGAGACGCGGCCCATGCTGCGCAACTGTTTGCGTGTCCAGTGGCCCGGGACTTCGAATTGCGGAATGGGCGCCGCCAGTCGGGTATTGAGTTCAGCATAGCGGTCCCAGTCTGGCATGACGCGCACGGCGTTGTGGCCGGCGTCGAAGGCGGCCGCGATAGCGTGCCAGTCGTGCCCCAGGGCGCTGATGCCGCCCATGCCGGTGACGACGACGCGCTGCATCAGCACAACCCTCCGTTGACCGACAGCACCTGGCGGGTGATATAGGCGGCGGCAGGCGACATCAGGAAGGCGACGGCCGCGGCGACTTCTTCTGGCTGGCCCAGGCGCTGGGCGGGAATGGCTTTGAGAATTTCGTCCACGGGGACATTGTCGTCGATCATGTCGGTTTCGATGAGGCCCGGCGCCACGCAATTGACAGTGATTTGCCGTTTGGCTAGTTCGACAGCCAGCGACTTGGCCGCGGCGATGATGCCGGCCTTGGCGGCGCTGTAGTTGGTCTGGCCGCGGTTGCCGGTCAGCCCCGACACCGAGGCGATGCAGACAATGCGGCCGGGCGCGCGCCGCCGCACCATAGGCATGGCAAGCGGATGCAGCACATTGTAGAAACCGTCCAGATTGGTGTGCAGGACCTGATCCCAGTCTTCGCCGCTGAGCGCGGGGAAGGCTGCGTCGCGGGCCAGGCCGGCGTTCAGGACGACGCCGTAGTAGGCGCCGTGCGTTTCGATGTCGGCTTCGAGCGCCTGCCTGCATTGTGCACGGTCGGCCAGGTCGAAGCTCAGTATGCGGGCTTGCCGGCCCAGGCCGAGGATTTCGTCTCGCACGGCCTGCGCCTGTTCCAGACGGCTGCGGCAATGCAGGACCAGGTCGTGGCCGGCTGCGGCGAGCGCCAGGGCGATGGCGCGGCCGATGCCGCGGCTGGATCCGGTGACGAGAACGGTAGGCGTGTTCATTCGGGTTCGCTTTCCTGCGTATAGCGTGAGATGTCGTCGGGTTGATACACGTTCAGGCGGGCCTGCGCGATTTGGCGCACGCCTTCTTGGATGCTGCCCTGGAAGATACCCATGCCGGCTTCGTCTTGCAGCGTGCGCTCGACCTGGACTGTCAGCACGGCGCCAGGCGGGAAAGCATCGACGTGGCATTCGTACTGGCGTGTGCCCAGTAGGAAACCCAGCCGCACCGGCTTGCCCGTCACCAGGGCCTGCCAGCCGGCCCAGGCGGCGACGGCCTGTGCCAGGATTTCCAGCCCGATCCAGGGCGGCAGGCTGCCGTCTGCCTGGCTGAACAGGCTGGGCCGCACTAGGCTGGGCCGCACCAGGCTGGGCTTCACGCTGACGCTTGCCGTCAGGGCATCTTCGCAGCAGGACAGGATTTCGTCGAGCAGCACGATATCGCCCGAGTGCGGCAGCAGTTCGGCCGCAGGCATGGGCAGCCTGGGTATGACCGGCGTCATGGCGCAGCTCCCAAAATGAGGCTGGCATTGTTGCCGCCGAAGGCGAAAGAGTTGCTCATGGCGACGCGGCGCCTGCCCGGGGCATAGGCTTGTCCCGCGCCGCTGAAATCGAGCGCAGGCAGTGCGGGATCGGCCTGGCCGTCCCAGATGTGCGGGGGCAAGGGACGATCGGCGTATTCGGGCGAGAGGGTGATCCAGGCC
Source organism: Bordetella sp. FB-8 (assembly GCF_000382185.1). Lineage (NCBI taxonomy): Bacteria > Pseudomonadati > Pseudomonadota > Betaproteobacteria > Burkholderiales > Alcaligenaceae > Bordetella > Bordetella sp. FB-8. Next base: position 3,746,752 of record NZ_KB907784.1, on the reverse strand, counting down.
AGCACGGCCTCCAGCGCGCCTGCGGCGCCCAGCGCATGTCCCGTCATCGGCTTGGTCGAGGCGCAGGGCACGCCCTGGTCGGGAAAAAAGGCCTGCATGGCCAGGCTTTCCATGGCGTCGTTCAGTTCGGTGCCGGTGCCGTGCAGATTGACCCAGCCTATGTCGGCGGCCTGCAGCCCGGCCTCGCTCAGCGCCGCCTGCATGGCCTGCCGCGCGCCCCGGCCGCCGGGCTCGGGCGAGGACATGTGCCAGGCGTCCGAGCTTGCGCCCCCACCCAGCAGGGCCACGCCATTGTCGTCCGGCGCCTCGCGCTGCATGAGAAAGAGCGCCGCGGCTTCGCCGATGGTTATGCCCTTGCGCGCCGCGGAGAACGGGTTGCAGAGCGCGTCGCTGATGGCGCCCAGCGAGGCGAACCCGCGCAGGGTGAAGCGGCACAGGCTGTCGGCGCCGCCGCAGACTACGGCGTCGCAAAAACCCATGCGCAGCAGGGCGCGCGCGGTCATGAGTGCGCGTGCGCTGGAAGTGCAGGCCGTGGAGATGGTCTGCGCCGGTCCGGCGCTGCCCAGCCATTCGGCCAGGAAGGCCGCGGGCGACGACAGTGCCTGGCGGCGGTAGTCGTAGCCGTGCGGCCAGCGCCCGGTTTCGCGCAGCGTGACGAAGGCGGGCGCGTTGTCGTTGATGCCGGACGTGCTGGTGCCCAGCACGACGCCCACGCGGTGCGGACCGTGGCGTGCTACGGCCTGGCGCAGCATGGGTTCGATCTGCAATGCGGCGGCCAGCAGCAGCTGGTTGTTGTGGCTGCGTTGATGCGGCGCGAGATCTTCGGGCCATTCGGGCAGAGCGCCGGCGTAAGGGCCTGCCACTGCGGTGCGGCCTTGGATCCAGGCGTCGCTGGCCTGCATGCCCGAGGTGTCGCCGGCATAGAGCCGCTGTGCGACTTGCGCAAGACCGCTGCCCAACGCGCATACCACGCCGGGACGGCTGAGCCAGGTCGTGGACAGCGCAATGCTCATGGCTGATCCCTCAACGGCGAAACCAGCCAGCTTGTGCCGTCGGCCTGTGTGATCGTGAAAGTGCTGCGCGGCGCGGGCGGGGCGGCCCATGCGACTGTCCAAAGTGGCGAGCAGTCGCTGCCGCCGCTGCCCAGGAATAGGCGCACGCGGCGTCCGTCCGGTAGCGCCTGCGCGCGCCAGGCATCGGGTCCGTAGGCGGAATCGAGTTGATCGCGCGGCATCCAGGCGAAGATCAATTCGGCGAACAGGATGCGCGCTGGCGCATTGGGTGGAAGCAGGCCCACGCTGTGCCATTGCCCGTTTTGCAGCTGCTGACGCGCCAGAGGCACGCCTAGCGGATCGAAGAGCGACCAGCGGCTGGCCTGGCCTATTTGCTGGACCACGAGCATGCGGTCCAGGCTGGGCTGGCTCGCGGTGCGTTGGACAATGTGGACCCGGCGCGGCAGGCCCAGGTCCGCCTCGTGCCGCGGCACGGGCGGTGCGCTGGAACAGGCGCCCAGCAGCAGCGCGAGCAGGGGCAGCGCCTTGCGCGGCCGCAGAGAGAAAAGGGGCGTTCTCATTGGATGGCGGCGGACGTGTGGCAGATCTGGGCCAGCATGCGCAGGCGGCGCCCGGGGTCGGCCACGAAGGGGTTGTCCGTATCCCAGGCATAGCCGGCGAGGATGGAGCTGATCATGCGCTTGATCTCGGGCTGGGCCTGCTCGTAGAACACCACGTCCTGGAAAACGCCTTCGTACCAGCCCTGCACATAGGCGCGGAAGGTATCCACGCCTACCATCAGCGGCTGGGCGAATTCGACGTCCCAGTCGATCTTTTCGCCGCGCAACTGGCGGTGCAGGGCGTCGGCGGCCAGTTTGGATGACTTGAGCGCAATGGTGACACCCGAGGAAAAGACCGGGTCGAGGAATTCGGCGGCGTTGCCCAGCAGGGCGAAGGACGGTCCGTGCAGGCGCTTGACCGCGGCGCTGTAGCCGCCAAGGGCGTTGGCCGGGGTGTCCCAGACCGCATCGCGCAGCACCTTGGCAAGGTTGGGCTCGGCATGGACCCATTGCTTGAGCATGTCGTCGGGCGAGGTCCAATCCGAGGTCTTATCGAGCAGCGCCGCGTCGCCGACTACGCCCAGCGAGCAGCGGCCGTTGGAAAAAGGGATCAGCCAATACCAGATGCCGCGGTGTTGCGGATGCACGCTGATGAGGATTTTTTCCCGATCGAATCGGTCGTCCGTGATGCGGTCTTCGACATGGGTGAAGACGGCCTTGCGCGCCGGCATGTCGCAAGGGCGCTCCAGGTCCAGCAGACGCGCCAGGACGCGGCCGTAACCGCTTGCATCGAGCACGAAGCGGGCCTGGATCCGTTCCGATTCGCCGCTCGTCAGATCGCGCACTTGCAGCAGGGCGCCCTGGCTGGTGAATTCGCCGCCCGTCACCTCCTGCTGGAAGCGCACGTCCACGCCCTGCCGGGCCGCCTCGTCGGCCAGTATCTGGTCGAAGCGGGCACGCTGCACTTGGAAGGTGGTGCCGGGGCCGGGGCTGAACTTCTCGCGGAAATCGAAGTCCGTGTAGCGATCGCCCCAGGCGAAAGCCGCGCCGTTCTTGGTCTGAAAACCCGCCGCCCGCACGGCAGGCATCATGCCGGCTTCCTCGACAAATTCCAGGCAGTGCGCCAGCAGGCTTTCGCCGATAGAAAAGCGCGGAAAGGTCTGCCGTTCCAGCACCAGCACGTCGTGGCCTTTGCGCCTGAGCAGCGCGGCGGCGACGGCGCCCGCGGGACCCGCCCCGATGATGACGACTTCACGTGTTTCCATGGGAAGGGGATTCCTTGTTCGAGAAGCTCAGCCAGGGAGCGATCAGCAGGCAGAAGACGATGCCCAGCGCCACGGTCAGGCCGAAGCTGGCAATGGCCGGCGTGCCGCTGAAAGCCAGCAGGCCGAAAGAAAACAGGGTGCAGCTCGCGGCCAGCGCGATGCCCACCAGGCAGGCTTGCGGGCCGGCGATGCGCTCGTAGATGAAGACAGCGTAGTCCACACCGATGGCCGAAACCAACAGCAGTCCGAAGATGCTGAACAGCGTGAGCGGACATCCCAGGTAGCCCAGCGCGGCGAGCGTACAGCACGTTGCCGCCAGCGGCACCGCCAGGATGCGCCAGGTTGCATGCCGTCCTAGCGTGGCCAGCAGGATCAGTGCGGCCAGGACGTACGAGGCCAGCTTGAGCAGCGCGGCTTCGATGCGGGTGGTGGTGAACATATGGTTCAGTTCGCTGTTCTGGTCGACCAGCGTCACGCCGGGAATGCCGGCCGCGACGCCCGCCAGCACGGCTGCGTCGGGCAGGCCCTGCAGGGTGACGATGCCGGCCGATTGCCCGTCGTGCCGGCCCAGCCAGAGGCCGCGCCAGGCTTCGGCCTGCGGTCCGGCGAGCGCGGCTTTTATGCCCACTGGGGGCAGGGCGGCCAGCGTCCTGAGTTCGGCCTGGATGGCATGGATGGGGATCCCCGCCTGTTCGAAGGCCTGCCAGGGCCGCGCTTGCGCGGCGAGATCGGCCAGGCGCGTTTGCGTCTGCCGCTGGCGCGCGATGGGTGCGACCAACTGGCTCAGCGAGAGGTAGGAGGCCAGTTCGTGTTTGGTCTTGAGCCGTTCCAGCGCGGCATCGACCCGGGACGTGCGGCGCAGCAGTTCATCATCGCTGTCGGCCCGCACCAGGAAGAATTGGCTGGTGGGCATGAAGCCTGTGATCTGGCCGATCTGGCGCGCTTGTTGCAGCAGCGGCGCCGGCAGGGCCAGCCACTGGCGCAGATCGTCGTGCAGGTTCAGCCGCGCGATGCCGCCGGCGCAGAGCAAGACGCCGGCAAACACGATGGACCGGCGCGCCGCGCGCCGGCCGTGCAGTGTCCGGATCGCGCCCAGCAATACGTCAGCCCAGCGGGCCAGCGCTGGCTGGGGCCGGGGTTGCCAGCGCGCGAACCAGGCCGGCATCTGGCATACCGTGCAGGCATAGGCGCCCAGCAGGCCCGCGGTGGAAAAGACGGATATCTGCGTCAGGGCGGGAAACGGCGTGAAGGCCAACGCCACATAGCCCACCAGGCTCGCAGCCAGGCTGAGGGTCAGGCCCGGCAGCACGCGGCGCATGACCGGCCAGGCCTGCCAGTCGGCGATGCCGTAGCGTTTGCCCAGCCAGTGCATGGGAAAGTCAACGACGAAGCCGATCAGGCTGGCGCCCACGACCAGAGTCAGCACGTGGATCTGGCCGAAGACCGCGACGCAGGCGACGAAACCGGCCAGAAAGCCTACCGCGGCGGGCACGAACGCCAGGAGCGCCCGCCAGCGCCGCAGCGCCAGGAGCAGCACCAGCACGATGCCCAGCACCGATCCTGCGCCGATGAGGCTGCTTTCGCGTACGGCTTGGCGTCGGCCCGCGTCGGCGAACAGGGCGCCGCCGGTCACGAGCAGCCTGGACTGGTGCGCCTGCAGTTCCTGCCGGGCCTGGCGCATCAGCGCCGCGACTTTCCGCGGACTTTGCTGGTCGAAGGCGCTGCCGATCGTCTCGGCGCGCACCATGACCCAGGTCCGGCCGTCGTGGACGGCCTGCAGCGTGTCGCTGGCCGGGTCGAATTGCACGGCCCCGCCGGGGCTGAGCGCGTCCTGGATGCGGCGCGTCAGGCCCAGCCAGTCCTGGTCCAGCGGTATCAGGCCGGCGGCCGAGAACGGATCGACGATTTCGCGCGCCCGGCGTGCTGCATAGGCGGCGGGGTCGTTTTCCAGCAGCTGCCTGTCGGCGGCCGGCAGCATGGCCACGCGGCCGGCCAGCAGCGCGGCGCGCACGGCGGCCAGATCGGGGCTGTAGTCGGTTTGCACGCGCACGAAGAGGCGGCTGGCCGTCATGCGCGCGCCCAATGCCCGCGCCTGGGCGACTGCGTCCTCGCGCTTGCGCGCGCCGACCAGGGCGATCATCTGGCGGGTCAAGGGTTCCTGCACGCGGGCCTGGGCCTGGCGCTGCAAAGCGTCGCCGCGGGTAGGCGGGAGCAGCGACAGCAGGTCGGACGAGACGGGCCAGCCGTGCCGGCACTGCCAGGCGCCCAGGCAGAGCAGGATCAGCAGGCCGAACTGGAACAGCCGCGGCAGCAGGCGGTCAATGCGCGTAGGCACGCTGCTCCTGGGCGTTGAGTTGCGTGGCTGGCTGCAGGTCCTGCAGTTGCAGCACGGTGCGGTCGCCCTGGGTTTCGCGCAGTTCGATGCGCCGTACCAGCGCATCGCCCTGGATCACGATGGCGTCAAAGACCTGGCTCAGCAGCGCCGAACTGGGTTTCATGGTCATGGTCCAGTCCTGGGCGTGGCCGGTGAGCGATATGTCGAAGTTTTCCTGCAGACCGTGCGTGTCCCCGGCCAGCACCGCCAGGAAGAGGCCGGTCTCGCGGCTTGCGCCCAACTGCTGGGGCAGAGCTTGCCATTGCCCTCGCTCGTCGCGTTTGGCGATGCCTTGCGGGGTGATGCGCAGGTCCTGCGCGAAGGGACTGGTCAGTTGCCACAGCAGGCCCTTGCCCTGCGCCAAGGTGAAATCGCCGCGGCTGGTCAGGGGCTGGGGCAGGGATCGAAGGAATTTTTGCTGCACGAAATGGCCTCGCACGATGGGCGCGGCGCGCAGTTGCGCTTGCAATTGGCCGAGCCCGAAGGCACCGGCCATGCAGGGGACCAGCGCGAGCAGGGTTAGCAGTATCCATCGTTTCATCACGCGGCCTCCCGAGCGTTCAGGGCGGCTTGCACGGCGCGTGTCAGGCCGGCGGGCGAGACCATCTGCATTTCGCGCGTGGCGATATGCACGGCGATTTGGGTCGTCGTGGCACGGGTCAGCCGCATGCCCGTGGCGGCGTCGGTGATCAGATAGTTGACTACCAGCCGGTTCTGCCATTCCATCAGTTCGGCGCGCGCGGCGATCAACTGGCCGAAACGGGCTGGCTGGGCATAGCGGATATGCAGGTCGATGACGGGCCAGGCATAGCCGTCTTCGCGCATGGCATCGTAGTTGTAGCCTATGACATCAAGCAGCGCGCAGCGCGCTTCTTCCAGGTACTTGGCGTAATGGCCGTGCCAGGCCACGTGCAGGGTATCGACATCGTAGAAGGGCACTTTGATCCGGACCTCGGCGCCCAGGTGTCCGCGCTTACGCATGATTTTTCCAGAAAGGGTAGAAATTGAACCACTGCAGCGGCGACTGCCGGCAGGCCAGCGCGAGTTCGTCGGCATAGTCTTGCGCGATGCGCTGGATGGCGTCTTCGCGGTTGGCGCGCGTCCAGGCGAGGTCGCTGGCCAGGCGCCGCATGGACAGCCGGTATCGCTTTGTGCCGCCGGGCCGCCCCAAGGCTGAAACATCCCCTCGGGAACCCCGTTCCTGGCGGGTGCAGGACAGAATGTTGACGGGACAGCGCAGCAACCCGGCCAGCAGCCACGGCCCTTGCGGAAACCGCGCGGGCGCGCCGAGGAAATCCACGGTCACGGCGCGGTTGCCGCGCGGCGGCAGGCGGTCGCCGGTGATGGCCAGCCATTCACCGCGCTCGATGCGCTGGCTCAGGTCCAGCATGGCAATGGCATCCAGTTCGCTGACCTGCATGAGCTCGACATGGGTAGCGCCGGCATCGGTCAGTATTTTGTTAAAGCGCACGGCGTTGTAGCTGTGGACCAGCACGGTCAGCCTTATGCCCTGTCGATGCGCGGCCAGCGCGCGGCAGACATCCAGATTGCCTATGTGGGCGCAGAGCAGGATCTGCCCGCGCACGCCGCTGCAGGACATTTGCGGCAGCAGTGCGTCGGGGTCGTCGACCTGCAGATCCTCGAACGTGATCCTGCCCTGCCAGGCGTCCAGCTTGTCGAGCAGGACTTGCGCGAACATGAGGTACTGGCGATAGACGGCGCAGTGCCCGGGGAAGAGATCGCCGCATCCACTGTGCGCGGCCAGGCGCTGTTGGTACTCCCGGATGGCGCGCCGCGCCCGGCCGCCGGTGGCATAAAAGTACAGCACGATGAGCCACACCAGCGGCGTCAGCGCGCGCCGCCCCAGAAGGCGCACGGCGCGGGCGGTCAGCTGCATCAAAAAGCCGCTGCCGCGCTCGGGCTGCTTGGCCCAGTGCGTCTGGTCGTGCCGGGTCATGCCGGGTTCCCGCGCGCGGCCTTGAGCGCGCGCTGGGCCAGCAGCCACGGCGCGCGCCAGAGCATGCCGAAAAAGAGCCGCGCGTGCATCATGCTGATCATGGCGTTGTCGCGCAGGCCCTTGAAATGCGAGACGCCGTCGGCGGGATAGACCACGCGCGTGGGCAGCCAGACCATGGGCGTGCCGCGCCAGTGCAGGCGCACGATGATGCCGATGTCAAAGTCCATGCGCCGTCCCACCGGAGCGCGCTCGATGACGGCCAGCGTGGGCGGCAGCGGATAGAGCCTAAAGCCGCACATGGCATCGGGAATGTCCAGCGACAGCGTGTTGATCCACACCCATACGCGGGTTAGCCAGCGGCCGTACAGGCGCGCGCGCGGCGCGTCTTGGCCGTAGATGGGGGCGCCGCCTATCACGGCTTCGGGATGCGCGCGGGAAAGCGCCAGGAATTGTTCGACGTCTTGTAAAGCATGCTGGCCGTCCGCGTCGATCTGCAATGCATGGCTATAGCCCAGCTCGCCGGCTGCTCGAAAGCCATCCAGCATGGCTACACCCTTGCCGCCGTTCACGCGGCGGCGTATCAGTCGCATGCCCGGTTCGCGCGCCAGCGCGTCCAGCACGGCGGCACAGGCCGGGTCCGAGCCGTCGTCCACGAGCAGACAGGGCAGACCCCGGGCGCGCAGCCCATGGGCGACCGCCGCGACCGTATGGCCGTGGTTGTAGACGGGGATCAGGGCGCAGGGCTTATGGCTGGTCATGGCGGGGGCGATGCAGAATGCGGCCGGACGCGCAGGCTGCGCCGGCCAGAAGCAGCGAGAAGTGCAGCTTGGCCCGTTCGTCGTCCCAGCGCAGCAGCAGTTCGGCGGCATCGCCGGGACGCAGCAACTTCTGGAACTTGAGCACTTCCATACCGCCGAAGTTCAGGTCGGGTTTCAGGTCGCGGCGCGCGGCCTCGAAGGCCCAGCCGACCTGCATTACGCCAGGCACGATGGGCAGCTGCGTGAAATGGCCCGAGAAATGCGCCAGATCCAGCGGAACTTCGAAGACATAGCGCCGTGTCGACGCGTCGGGCGCGGGCAGGGGTTCGAGTTCGGGGCAGAGGGGGCGCGGACCGGCCAGCCGTTCGAAGATCGGGCGCGGTAACTTGCCTTGCGCGTTCCAGGGCAACTGGTGCAGAAAGCGCCAGCTGCGCGGCACGGCCAGCTTCTCGACCTGAGGCGCCAGGTGCGCGCGCAGCGCGGCAATGACGGCCTGGCGGCCCTGGTTGCGCAAGGCATGCCGGCCGGCCGGCGTCAGCGCAATGAGGGCGGTCAGTCGGCCGGCGCCGGTCAGGCGGTCGACATAGGCCTGGTCCACCCAGGGTTGGCTGGCCAGTGCGTGTTCGACCCGGGGCAGGGCGATGCGTTTTTCTTCGAGCTTGATGATGCGATCCAGGCGCCCCTGCAGGACGAAGCCGCCTTGCGCACGCAACTGGGCAGTGTCGGCAGTCTGCTCGCGTGCGTCGTTGGTCCAGGGCGACCGCACCCACAGCGCCCGGCGCGCATCCAACCCGACTGCGACGCCCGCGATGCACTGCCAGTCCGTTTCGCCCTGGCGCCAGGCCACGATGCCGGTTTCGGAGCTGCCGTAGATCTCGGTCGGCAGCCAACCCAGCCGCTGGTTCAGGGAACGCACGGTCGCGCCGGGCAGTGCGCCGCCAGCGGAAAACAGGCCGCGCAGGCCTTGCCGCAGCGCGGCCCAGTCCAGGTTGCCGCCCAGGCGGCGCAGGATCGCGGGGCTGGCGATCCAGACGCAGGGCGCGTACCTGCGCACGGCCAGCTGAACCTCTTCCGGATAGGCCAGTTGCGCGCGCACGATGGGACGGCCGGCGCAAAGAGGCCACAGCAGCCGGAACGGCAGGCCATACATATGCTGCGTGCTGACAGTGCCCAGGACGGTGACGGGCCGGTCTTTCCCGCCCAAGCCGTGTCCGCCTTCGAACGCGGGCCACTGCGCCTGCAGCGCGCGGATCTCTTGCATGAGTTGCGGCCAGCGCTTATCGATGAGCTTGGGCGTGCCGCTGGAGCCGGAGGTGAGGATGCGCATGCCCGGCGCATGCGGATCAAGCTGCGCCGGCGCCATCGGCGCATGCGAGAGCAGCGCGTTCAGGGGGATCTGTCCGGTCGCCTCGGCGGGCAGTTCCCGGTCGCTCAGCCAGGCGTGCGTTTCGCCTTGCAGGCGCGCGCAAGTGGCCGGCTGGACGTCGCCGGGCAGGATTGCGCAGGCGCCGACGCGCCAGCATGCCAGCAGTGCCGCCGCCAGCAGCGTCGCATCGTCGAAGAACAGCCCTGCGCGCCGGATGCCGCCAGCCTGCAGACCGGCGGCCATGGTCAGGCTGCGCTGGACCAGTTCGGCCAGGTCCAGGGCAGGCTCGTGCGCCACCAGACGTCGCGGCGATGCCTGGACAAGCAGGTCGGGCAGGTCTATCCAGGACATGTCAGATCCGCCCGGCGGCATGGGGCGCTTCTTTTTTGAAGCGCGGCCGCACCAGCCATTCGCCAGCGAACAACACGCCGGTCAGAACGTAGCTGATGCAGCCGGTGTAGGCCGTCCACCATGACCACGGCCCCCACAGGGCCAAGGCCGTCGCCGCCAGGCCGTTGAATATGAAGAACCCGATCCACACCTGCGTGACCTTGCGGGTATAGCGCACGCCTTCGGGCGGCAGATCCGGATGCTGCAGCCGGGCGATGCGCTCGATCAGGGGCGGGCCGTAGCGCAGGCTGGCGCCGAAGACGGCGAGCATGATGACATTGATGAGCACCGGATACCAGCGCAGCCCGGCTTTGGACCCGACCAGGGCGAAGATGACGCAGCCCATCAGGGCCAGCAGGGGCGGCAGGCGTCCGCCGGGCTGGCCTTTGCCCGGGATGAGCGTGCGCAGCAGCCATAGCGCGGCCATCGGCAGCATGATCCAGCCGGGTTGGGCGCGTTCCATCATGGCGTGGACCCAGAACGGGTAGGCCAGGCCCGCCAGCAGCAGCGCGGCGCCGAGCAATGATTTCATTGATTCGGGGACTGTTGCTTCTGGTGGATCGCCTCGATGACATCCTGCACGGTGCGCACGCTGCGGAAATCGCTGGCGTCCAGCTTGCGTCCGGTCTTGCGCTTGATGTGATCGATAAGATCGATGGCGTCGATGCTGTCGATCTCGAGGTCGGTGTAGAGGTTGGCCTCGGGAGTGACGCGATCAGGCTCGATTTCGAACAGTTCGACCAGCGCTTCGCGCAGCGTGGCCAGGATGGCTTCTCGGGTCTGCATGAAAGAGATCCTGGACAAGTTCAGGCGTCGCGGTGCGAGGCAACGAAGGCGGCCAGGCTGGCCACCGTGGCGAAGTGCTTTCGCATGTTCCTGGTTTCCGCCTCGAGCGTGATGCCATAGCGCTTTTGCAGCGCCAGGCCCAGCTCCAGCGCGTCGACTGAGTCCAGGCCCAGTCCTTCGCCAAAGAGCAGGTCGTCGTTGCCGATGTCTTCGGGAGTCATGTCCTCCAGGCCCAGCGTTTCAATGATGAGCGTCTTGATTTCGGGTTCCAGGGCAGTCATCGGGGGTAAGTCTCGCTTCAAAATAAGTATGGAGAAAATCGTTCATCTTGCGGCCCGCCGCGGGAGGCAGGTCGTGGGCCAGCCATTGCCGCGGATCCAGATCCGCGCCGACTTCGATGGTATAGCGTATGCGTTGATTCGGAATGCGCCACCAGGGTTCGCCCTTGGTCAGGCTGCGCGGAGTCATGCGGATGACGACGGGTGTGACGATGCCGGCCCCGCGCAGCGCGATGGCGCAGGCGCCGCGGTGAAAGCGCGGCAGGCTTCCCAGCGGCGTGCGCGTGCCTTCCGGGAACATCAGCAGCGTTTCGCCCCGACGCAGCACCTGGGCCGCGCGGTCCAGCATTTCCATACTCAGGTCATTGGTAATGTAGCCCGCATTTTGCACGGAGCCGCGCGTAAAGGGGTTGGCGGCGAGCTTGTGCTTGACCACGCAGTTGGCATCGGGGATGTGGCCCACCAGCAGGACGACGTCCAGCAGCGAAGGATGGTTGGCAATGACGAGCTGGCCGGGCCGCCCGAGCCGGTCGGCGTTCTTGAAATCGAGCTCGATGACGCCGGCGCGGATCATGAAGCGCACGAGCAGACTGAAAGTACGGCGAATCGCCAGACGCGCGCGCCGCTGGCGCGTGCGCGCATCCCCGGGCAGCAGGCGCTGGAGGGGAAAGACCAGCACGCGCAGCGCCAGGCCGCCCAGGCCGAACAAGGCGAATGACAGGCCCGTGGCGATCAGGCGCCACAGCCAATAGTCCTGGCGCGGCGGCCTCAGCGCTGGCATGTCCAGATCCATGTGCGATTGCCCGCGCGGCAATGCCAGCGCGGCGTGCCCAGGGATAGGTGACGCAGCAAGTTCAAGGGGCCGGGCAACCCGGCATCGTCGGGCTGCGCGCCGTGCGGGGACAGTTGCAGGCTCATGCCGGTGCCTCGGCCGACGATGAAGGCCGCGGCGTAGGGGAAGGGAACGTCGGCGGTCCAGGGGCGATAGGCTTGCGGGGGTGTCTCCTCCGCCAGGATGACCAGCACCTGGTCGTGGCCCTGACTTTGCAGCATGCCGGCTTCCAGAAAGGCGTGCTCGGCGCCGTCGCCCTCGATCGACAGGGCGGCGGCTTGGCAGGTTTCCTGCCGTACGATGGACCACTGTCCGACAATGGCGTTGTGTACGGACAGGGCAAAAGAGGTCGGCGAGAGGTCTTCGTCCCGGGCCAGCGCCTGCAGCAGCTCGAATCCGCGGCTGGTTTCGCCGTGCCGCGAGGCGTAGACCACCGGCATGGGAGGGCGGCCTTCGGCCAGCGGCCAGGCGCAGGCAAAAACCATGCGTGCCATGGAGCTGAGCCGCCGGCGCTGCATGAGGGGCAGGAAGTCGAGCCGAGGGGCGTCGTCGTGCACAATGGGGCAGAACGGGGCCTGGGCCCAGTCCTGCCAGCAAGACCGATTGTGTATGCTCGGCGCCCACGCCTGCCAATGGGTGATCGAGAAAGTCAGCATATCGGGCACGATTTTACTGGATCGGATAAAGCTTTTTCAGTATGTTTTCAAGCTATTGACTACAGGTTCGAGGCGTGCGCGATTTTGATTTTCTGCTGGGTTGGGCCGCACCCGGGTCGGCGGCGCATTACGATCCCGCCAAGCTGCGCCCCGAGGACCGGGTGCGGGCCGGCCAGGCCCGCGCGCCCCGGGCCGACCTGGACTGGCGGGCCAGCCGTGCCCTGATTGCGAGCCTGCCCCCCGGTGGCCCGGTCGGGTCCCTGAGCCATAGCGGGGGCCATGCCCTGTGCGTCCTTGTGGCTCCGGGCATGCCGGGCGCGCGTGTTGGCGTGGATCTGGAGCGCATCCGCCCGCGCAGGGTGGCGGATCTGGGGCGCTGGGTCTGCGACGGCGCCGAGCAGAGGACCCTGGCGCGGCTGGGTGAAGGCTCCCGCGGCCAGCTCGAATACTTCTATATGCTCTGGACCCTGAAGGAAGCCCTGGTCAAGGCGGCCGGCCTGGACTTCCCGGGGGCTATGCAGCGCATAGGCCTGGACGGCGAACCAGGCAGCGCCTCGCGCCTGCGCGCGCCGGCCGGCGCCTGGGGAGCCATGGTGCTGAGCCTGGGGCCGGACTGGATCGCGGCCCTGGCCTGGGAGAGCGGCGGCGCGGCGGCGGCACCACGGCTAGCCTGGCACGCGGGGCCGGCCGCTGCATTGCCGCCCTGTCGCTTGCTTGGGCAGTGGCAGGGCGCAGGATCGCCGCTTCTTTGAACAGCAGATTTTCAAAGCCTTACGCGAGCAACTGCCGCGACAGCACCTCTCTTGCCTGGGCTACGGTTTCCTGTTCTTGTGCATGGGGCGGCGTGAGCGAGAATACGGCCTCGGGCAGGATCGGCAGGCGGTATTTCGCGCCCAGCCGGACCACGCCGTCCGGGATCGACGATGCGCAAAGGCATCCCACGCCCAAGCCCGCGGCGATCATGGACTGCAGCCCGGCCACGCCGCTGGCGCTGTGCACGAGCTCGTAGGGCCGCGCTCTTTCCTCGAGCAGGTGCACCGCGGTCCGATGCATCATGCAGTCGTCCGGCAGCAACACGAGCGGCAGCCGCTCGGGCAATTGCTCGGCCAGGGCCGGCGCCGCGACCCAATAGAGCGGTTCGCGCCGCAGTATCCATCGGGCATTGCCGGCGACGGGCCTGAACGGCCCCGTCGAAAGGTTCATGACCACGCCCAGATCGATCTGCCCCCTGGAATGGGCCAGTTCGATCTCGACGCTCTTCATCGCGCGCACATGCAGGCTCAGGCGCGGATAGCATTCGCGCAGCCGTGCGAGCATGCCCGCCACCTCGTTGGGGCGGAAGTACTCGGTGATCGCAACGCGCAGTTCGCCCTTGATCGCCTGGCCGCGCAGCTCGTCGAAGGCCGCTTCGTTCAGCGCCACCAGGCGTCGGGCGTGCTCCAGCAGCCGTGCGCCCGCCGGTGTGGGTTCGACCCCTCGCTTGCTGCGCACGAAAAGCGGTACGCCGGCGCGCGCTTCCAGCTTGCGCATTTGCTCGCTGACTGTCGATTGCGACAGGTGCACGAGCGCCGCCGCCGCCGAGAGGCTGCCGGCCTTGGCCACCGTCGTGAAGGTCTTGAGCTGGTCGAATTCGAAACCGCGCATCGCACAATCCATCGAATAAGTCGATGGATAATACTATAAATTTCCGCTTTTCCGTTTTATGAAGAAGGGCCAGAATGGCGCCTCGGATGTTTGGCTCGCGGGCACCGTCAGGTACCGGCCGCGACGGCGCCGCTTCTGCGTTTTTCACCGAGATTTTCACTATGACTGACAACACGTTTGCGGCATCGGCTGCGGCGCCTCGCGCCCCGGCCGATGCCACGCCCAGCCATCACGGCTGGGCACTGGTCGTCCTGCTGGTGGGGGCCATCTTGCCGCCGCTCGATTACTTCATCGTGAACCTGGCGCTGCCGGCCATCCGCGACGGGATCGGCGCGCGCCCCGCTGAACTGGAGCTGGTGGTTTCGGCCTACGCCTGCGCGAATGCCGTCATGCTGATAACCGGCGGCCGCCTTGGGGATATGTATGGCCGCAAGCGCCTTTTCATGGTGGGCATGGCGGGTTTTGTCCTGGCGTCCATGCTTTGCGGGCTGGCCGGCAGCGGTACCGTGCTGGTGGCCGGACGCGTCTTGCAAGGGCTGTTCGCGGCCATACTCGCGCCCCAGGTTCTGGCCACGATCCGCAGCATGTTCACCGCGCGCGAGCAGGTGCGCGTCATGGGCCTTTACGGCTTTGTGTTCGGGCTGGCTGCGGTCATCGGGCAGCTTGGCGGCGGCGCGCTCATCAGCCTGCATCCGTTCGGGCTAGGGTGGCGGGCGATCTTTCTGGTTAATCTGCCGATCGGCCTGTTTGCGCTGCTGGGCAGCTGGCGTTTCATTCCGGAAAGCCGCGTGCCGCGCGGCCAGCGCATCGATCTTCCCGGCACGCTTTTGCTGTCGCTGTTTCTACTGATGCTGGTCTATCCGCTGGCGCGCGGCCGCGAGGCCGGCTGGCCGCTGTGGATGATCGCCTGCCTCGCCGGCTCATTCCCGGTGCTGGGCCTGCTGCTGCGCGTGGAATGGCGCAGCTTGGCCGACGGCAAGGATCCGCTCCTGGACCTGCGCCTTTTTCGCAACCCCGTCGTCGCGCTCGGGCTTGCGCTGGCGTTCCTGTTCTATGCGATGAGCGCGTTTTTCCTGACCTACGGAATCTATCTGCAAAGCGGCCTGCATTGGTCGCCGCTGGCCTCGGGTATCGCGATACTGCCGTTCGGCCTGGGTTTTCTGTCCAGCCCCCTGCTGATGCCGCGGCTTGTTCACCGGTTCGGCGCTTTCAGCGCGCTGACGCTAGGCTATGGGCTGCTGGCGGTGGGGGTCGCGGCCGTCGCGGCGCTTGCAGGGACCGGCGCGCCCGGCGTGGGCTTCTATCTGGGGCTGGCGGCGATCGGCATGGGGCAGGGAGTCGTCCTGCCGTCCGTCGTGCGCATCGTCCTGGCCGAGGTGGTCCCCGAGCGGGCGGGTGTTGCGTCGGGCATGGTGACCGCGGCGCTGCAGATCGGCGCCGCAGTCGGCGCGGCAACGTTGGGCGGGGTGTTCTTCTCGGTGCTGGGCGGGCATCCCGGGGCCGTCGATTACGTGCATGCTTTCAGGACAACGATGTTTGCGCTCGTGGCGGTGCTGTTAGCCTGCGTGGCGCTTTCCACGGGGCTGAGCATGCTGAATGCGGTCTTGCGCCGCCGCAACCCATAAGTCCAGGTTATGGGCGCAGGCGGCTTCGCTATTGGCGCGCGCATGGCGCCTGCTTGGACAATACGGGCTTACCCATTATTGTCGTGCAGGCACCATGCATATCACCGTGATAGGGGCCGGCGTCATCGGTGTGACGTCGGCCTATTTCCTCGCTCGCCAAGGCCATGATGTCGTCCTGGTCGATGCCCGTTCGAAACCCGCGCAGCAGGCCAGCCACGCCAACGGCGGGCAACTGAGCTATAGCTACGTCGCGCCGCTGGCCGCTCCGGGCGTGCTGCCCAGCGTGCCGGGCTGGCTGCTGCGCGGCGATGCGCCGCTGCGCTGGCGGCTGCGGCTCGATCCGCGCCAGTGGCGCTGGTGCCTACAGTTCGCGCTGGCCTGCAATGCCGCCACATCGCAGGCCTCCACGGCCAGCCTGCAGGCGCTGGCCTATCTGAGCCGCGACGTGCTGCATGCCCTGCTGGAGCAGGAGCCGCTGGATTTCGCCCACGTGCGCAATGGCAAGCTCATCGTCTACCGCGATGCGGCTCTGCTGGAGAAGGCGCGCAGGCAAGTGGCCTACCAGGCGCGGCTGGGTGCCGAGCAGCAGGTTCTGGATGCCCGGCAGACACTGCGCCTGGAACCCGCCCTGTCCGGCATGGGGGTCGACCTGGCCGGCGCCGTCTATACCCCCAGCGAGGAAGCGGGCGACTGCCGGCTTTTCACCGAAGAGTTGTACGAGCGCCTGCTGCGCATGGGCAATGTGGCGTGCCGCCTGGGCACCGCGGTGCGGGGCTTTGACCGTCCGGACGGCAGGCGCATTGCGTCCGTGCGCACGGACAGCGATTCCATCCGGACCGATGCCGTGGTGCTGGCCGCGGGCACCGCTACGCCGGCGTTGCTGCATCAACTGGGCGGCGATGCGCCCATCTATCCGCTCAAGGGTTACAGCCTGACGGTGCCGGTCGCGCCGGGCGATGCAGACGTGCCGGACATCAGCGTGACCGACTACCAGCGCCGCATCGTCTATGCCCGGCTGGGCAGTGTGCTGCGCATCGCCGCCATGGTGGACATTGACGGTGTGCCCGATCTGGTGCCCGAACGCGTGCAGTTGTTCAAGCGTCAGGTGCGCGAGTCCTTTCCCGCACTGGATTTGGACCTGGCTCAGGCCTGGGCTGGCCAGCGGCCCGCCACGCCCAGGGGGGTGCCGCTCGTGGGCCGTAGCCGGGCCGGGGACAATCTCTGGCTCAACGCCGGGCACGGCGCGCTGGGATTCACGCTGGCCTGCGGTAGCGCCGCCCTGCTCACCGCCCAGATGTCGTCCATGCCGCTGCCGCTGGATGCGCGGGATTTCTTACCTTAGGCCGTCCCGGGGAAAAGCGGCTGCCGGCAGGCAGCGGGCCGAAGGCGCGGCGCGAAGGTTTCCGCGCCGCGTTAAGATCTCACCCAAAATGCGCCGCGGCGGCGCATCGTATTTCGCAGAGAGCCTTGCGCATGGCGTCGTCTTCCATTGAGTTCTACCCCAATCCCGGCATCGAGGCCTTGCAGCTGTTTGTGTTGCTGCACGGCGTGGGCGGCAATCCCGACAATCTCGAAGCGCTGGGCCTTGCCCTGCGCGTGGCGTTTTCCAATGCGGTCGTGCTGATACCCGAGGGCTTTCATGCCTATGACAACGGCGGCCCGGGCCGCCAATGGTTCTCCACGCGTGGTGTGGGCGAGGACAACCGCGCCGAACGCGTGGCGCAGGCCTTGCCGGCGCTGAACGAGTACGTGCGCGCCGCGCAGCTTCGGCTCAAGATCAAGACCGGCCACACGGCGCTGGCGGGCTTTTCGCAGGGCGCCATTATGGCGTTGGAAGCGGTGCAGGCCGACCAGGCGCTGGCCGGCCGTGTGTTGGCCTTCTCGGGCCGCTATGCCACCTTGCCGGACAAGGCGCCGCAATACACGACCATCCACTTGCTGCACGGCGCCGACGATGCGGTCATCACCGTCAATCACGCCATGGCCGCCCAGCATCGCCTGGGGCAACTGCAGGGCGACTCGACGATAGACGTCGCATCGCACGTGGGCCATGAATTGCATCCGGTGCTGATCAAGCGCGCGATCGAGCGACTGCAGACCTGCGTGCCTTTGCGCAGCTGGGAAGCGGCCATGGGCCACGACCAGGCGCCGCCGCCGGACGCGACGGTGCATTGAGGTTTTTTCCGCCGGGTCGCCCCTGGGCGGGAACACTACCTTTGTGTCTTCAGCCTTCGCAGTCGGCCCAGCAATTGGGCGTTTCGTAAAGGCGCACCCGGGTCAGCCGCAGGTGGTTGCCGTAGTGGCCATGGTAATGCGGCGCCAGCGTCTCGAAGGCGATGGCCGCCAGGTTTTCGACGGTGGGAATGCGGTCCAGCACCACCGTCTTGTGGCTGGGCAGCGATTCCAGGAAGTCGCGCACCGCCACGTCGCCGTCGTACACCAGGAAGGCATGATCCCAGACCTGGACGATATGCGCCTGGGCAATGGCCTTGATCTCGGTGAAGTCCATCACCATGCCGTTGTCCGATGCGCCGGGCGCATTGACGATGTCGCCTGCGAGCGTGATTTCGAGCACGTAGCGATGGCCATGCAGATTGCGGCACTGGCTGCGATGGTCGGGGATGCGGTGGCCCGCGTCGAATTCCAGCTTGCGCGTGACGGACACGACCGGACTGGAGGCTGGGGCGTGGTTCATGGAATGCCTATGTATTTATGGGTTTGCAGGCTGAGCCGCCATTGCGGGTGTTGCAGGCAGTAGCGCACGATGCGCTCGGTGTTGGCTACCCGCGCGGGGCCGTCCATGGGCTGCAGGAAAAAGTGTTCGAAGTCCAGGTGCGCGTAGCGCTCGGGCAGGGCATCGAGCTGCGGGTAGACCAGCTTGAGCTCGTTGCCGCGCGCCACCACCACCGGCGAGTTGCCCTTGGGGCTGACGCAGATCCAGTCTATGCCCGCGGGCGGCGCGATGGTGCCGTTGGTTTCGATGGCGATCGCAAACCCCTGCGCGTGGACGGCCGCGACCAGCGCGTCGTCCAGCTGCAGCAGCGGTTCGCCGCCGGTGAAGACGACGTAGCGGTGCCCGGTCTCATCGCCCCAGCAGGCGGCAATCGCCGCGGCCAGGACCTGGGCATCGGAAAATTTGCCGCCGCCTTCGCCGTCGGTGCCGACGAAATCGGTGTCGCAGAAGGTGCAGGCGGCCTGTGCCCGATCGCTTTCGCGGCCGCTCCAGAGGTTGCAGCCGGCAAAACGGCAGAATACGGCGGCGCGCCCGGCCTGGGCGCCTTCGCCTTGCAGTGTCTTGAAAAGTTCTTTGACGGAATAGGTCATGAAAAGGGCGCAGGCCCGATTTTTGCGCGGTTTGCGCACGGCCGGCGCGTAAGTCAACCCGCTATTTTAACCGCCAGCCCATGGTTTGCCCGCGGTGGCGGCCCCAGCCATCTTTCGCAAGCCGCGCCGCAGTTCCCGGCGCCATGATCCTGGCCCGCTGGCGTTTGCCGCGATTCGGCCGATAATTGACGGCTACAGGGGCAGTCGCCAAGCCTGACCTCAGAAATTCCATACCTACATGCCCGCAGCGCCTGACC
This sequence comes from Bordetella sp. FB-8, assembly GCF_000382185.1. Classification (NCBI taxonomy): domain Bacteria; kingdom Pseudomonadati; phylum Pseudomonadota; class Betaproteobacteria; order Burkholderiales; family Alcaligenaceae; genus Bordetella; species Bordetella sp. FB-8. The sequence continues at coordinate 3,727,688 of NZ_KB907784.1, read as the reverse complement.
ATCGTCCCCGCCTGCTCGTCGTCGACGACGAACCCAATAATCTGCAAGTGCTGCGCTACGCGCTGCAAGCCGGTTACCGCCTGTTTTTCGCCAATAGTGGCGCGCGGGCGCTGGCCATCGCGCGCGAGCAGTTGCCCGATCTGGTGCTGCTGGACGTGATGATGCCGCAGATGGACGGCCACGCCGTGTGCGCCGCGCTCAAGGCCGACCCGGCCACCGCGCAGATCCCCGTCATTTTCATCACCGCGCTGATCGACAGCGATGACGAGGCCTACGGCTTGAGATTGGGCGCGGTGGACTACATCACCAAGCCTATCAGCCCTCCCGTGGTCTGTGCCCGCGTGCGCACGCACCTCTCGCTGGTCCATATGAACGAGCTGCGCGAGACGCGCCTGCAGATCGTGCAGCGCCTGGGCCGCGCGGCCGAATACAAGGACAACGAAACGGGCATGCACGTCATCCGTATGAGTCACTATGCTCAGCGGCTGGCGTTGCGCGCGGGCTTGAGCGCAGCCTGGGCGGACGATCTGCTCAACGCAGCGCCGATGCACGACGTGGGCAAGATCGGCATTCCCGATGCCGTGCTGCGCAAACCCGGCCCGCTCGACATCGAGGAATGGACCGTCATGCGCCGCCATCCCGAGATCGGGGCCGAGATTATCGGCGAGCATCCCTCGGGCATATTGCGCATGGCGCACACCATCGCGCTCGCCCATCACGAAAAATGGGACGGCAGCGGTTATCCGCGCGGCTTGAAGGGCGAGCTGATTCCCTTGGAGGCGCGCATCGTCGCTATTGCCGATGTGTTCGACGCGCTGACTTCGCGCCGTCCCTACAAGGAGGCCTGGTCCATGATGCAGGCGCTGGAATACATCCAGACCCAAGCGGGCCGGCATTTCGACCCGGCGCTGGTCGCGCACTTCGCAACGCTGGCGCCGGAACTGCCGCAGATTCAGGAGCGCTGGGCCGATTGAGCCGCTCGGCGGCCCCAGGACAGGTCGCTGTCGCCCCGGGCCATGCCTTGCGGATCGTAGCTGCGCTCGTGCAGTTCCCCATCGCCGGCGGCGCGCAGCGCCAGCACGGTCGAGGCGCGCGTACCGTAATCGGGGCTGACGATGAAGGGGCTGCCGAGCATCCGTTCTCGCTCCAGCGGCAGTCCGGTGTCCGGCAACTGGGCGTCTTGCGTGGGCGTGCGGTCATGCAGCATGGCATAGAGCGCTTCGGTCGAGGGCCGCGCGGGGCCGGCTTGCGCGATCAGGCCTTCGAAGGCCCGGCGCACGCGTACCAGCTTGGGCCAGGGCGTATCGAGCAGGTGGTTGGACAGGCCATAGACGCCATCCGGCAATTCACGCGGCGCATCGCCCCGGTTACCGTAGTACCAGGCACGGCCGGCATCGCCCACGATCAGGTTGAAACCGTTGTAGCGTGAGCCTTCGGCGTGCAGCCAGGCCAGGTAGTCGGCGATCGTGCCCTGGCCGCGCAGCCAGTCCTGGACCAGGGCGCCGCGCGAAGGCGCCCCGGACCGCTGCCGGCCCGGTTCGCGGTAATTGGTCACCAGGGCGAAGCGGCCATCTTCCGTAGCGCCCATCCACGTGCCCCCGGCCTGCAGGTCGCGTCCGGCATGGATCGCCGGCTCGCCGTCCCAGCGCGCCGCCGGCGCGGCGGGACGGGCGTGGAACTCGTCGCGATTGGCGGCGACCAGCACCGGCACGCCGGGGATCGAGCGCAGGGCGAGGACGGCAAGGCACATGGCGCGGCGAGACGGCGGTTTCAAGCCTTGATGAGGGTGGCCTGTTCGGGCGCGGCCACGCGGAAATAATCGGCGGTGCGCATCACGATGGAGGCATCCAGCCTGCCCGCGTTGAAGGCGATCTCTTCGTGCCGGGTGCCCAGCGTGGGGTCCACCAGCAACTGTAGCTGCGCATTGAAGGTGAAGGGCGGAATGGCGCCGATCTCGCAGCCGGTCAGTTCGCGTGCCAGCTCGTGCGGCACCAGCGAAGCCTTCTTGCCGCCCACGGCCGCGGCCACCGCGTCCAGGTCCGCCTGGCGATCGGCGGGAAACACGGCCAGCACGTGCTTGCGCGTGTTGGAGGTGATCTTTACCCGGCACACCAGTGCCTTGGCGCCCTGGCTGACCTCGGTGCCGCGCAGGGCGGCCACTTCCTCGGACTTTCCGGCCGCCGCGTGCTGCACCAGCTTGTAGTCGATCTGATGGGCTCGCAGCAGTTCTTGCAGTTTGTCGTAGGTGGTCATGGATGGGTGTCGGGAGATGGCGTCCAGGGCGCGGCGCGCGGCCGCTTCAGGCCGGCAGATATTGCCGGGCGACGGATTCGAAATCCTTCAGGGTGGCGGCCTTCCAGACCTCGTCGCGGCCGAGTTCGTCGGCCAGGATGCGCGCCACCTCGGGCGCGGCGGCCAGCGCGGCGCGCACATCGAGGAACAGGGCGCGGTTGCGGCGCGCCAGCACGTCCTCGATGGTGCGCGCCAGCTCGAAGCGCGCGGCGTGGCGTACGTGTGCCTCGGTCAGGCCGCTGGCGGCGACCAGCATATGTTCGGTGCCGGGCAGAGCGCGCAGGGCAGGCAGGTCGGTGCCGTAATAGCTGTCTGGCGTGCCGGACTTGGCCGCCAGCCTGGCCGGATCGCCCGGCGAGCCGTGCAGCGGCAGCGACTCGGTACGGCAGGCTGCGGCCGGCAACAGGTGCTTTTCGATCGCGGTATCGAGCACGTCCTGGGCCATGCGGCGGTAGGTCGTCCATTTGCCGCCCGTCACGGTGACCAGGCCGGAACGCGACACGAGGATGGTGTGCTCGCGCGACAGCGTCTTGGTGGCGGCCTCGCCCGTATGTTTGACCAGGGGACGCAGGCCGGCCCAGACGCTGGTGACGTCGGCGCGGGTGGGTGCGCGGCTCAGGTAGCGCGCAGCCGTGCCCAGGATGAAATCCACGTCGGCATCCGAGGCCCTGGGCTCGAGCGGCAGGTCGGCGCGCGGCGCATCGGTGGTGCCGACCAGGGTGTGGCCGTTCCAGGGCACCACGAACAGTACGCGCCCGTCGTCGGTCTTGGGTATGAGTATGGCGTCCTCGCCCGGCAGGAACTCGCGCGGCAGCGTCAGGTGCACGCCCTGGCTGGGTGCCACCATGCCCGGAGCGTCGGGCTCGTCCATGCGGCGCACCGCGTCGACCCAGACGCCCGTCGCGTTGACCACGCAATGCGCGCGCACCGCGCCTAATTCGGCGCCGGTTTCCGCGTCTTCCAATTCAACCCCGGTGATACGGCCTTCGGCCTGCACCAGGCCGCGCGCGCGCACATAGTTGACCGCGGTGCCGCCCAGGTCTTGCAGGGTGCGCATCAGCGCGATGGCCAGCCGCGCGTCGTCGAACTGGCCGTCGTAGTACAGGATGCCCCCGCGCAGCGCCCGGCCGCCTTGCTGCTGAGCCAGGGTGGGGGCATGCGCCAGGGCCTGGTCGCGCGAGAGCCAGCGGCTGGGCTTGAGATTGAGACGACCCGCCAGCAGGTCGTAGATCTTCAGGCCTATGCCATAGAAAGGTTTGTCGATGAGGCGATAGGCCGGCACCACGAAGCCCAGCGGCCAGGCCAGGTGCGGCGCATTGCGATGGAGCAGGCCGCGTTCGCGCAGGGCTTCGCGCACCAGCGAGATGTTGCCCTGGGCCAGGTAGCGCACGCCGCCGTGCACCAGCTTGGTGGCGCGGCTGGAGGTGCCCTTGGCGAAATCGGCCCCTTCCACCAGCAGCGTGCGAAAGCCGCGCGAGGCCGCGTCCACCGCCGTGCCCAGGCCGGTGGCCCCGCCGCCGATGACCACCACGTCCCAGGGCGTTTGTGCAAGCGAGGAAAGCAGGACGGAGCGGTCCGACGTGTTCGGGAAAGAAGCGGGCAGGGTCATGTCTATGGGCATCGGTGGGCGCTGGCCGGCCAGCAAGGGGGCTGAAAAATCAGTAAATATGATGAAATATGCTGCAATGTATCGTACGGGTGTCGCGACGCAATCGTGCCACAATCTGACTCGAGGCGCCGCTTTCGCGAGCGTCCGTTCCAAGAAGGAGGTATGTCATGCTCAATCCTCTCGTCCTGTCACGGCGTGTGGCTCTGGTCCTCGGGGGCGCGTCCGTGTTTGCTTTGGCCTCGGGTGTGGCTTTGGCGGCCCAATCGGCAAGCGTAAGCCCGGCCCAGAAGGCCGGTATCGAAGCCCAGTACCAGCGCCAGGTGGCGCTCTGCAAATCCGGCCATACCAGCGAAGATTTGGCGACCTGCCTGAAGGAAGCCGGCGCAGCGCGCCAGCAGGCTTTGCTGGGCGGCTTGACCGAAGGCAGCCAGAACTATAACCAGAACGCGCTCGATCGCTGCAAGCTCCTGCCTGCCGACCAGCAGGCGACCTGCAGGGAAATGATGCAGGATCCCACGCGCACCGAAGGCAGCGTGGGCGGCGGCGGCGTGCTGCGCGAGTATCAATACCAGGTGCCCGCGCAGCCGAGCCAGACCGACTACGCGCCCGTCCCCGTTCCGGCGGCGCCGGCCCAGAAGTAGTCATCCGCCGCGTCCCTTCATGTCCGACGTCATCGCTCTGGTTTTCGATTTCGACGATACGCTGGCGCCCGATAGCACCACGGGCTTGCTGGAAAGCCTGGGCGTGGACACCGCGGCTTTCTGGAAAGAATCGGTCGGCCCGCTGCTGTCGGATGACGATTGGGATCCGGTTCCCGCTTATCTCTACCGCATGATCGAGCTGTCGCGCGCCGGCGCGCACGGTGGCCCGATCACGCGCGAGAAACTGCGCGATTGGGGCGCGCGTCTGCCTCTGCATGATGGCGTCACCACGCTGTTCCAACGCCTGCGCGATGCGGTGCGCGCCACCCACCCCAAGGTGCAGCTGGAGTTCTACCTGATCTCCAGCGGCATCGGCGACGTGGTGCGCAACACGCCTATCGCGCACGAGTTCACCGAGATCTGGGCCTCCGAGTTCGCCTACGGCGAAGACGGCGGCATTGCTTTTGCGCGGCGTCTGGTCAGTTTCACCGACAAGACGCGCTACATCTTCCATATTCAGAAGGGCATCATCGGAGCCGAGTTTCGCGGCAAGCCTTTCGAGGTCAACCGCAAAGTGCCCGCCGACCGCTTGCGCGTGCCGCTCAGGCAGATGGTGTTCGTGGGCGACGGCTATACCGATATCCCGTGCTTCTCGCTTATCCGGGGCCAGGGCGGCTACGCCTTCGGCGTATGGGACCCGCGGCACAAAGACCAGCGCAGCCGGGCCTGGGGCTTCATCGAGGAAGGGCGGGTGTCCAACCTCAACCAGGCGCGCTATGACGACAATGCCGAGCTGTACCAGCTGCTGGAAGTGGCCGTGACCAGCCTGGCCAGCGGCATCACCTTGAACGCGCGGGCCTATCGTGGCTGATATGGCGGCGGCCCAGGCGGGCCCGCCCGCTGCGGTGCCGGCCGTCGATCTGGATGAGCGCATGATGGCGCTGGCCTTGGAGCAGGCCGGCTTGGCCGCCGCAGCCGGCGAGGTGCCCGTGGGCGCCGTCGTGGTCGACGCGGTCGGCACCGTGCTGGGCACGGGCTACAACCGCACCATCACCGACAGCGACCCCACCGCGCACGCCGAGATCGTCGCGCTGCGCGCCGCAGCCGCGCATCTGGATAACTACCGCCTGCCTGGCCTGTCGCTATACGTCACGCTGGAACCCTGCGCCATGTGCATGGGCGCCATGCTGCACGCGCGGCTGGCGCGGGTGGTGTTCGGTGCCGCCGATCCCAAGACCGGCGCCTGCGGCAGCGTGCTGGACCTGGGCGCGATCGATCAACTCAATCATCACACCACCTTACGCGGCGGCGTCATGGCCGAATCCAGCGCAGACATTCTGCGCGGATTCTTCCGCGAGCGCCGACGCAAGGAAACCTAAAGCATGAACCAAAAAAAGCAGAACAAGAACGCGCGGGCCAAACATGGCGAGGCAGGACATCTGTGCGACGACGCGTGCGAACATCGCGACGACCCCCATCATCACGACGACGGGCACGGCGCCCATCCTCGCGCGCATGCCCCGATGACCCGCGGCGCCTATCTGATCTCTCCGTCGTCGGCGGTGCACAACCCCCAAGCGCTGGATCTGGCCTGCGAACGTCTCGCGGCCGAAGGCTTCAAGGCCGCCATCGACCGCGCCGCGAAAGCCGTGCACCAGCGCTTCGCGGGCACCGATAAGCAGCGTCTGGCCGGCCTGCAACGCGCCATCAGGCAAAAGCATCCCATCGTCATGGCCACGCGCGGCGGCTACGGCCTGTCGCGCCTGCTGCCCCTGATCGACTGGAAGGCCATGGCCGACAGCGGCAAGCGCTTCGTGGGCCTGAGCGACTTCACCGCCTTCAATCTGGCGCTGCTGGCGCGCACGGGCACGGTCAGCTATACCGGGCCTTGCGCCGCCTCCGACTTCGGCGCCGACAAGCCCGACGAACTTACCCTGGCCTTGTTCGGCGAGCTGATGCGCGGCGAGCTGGAAATCCTCAGCTTCGAGACCCGGGACGCAGACCCGGTGGACGCGCGCGGCATCCTGTGGGGCGGCAACCTGGCCATGGTGGCCTCGCTCCTGGGCACGCCCTATCTGCCCAGGGTCAAGAAGGGCATCCTCTTCCTGGAAGACGTGGGCGAACACCCTTACCGGGTCGAGCGCATGCTGGCCCAGCTATGGCAGGCCGGCGTGCTCGAGCAGCAGAAGGCCATCGTACTGGGCCATTTCAGCGACTATCGCCTGGCGGCGCACGATGCGGGCTACGACATGCCCGAGGTCGTCAAATGGCTGCGCAAGACGCTCAAGGTGCCGGTCGTCACGGGGCTGCCCTATGGCCACGTGCGCACCAAGGCTACGCTGCCGATCGGCCAGAAGGTGGGCCTCGCCACCGAGAAAGGCATGGCCCACCTGGTGCTCGACGAGCACGAGCATTGAGCGGCGCGGCCTAGGGCCGCGGCACCGCCAGCTCCCGCACAGGCCGCACCTCGATGCTGCCGTAGCGCGCGGGCGGTATTCCCGCCGCGATCTGGATGGCCTCGTTCAGGTCCTTGGCGTCGACCAGGTAGAAGCCGGCGAGCTGCTCCTTGGTTTCGGCAAAAGGGCCGTCAAAGAGCGAAGTCTGGCCGTTGCGCACGCGCACCGTCGTGGCGTGGCTGACCGGGTGCAGCGGTTCGGCGGCCAGCAGGAGGCTGATCCGGGCGCCTGATCGATCAAGCGCCCGGATCGTCGTCCCGCTCGATCACCCAGGCCGGCTTGCGCTTTTCCAGGAACGAAGCCAGGCCTTCGCGGCCGTCGGGCGTGGCGCGTTGCGCGGCCAGCCGGGAAATGGTTTGTTCGATGATCGGGGCTCCGATGGGCTGGCCTGCCACATCGCGGATCAGGCGCTTGCATTCGGCCATCGCCGCCGGGGAGGCCAGCATGAAAGATTCGAGCAGCTGGCGCACGCGCTGGTCGATCTCGCCGGCCTCGCACAGCTCGTGCACCAGACCTATGCGCCAGGCTTCGGCAGCCGTGATGACTTCGCCGGTCAGGAACCATCGACGCGCGGCCCGTTCGCCCATGGCGCGCAGCACATAGGGCGAGATCATGGCCGGAATCAGGCCCAGCCGGGTTTCGGTGAGTGCGAACTTGGCTTGCTGGGCGGCCACCGCCACGTCGCAGGCCGAGATCAGCCCCAGGCCGCCGGCCATGCAGGGGCCGTGAATGCGGGCGATCACCGGCTTGGGACAAGTGTGCACGGTGTGGAGCAGGGTGGCCAGCGCCTGGGCGTCGGCGCGGTTCTCGGCCTCGGGCGCCTGCGCGCTTTCCTTCATGCGATTGAGGTCGGCGCCGGCGCAAAAAGCCTTGCCGTGCCCGGCCAGGACAAGTGCGCGGATGCCCGGGTCTTCGCCCAGGACGTGGAAAGCCTGGGTCAGCTCGCTGATCAGCGTGGGGCTGAGCGCGTTGCGCACGTCCGGGCGGTTCATCCAGATCGTGGCGGTTTGCGGGCTGTAGACGACTTGAATGGTTTCAAATGAGTCAGGCACGGGGGTTCTCCTTGCGGTACGGCAGGATAACGCAGGTTCGCTACGCGGATATGGCATTGCCTGGGGCCTGTTAACGCGGAAAGGAGCCACGCACCGGCGGGTACCCCGCCCACTTCGAGGCGTAAAGGCCGATTCTGGAAAAGAACGTAAAATGCTTGGTTTTACTAGCATTTTTCGACGCCCCTCCGTGATCTCCACTGCCAATCTCACCATCCAGTTCGGCCCCAAGCCGCTATTTGAAAACGTCAGCGTCAAGTTCGGCGAGGGCAACCGCTACGGCCTGATCGGGGCCAACGGCTCGGGCAAGTCGACCTTCATGAAGATCATCGGCGGCGACCTGGAGTCGTCCAGCGGCAATGTGTCGCTCGATCCCGGCGTGCGCCTGGGCAAGCTGCGCCAGGACCAGTTCGCCTTCGAAGACCTGCGCGTGCTGGACGTGGTGATGATGGGCCACACCGAGATGTGGGCCGCCATGAACGAGCGCGACGCCATCTACGCCAACCCCGAGGCCAGCGAAGACGACTACATGCGCGCCGCCGACCTCGAAGCCATGTTCGCCGAGTACGACGGCTACACTGCCGAGGCGCGCGCCGGCGAGCTGCTGCTGGGCCTGGAGATCGCGGTCGACCAGCACAACCTGCCCATGCGCGAAATCGCGCCCGGCTGGAAGCTGCGCATCTTGCTGGCGCAGGCGCTGTTCTCCAACCCCGACGTGCTGCTGCTGGACGAACCGACCAACAACCTGGACATCAACACCATCCGCTGGCTGGAAGGCGTGCTCAATGGCTACCGCAGCACGATGATCATCATCAGCCACGACCGCCACTTCCTCAATCAGGTCTGCACCCACATGGCCGACCTGGATTTCGGCGAGCTGCGCATCTACCCCGGCAACTACGACGACTACATGCTGGCCTCGGCCCAGGCGCGCGAACGCCAGAGCAACAGCAACGCCAAGGCCAAGGAACGCATCAGCGACCTGCAGGACTTCGTGCGGCGCTTCTCGGCCAACAAGTCCAAGGCGCGCCAGGCCACCTCGCGCTTAAAGCAGATCGACCGCATCAAGGCCGAGCAGGTCGAGGTCAAGCCCTCGTCGCGCCAGAATCCCTATATCCGCTTCGAGCAGACCAAGGTCATGCACCGCCTGGCGGTCACCATCGAAAACCTGGGCAAGCGCTACACGGACGAGGCGGGGTTCGTGTTCAAGGGCTATTCGGCCATGATCGACGCGGGCGAGAAGGTCGCCATCATCGGCGCCAACGGCGTGGGCAAGACCACGCTGCTGCGCCTGCTGGCCGGCGACCTGGAACCCACCCAGGGCACGGTCAAGTGGTCGGAGAACGCCGACCTGGGCTATATGGCGCAGGACGTGTCGGACCAGTTCCAGCAGACCGACATTAATCTGTTCGACTGGATGGACGACTATCGCCAGCCGGGCGACGACGACCAGTCCGTGCGTTCGGCGCTGGGCCGCCTGCTGTTCTCCGGCGACGACCTGCCCAAGGCGCCCAAGGTGCTGTCGGGTGGCGAGAAGAACCGCATGACCTTCGGCCGCCTGATGCTGGGCCGGCACAACGTCATGCTGCTCGACGAGCCCACCAACCATCTGGACATGGAATCGATCGAGTCGCTGCAGTTCGCACTGGAAAAATACGAAGGCACGCTGTTCTTCGTCTCGCACGACCGCGAATTCGTCAGCGGCCTGGCCAGCCGGGTCATCGAGATCAAGGCCGACGGCAGCATCAACGACTACCGCGGCAACTACGAAGACTTCCTGACCAGCCAGGGCGTGGAGTAAACGCGCCTAAGCTCTGCTGGCGGTGGCGCTGTCGGGGCTGCTGCTCATTCGTCAGGGGAGTGCACCGTCGCCTCCCCGACCACCACGCTTTTCAGCCTATTGCGCAGCGCGACACCCGTCTGCGCGCGGTTCAGCTGCTCGAACGCGGAGCAGGCCGCTATTGCCGGTCGCAGAGGCGGCAGCCTGATTGGTTGGCGACACAGAGTTCGTTATGACGCTCTGGTCGATTTAGTTCCGCAACCCATCGATCCATCGCGCTGCCGCATCCGCCGTATCTTGCGGCGTCGTATTGAAGGCGATGGCCGCGCAGGGGGCACCCTGGTGCACCGCGTTCACCAGTTGCTCGAAGAGCAGCAGGCTCTTGGGCGGGATGCGCAGGCCGCCTCCGATGACGACGGCGTCATAGCTCACGTCGGCGAGTCGCTGCTTTACCGCATCGGCTGCGGACGCGTCCGGCTGCACGAGACATAGGTCGGCCGCCCAGCCGCGATCGGCCATCAACTGCATGCCGATCGCGATGCCGGCATGGATTTTCGCGGCGTCGAAACCGGGCGGGAGCGCCGGATCCGAAAAATCGACTGTCTCGGGCGATTGGCCGATGAACAGCACACGCTTGGTTTCGGTGATTGAGGTCATGATGGGTTCCTTGATGGTCGGCAGGTTTTCGAGGTTGGACGGAATCGCGTTATCGCCGGCCTCATGAAGGCGGCATGGCGGTTTGTCCCGGTGATTGAAGATTATTACGTCTCGAAATCGGTGCATAGACTAAAATATTGAGATTGTTCGTCTCAAATATGGAACCTTCTTGGACCTTCTCGCTCTCGCCGACTTCAACCTCGTTGCGGTCCACGGCGGTTTCGGCCGCGCCAGCCGCGCGAGCGGCCAACCCAAAGCCACGCTGTCTCGGCACGTACGCGAACTGGAAGACAGCCTCGGCGTACGCCTGATCGAGCGCGGGTCGCGCACCTTGCGGCTCACCGAAGAGGGCGCCGTCCTGCACGCGCGCACCGGGTCGAGAATCGGCGAGATCGCCGAAGCGCTGCAGGACGTCAAGGCCGGTCTCGGCCGTCCGAGCGGGCGGCTGCGGGTCAGCGTGCCCATGCTGTTCGCCCACACCAGTCTGGGCCCGCTCGCGGCCGCGTTCCGCGACGCCTATCCGGAGGTTCTGCTCGAAGCGTCGTCGGACGATCGGTTCGTCGACCTGGTCGCCCAGGCGTTCGATGTCGTCGTGCGCGTGAACCCGCCCGACAGCGATCTGGTAGGCCGATGCTTTCTTCGCAATCGCCAGGTGCTCGTCGCACCGCCCGGTCTTGCGCGCCCCGCCGCCGCTGCACAGGCGGGTCCGCCGGCCAGGTTTCCCGCCGTCATGCGCCCCGGGGTGTCCGACGACAAACCATGGCATGTCGTCGACGAGGCAAGCGGCCAGGAAGCGCAGTTCCATCCGCAGGCGGTATTGCGCCTGGCTTCACCCCTGTCCATTCGCGATGCCGTGATCGCCGGAGCCGGGGCGGCAATGATCCCGCGCTCGATCGCCGTCGACGCGCTTGCGTCAGGCCGCCTCGTAAGCTGGGGGCTTTCGGCAGAGCCCGCGGCAGAAGTCTGGGTGCTGCATGGGTCGCAGCGATTGGTCAGCCCGAAGGTGCGGGCGTTTGTCGACTTCGTCTGCGATTATTTCGACAAAGAGGCCAAGCGAGACGTGCTGACGCAGGGATGATGAAAGGCTTGAGCGGATCTTCAATAGATCTGCTCGATGTCTATAGCGAGACAGGCAACGGGGCCCGACGACAACAGGGCCTGCATTTCCCAAGGAAATTGGGAATATGGTCGAAAGCTGGTCCGATAACGGTCTCTTGTTGGCCAGAAGCAGACGCCCAGTGGCACGTAGCTTCGGACGTCCGAGGGGCCGCTTTATGTGCCAGATGCGGCAGTGGCTCCATCGCAGCCATTTCCCGAAATGCCGCGCGCCAGCGACCAACTGGAAATGAACATCCGACCGAGGGCGACCAGATCCGCATGCCCATCCGTAGCGCGCTGTGCGGCGCTTTCGCCGGTAAAGCCGTTTGCCGCGATGAACGTCCCCCGATAGATACGCCGGATGTCCTTCGACTCTCATGTATCCTGTTTGCACGGCGTAGACGGCGAACATCTTCTCGCCGGCGGGAGCTGCGCCGCAAGGGCGTGACATTGCAGTTGCTGTGGGAAGAGTGCGTCGCAGCAAACCCAGGCCAGCGGACCTTGCGCTACACGCAGTTCTGTCAGCGATACATCAGTTGTCGCCCTTTTCCGAAAAGTCGCGGACCTGCTCGACCGTCCAAAGCGGCTCGTCGGCATCCCGCGTTGCACGCTCACGCGCCCGCACCGCCATCCATCGCCGATAATCGGACACGGGATGCTCCTCTTCGAGTGCCTTTATGGCCGCATAGGCCTCAGAGCCGGGCACCTCGACCAGCATGTTGAACAAGGTGTTGCGACCGTCCTGCGCATTGTCGCGAAGCATCGGCGAATAGACACCCTTCCCAATGCGATCGGTATCCTCGTCAGTCCGGATGTAGCGGTGCATCAGAACATAGAGCCGCTTTAGGTCGCCGGGGTTGCGATATGCGCCAACGCGCGTGACGGCCACGCTCCTTGATCCGACGCGCACGCGTCTGGGATTCGAATGTCTTGCCGGCCCCTGGATCGGCAATTATCAGGACGCGGAACTCGTCTCCAATTTCATGCCACCGCTGAGGCCGGCCCGGACCGGGCATGAGAAAGTCCCACTCCTTCGAGTGAGGCGACATCGGCGAAAATCGCCGGATGAGTTCGACGATCTTCTCAGTCATGTCCGCGATCCCGCGTTGGCAGGGTAGAGATTGGGGAACCAGCGCTCGGCCACGTCGACAGGAAAAGCCAGGCGCAGGGGCGCGCGATGGGTCGCTGCGGTCAGCATCCCCCGTTCGACCAGCCCCGCCGTGACATTGCGCGCGCCGCGCTCCTCGTATCCGGTGAGCGCGGGAATCTTCGAGCGCTCGACTTCACCACTCATCACGGCTTCGCGCAGTACCGCAAAGCTGCCACGGAGCAGTCGCTTCGCCCGCACCTCCTCTTCGATGTGGATTTCGATGCGCGTCAGCAGCGTCGCGGGTTCGAGCAGTCCACTCATGAAACGGATCTGATCGACTGAGCGATCGAGGAAGAATTTGCAGAACTCGATCAGCCCGCGCTGAGTCAAGTTGCCACGCCCGTCGAGGCCACCTTCGCGCGGCCTATCGGCCTGCGCGAGCAACGCCTTGTAGCGTGCCTCATCGCGCGCCAAGCCCCGCGCCACTGACCAAAGGCTGGTTCCGACCCCGAGCCGCTTGAATAAGGCATGTGACATCAACCGCGCGACACGGCCATTGCCGTCGAGGAAGGGGTGGATCCAAAGCAGGCGATGATGGACGGCACCGACAGTCTGAATTTGCCGGGACCTGCTGAGCGGCGGCGATCCATAGGCCGCATCGAAACGCGACATGAAGCGAGGCAGGTCTTCATGCGGCGGCGGAATGTGCCGGCCGACCTGCACGTCTCGCTTGCGCCATGCGCCGGGAACGATCTCGAGCCGCTCCCCAGTCTTCTCGTCGGCAACGAAGAGCATCTCCGGCGGTAGCCGCGAGCAAAACTCTTCATGCAGCCACGACGCATAAGCCGCGGACGCCGGCCAAGCATCGGGATCGCGCCCCGTATCGATCAACCGCTGAACATGGATATGTGCGACCGCTTCCTTCTGCAGGTCACGCTTCTTGGGTTCGGTCGAAAAGTCGTTGGCAAGCGCCCGGTCGATGTCGCGCGGATGCGTGTCGTGACCCTCGATCAAATTCGAGTAATAGCAGTTCATCGAACGGACGAGATCACCGATCGAGTCTCGCAAGATGGGATGAATTCGGCCCGCCAGTTGATTCGCTTCTGCCACGAGCGGCAGAATGTCATCGTCAAGAAGCCGGGATGCCTCATCGGGAACCATCGGTCCCATGCTTGTCGTATCCATGGCAAAAGTGTACCGGATCTTATACCGGATCGACAACGGGGTTTTTCCATATAAATCAGTGGATTTTAAGGCATGATCGGCGCTATCTTACCGGATTACATGCCGGTTTATTTGCCGGTTTGAAGGCGATCGATGCCTGTGGTGGCTTTTCCATCGTTCAGACGCCGATGGACTGCGCGGCGCCAGGCCGGCCTACGGCCGCGCCTGAAGCCGTGTTCGTGGATGCCGTCGCTCGGATGAATGCAATTCCCACCTCGATCATCGACGCACTAACAGTGCAGGTGCCGAAAGGGTCTTGATTCGTTCGATCAGAGCCGCGACGCTTACCTTGAACGTCAATTCCGCTCCAGACGCTCCATTAGCAACACGCGCTCACGCTCGTTGCCGGTCCAGGCTATCGCCTGACGCAGGGCCGCACGTGCTTGTTCGACGCGACCCAGGCGCTGCAGCAGGTCGGCTCGCACGCTGGCCCACCAGGGATAGCCGTTCAGGGGCAGCGTCTCCACCAGCGCGAGAGCCTGCGCCGGGCCGCTGACGTGGCTCAGCGCAACGGCGCGGTTGAGCGCAACGACCGGGCTGGGTTGCAGCGCGAACAGCGCGTCGTAGAGCCGCAGCAATTGAGGCCAGTCGGTCTCTTCAGCGGAGCTGGAGCGGGCATGCACTGCCGCCAGCTCGGCCTGCAGGGCGAGGGGACCCGGCCCCTGTGGTCGCAGCGCATTCAGGCGGCGGCAGCGAGCCAAGGCCTCCAGGCCGCGATGCACCAGCAGGGGGTCCCAGCGGCGCCGGTCCTGCTCCAGCAACAGCACGGGACGGCCCAGCCCATCCGTGCGCGCCGGCAAGCGCGAGGCTTGCAACTCCATCAACGCCAGCAGGGCCTGTGCGTCTGGGTATGTCGGAAGCAGGGCGGCAAGGTGTCGCGCCAGTCGCAGCGCTTCGAGGCACAGGGTCGGCCGCGTCCACTCGGCGCCGCTAGTGGCGGCGTAGCCTTCGTTGAACATCAGGTACAGCACCGTGCAGACGGTTTCCAGGCGCGCGGCGCGCGCGGATGCCGGCGGCAGTTCGAAGGGCTCTCCAGCCAGTTGCGCCTTGGCGCGCGTGATGCGCTGCGCGATGGTGGCCTCTTTGGCGAACAGGGCGCGCGCGATTTCGGCCACCGTCAATCCGGCCACCAGGCGCAAGGTGAGCACCCATTGCGCCTCGCGCGCCAGCTTGGGATGGCAGGCGATGAACATCAGCTTCAAGGCGTCGTCGCCCACCTCGTCGGCCTCGCCGGCCAGCAAGATGTCCAGCGGGTCCGGTGCCAGGTGGGTCGCCAGGGCATCGGCATCGGCGCCCAGCGCCTGCTGTTCCCGCGCCGCCATCTGCTCGTGGCGCATCCGGTCCAGCAGCCGGTGCTTCGCAGCGGTCATCAACCAGGCGCCGGGCCGTTCGGGCCAGCCCTCGGCCGGCCAGCGCTGCAGCGCGGCCACCAGCGCGTCCTGGACGCAGTCTTCGGCCAGGGCCAGTTCAGCGCCGGCACGCAGCATGGCCCCGGTAAGGCGCCTGGCTTCCAGGCGCCAGACGGCCTCGATGGAAGGCGTCATCCGCCCTGCTTGATGGCGGCCAGTTGTTCGCGGATGATGCGCTCGGCATCGTCGGGCGGCAGATCGATGCCGCCCATCAGCGGGCGCACCTCGATGCAACATGACTGGCCGGGAAACGGCGCCGGGAAGCGCTGCGCCCAGGCCAGCGCTTCGTCGCGGGATCGCACCTCGATCAGCGTATAGCCGGCGATCAGCTCCTTGGTCTCGGCGAAGGGGCCGTCCATGATGTTCACCTGGCCAGCGGCGTCGTACTGCACGCGAAATCCCTGACTGCTGGGCTGCAGGCCGGCGCCATCGAGCAGCACGCCGGCCTTGGCCATCTCGTCGTGGAAGGCCATCATGCGCGGCACGAGCGTCGGATCATCGGGAAAGTCGCCTGCTTCGCTCAGGGCGGTGGCGCGAACTTGGATCATGTAACGGGGCATGGAAGTCTCCTGAAGTGGTTACCTTATACGACGAACGACGGCGGCTTATTTCGACAGGCTCCTTGGCTTTCGGCGTGGCATCGCTCTGGTCGTCAGCTTTTCGGTATGGGAGATCCGCTCAGCGAATATTTCTTCCGGGTCGCGATCAGACTTTCCGAAAAGTTGCCCACGCCTGAGTTCCTATGGCTTGCTTACGCACAACGTTATAGGAACGGCCAGCCAGTGACGATGTGGGCAACCCTGGCCAGCCGCTCTAGAGGCAAACGATGCGCATACCGGGATGGCTATCTCGCATTAGCATTCGGACTTCTGCGACAAGACCAATCCGATCGTATGACACTTGAACCTCTGTTCGTTTCCAATCGCGTTGTGGCCATCATTTTGCCGACGGCGGTGTTTGTCGAGTGGATCAACGCGGCAGATCCGACGCGGTCGGACACCCCCGTCACGCTGGCCGACGCACATAAAGAACCCTCCGCGTACCTGATTCCGACAGACGATAGCGATGATCTGGATCATCCGGGTGTGCGTTGGATTCAGCGCAACTGGAAGACGCTCTTCGAGCGTGTACTTGAGGACTGGTACACCGATCCGGAGTTATGGCCGCGCAATCGCACGCTCAAGATGTTTCGCGAGTGGTGCGAGGTTCGCATTCATTCGTTAGTGCTGGACTGCGGCGACACGGAAATTGAGTACGAGGACTGATCGCTCTGGACGACATCGGGCAGGCTCGGGCCGGGACCCTGGGCCCGATCAGTCGCTGTACCGCATATCCTTGGGCACCTCATAACGCCCATCCCGATATGGCAGCGTCGCGATCGACGGCTTGGCTGTCTTTGTGTGATCGACGCAGTTGCCGGCGGTCAGGGCGCTTACGGTCGTATCCGTCTTGGAAGTCACTCTCAGCGCCGCATAGCCGCTCTTGTCCGCGGCCCCCATGGCAAGGGTGCGCTCCGTTTCGTGCCGCGTGCCGGCGCAATTCTCGTCCCATTCGCCGCCCGACTCCTTCACCGTCAGGCCGCCGAGCACCTTGCGCAGCCTGGCGCCTTCCATCACATACAGGCTCAGCGCCTTGGCCTCGTAAGGGCTGGCGCGCGACATATTGTCGTAGTCCACGCGGATGCCGAAGGCGCGCAGTTGCGGCGTGAGCTGATAGGGCGCGGTGTCGATGACGAGGTCCCTGATCGCCACCGCGTCGAACTGCAGCGCCGATTTCTCGAACCGATGCGCCACGATCGCTCCGGTGGCCGTATCGGCGACGAGCACTTCGAGATCGTCGGTGCCCTGGATGTCGGTATTGCCCGGCCGCGTCAAGGGCAGCGCTGCGATCGTCAATGCCTCGTTGGCCGGCCAGGCCTTGCAGACCGCGGCGCGGTCCTGGTCGAGCGCACGGCCCGGCTGCAACTGTTGCGTCCACCTCGCGAAATTATCTTCGCAGCTGGCGTGGGCGAGCAGGGGCGCGCAGGCCAGGGCCAGGCCAAACAGAGTGCGTTTCATATCCGGTGCCACCTTCATCGAATAAGATAAGGGATTACCCTTGGTTTGAGATAAAATGCTGGGCTTCGCCCGCAGTGGCGCAATGGTAAGCCCGGCGATCGGGCAAGGATAGTCGGCGGCATGAGCACCCATGTGCATCCGGAATCGCCCCAGAGCGTGCTCAAGGTCACGCTGCGGATCGTTCCCTGCGTTCTCTTCACGTTCTTCTGCTATTTGATGGTCGGCCTGCAGCTGGCGGTTCTGCCGGGCTATGTGCACGACGTGCTGGGCTACGGACCGGTGATGACCGGCCTGGCGGTGAGCATGCAGTCCATCGCCACGCTGATCACGCGCGCGCCGGCCGGCAAACTGTCCGACACCATCGGCCCCAAGCGCTCGGTGATGCGCGGTCAGGTCGTCGGTGCGGCCAGCGGCGTGCTGCTGCTGATGGCCTATGCCTTCGAGCGCAGCCCGGCATTCAGCCTGGGCGCGCTGCTGGTGTCGCGCTGCATGCTGGGCCTGTGCGAAAGCCAGGTTTCCAACTCGGGCATCACCTGGGGCCTGCTGCAGGTGGGCAATGCGCATACGGCCCGCGTCATTTCCTGGAACGGCGTGGCCACCTACGGCGGCCTGGCGCTGGGCGCGCCCCTGGGCGTGCTCGTGGCAGGGGATTTGAGCTTCGGCGCCATCGGCGCCGCGGTGCTGGTGCTGGGGCTGCTCAGCCTGGCGATCTCCTGGTCGCGTCCGGCCCCGCCCATGCAGCACGGCGCGCGCATGGCCTACCGCAGCGTCGTGGCGCGTGTGCTGCCCTTCGGCGGCGGCCTGTGCCTGGGCACCCTGGGGATGGGCATGCTGACGATCTTCGTCACCCTGTACTACGCCAGCCATCATTGGGAGGGTGCCGCCTCGGCGCTCACCGTGTTCGGCTGTGCGCTGATCCTGGTGCGCCTGATCTCGGGCAACTGGATACCGCGCTTTGGCGGCTTCAAGGTCGCGGCCGGTTCGCTGCTGGTCGAGGCGCTGGGCTTGGCCTTGCTCTGGCTGGCGCCCAATCCCGAGTTGGCGCTGGCCGGCGCCGCGCTCACCGGCATGGGTTTCTCGCTGGTGTTCCCGTCGCTGGGCGTGGAGGTCGTGACTCGCGTCTCGCCCGGCAGCCGCGGCGCGGCCATCGGCGTGTTCTCGGTTTTCTTCGACGTGGCGCTGGCGGTGGCCGGACCCCTGGCGGGCTACATCTCCACGAACCACGGCTACGCCGCGATCTACCTGGTGGCAGCGTGCGGCTGCCTGGTCGCGGTCGTGCTGGTGGAGGCGATGCGGCGCGGCCTGCCGTCCGCGCGTCCCGCCTGAACGCCGGCCGGTAGCCGCCGCGGTTGCAGCGCGTGCGGGATCGCTACGGATGAGGCCTCAGCAGGATTGAGTTTCACAGGCGCCCGAGCTTGCCGCACCGGGAGCCTGCGGGGCGCGGTCCGATACCTCGCAGGCGGATCGAGAACCCGCAGCCGTCCAATCAAAAGACGCTCAATGGTTATGCCGCGGCGTCTTGCGCGCAATCCCACGGTACTTCAGCGCGAATTCCAGCGTGGCGCCCTCGGACAGCTGTCCGGTCTTTTCGCGGAACAGCTCTTCCCACGGCGAATGGCTCTCGGGAATGGGCGGGGCCGGCTGCGTGCGCTTGCGCCGCGCGATTTCCGCTTCGCTGACCAGCGCATTGCACGACCCCGCGTTCAGATCGATGCGGATGATGTCGCCGGTCTGCAGCCAGGACAGGCCGCCGCCCGCGGCGCTCTCGGGCGACACGTTCAGGATCGATGGGCTGTCGGAGGTGCCCGACTGGCGGCCGTCGCCCAGGGTGGGCAGGGTCATGACGCCGCGCTGTATCAGGGCGTCGGGCGGCTGCATGTTGACCACCTCGGCCGAGCCGGGCCAGCCCAGCGGACCCGCCCCGCGCATGACCAGGATGCAGGATTCGTCGATGTCCAGCGCCGGGTCGTTGATGCGCTCGTGATAATCGTCCGAGCCGTCGAACACCACGGCGCGCACCTCGAATACGCCCTCCTGGCCGGGATGGCTCAGGTACTGCTTGCGAAAGTTCTCGGAAATCACCGAAGTCTTCATGATGCCGAAGTCAAAGAGATTGCCGCTCAACCCCAGGAAGCCGGCCTTTTCCATCATCGGTTCGGCGTAGGGCCAGATGACTTCTCGGTCGCGGGACTCGCGTCCTTGCAGGTTCTCGGCGAGCGTGTTGCCGGTGACGCTCATGCACTCGCCGTGCAGCTTGCCTGCGTTGTGCAGCTCCCACATCACCGCGGGTACGCCGCCGGCGCGGAAGAATCGCTCGCCCAGGTACTTGCC
Organism: Bordetella sp. FB-8; assembly: GCF_000382185.1. Taxonomy (NCBI): domain Bacteria; kingdom Pseudomonadati; phylum Pseudomonadota; class Betaproteobacteria; order Burkholderiales; family Alcaligenaceae; genus Bordetella; species Bordetella sp. FB-8. Next base: position 3,707,995 of record NZ_KB907784.1, on the reverse strand, counting down.
GGCCGGCTGCATATTGACCAGCAGCGGCAGGTCGTAGGCGTGGCCGCTCCAGTCGCCCGCAACGAGCTCGACGCCGGCATGCCGGGCCATGGCCATGATGTGCACCTGCGCGTTGCTTGAGCCGCCCGCGCAGGTGACCACCGACAGCGCGTTGAGAAAACTCTCGCGCGTGAGGATCTGCGACGGGCGCAGGTCTTCGTAGGCCATCTCGACGATGCGCCGACCCGTCTCATAGGCCATCTGCCCGCGTTCGCGATACGGGGCGGGAATGGCGGCGCAGCCGGTCAGCGACAGGCCCAGCGCCTCGGCCACGGCGTTCATGGTCGAGGCCGTGCCCATGGTGTTGCAGTGGCCCGCGGACGGGGCGCTGTCGCAGGCGCGCCGCAGGAACTCGTCCTCGTCGATTTCCCCGGCGGCCAGCTTGCGCCGGTTCTTCCAGATCACCGTGCCTGAACCGGCCAACTCGCCGTCATGCCAGCCGTCGAGCATGGGGCCGCCCGACAGGACGATGGCGGGTATGTCGACGGCGCTGGCCGCCATGACGCAGGCCGGCGTGGTCTTGTCGCAGCCGGTGGTGAGCACCACCGCGTCGATGGGGTAGCCGTAAAGCACTTCCACCAGGCCCAGATAGGCCAGGTTGCGGTCCAGCGCGGCCGTGGGGCGGCGGCAGTTCTCGAAGATGGGGTGGACGGGAAACTCGATCGGGACGCCGCCCGCGTCGCGTATGCCGTCGCGCGTGCGCTGGGCCAGCTCCAGGTGGATGCGGTTGCAGGGCGACAGGTCGCTGCCGGTCTGCGCGATGCCGACGATGGGGCGGCCCGAACGCAGCTCGTCAGGCGTCAGCCCATAGTTCATGAAGCGCTCGAGATACAGCGCGGCCATGTCGGAGCGGTGCGGCGCGGCGAACCACTCGCGCGAGCGGAAGGGTTTCTTGGGTTGTCTGGACATTCGTGTCGCCCTCGGATTCGAACGGGCCGGATCAGGCCGGGCCCGCGGTCTTTTTCGGCAAGCTCAAGGTCAGCAGAAAGCCGATCAGCAGCATGGCCACCAGGAAGTAGATGCCGGCCGCATAGCTGTTGAAGGCCGAGTGCAGCCAGCCTACCGCGAAGGGGCCGAGGAATCCGCCCAGATTGCCCAGGGCATTGATCAGGCCGCGCGCGCCGCCGGCCACTTCCGCGGGGAACAGGATGGGCGGCATGGTCCAGAAGATCGGCGAGGCCGACTGCATGAAGACGCCGCAGGCCACCAGCAGGGCGAACGAGACCCAGACGTTTTCCTTGAGCAGCGTGGAGAGCAGGAAGCAGACGGCGAACCCGATGATGGGCTGGGCCACGTAGCGGCGCCGGTTGCCGCTGGTGTCCGAGCGCCGGCCGAAGTAGTACAGGCCCGCGAGCATGGCGATGTAGGGAAACATCGACAGCAGGCCGACTTCGGTCATGCCGGACTTGGTCAGGTTCTGCAGCAGCGTGGGCAGCCACAGCGAAAAACCGTAGATGCCGGTCTGGTAGCAGAAGTACACCAGGACCAGCTTCCAGAGGTTGCCGTCGCGCAGCATCACGCCGTACGAGGGCTTGCTGCCCTGAGCCTGCAACTGGCGCTGCTCGTCGGCGAGCCTGGCGTTCAGGTAGTCGCGCTCCTCGCGCGAAATCCATTTGGCCCGGTCGGGCGTATCGCTGATCAAGGGATACCAGACCAGGATGAGCAGCAGCGACAAAATGCCTTCGGCGATGAATACGGAGCGCCAGCCCCACTGGCTGATGATCCAGCCCGACAACGGTCCGGTGATGATGGACGCGATGGCGATGTTCATGATGAAGTACGAATTGGCGCGCCCGCGCTCTTCGTTCGGGAACCAGTGGGTCAGGATGACGAAGATGGCCGGCCAGACGCCGCCTTCGGCCACGCCGATCAGAAAGCGCACCGCGATCAGCTGGGTGGAGTCCTGCACGAATCCGCACAGAATGGACAGGCCGCCCCAGGCCAGGATCGACAGGCCGATGAAGTTCTTGGCGCTGCGATGCTCGGCCAGATGGCCGCCCGGCACTTGCAGCAGCACATAGCCGATGAAAAAGATGCCCGCCGCCAGCCCGGAAAGCCAGGGCGTGATGTGCAGCGCTTCGTTCATGCCGCCGGCCATGGCAAAGCCGATGTTGGTGCGGTCCATGAAGGAAAAGATATAGACCAGGATGGCGGGCGGGATGATGCGCCACCAGCGCCCGGCCGGAACCGTGCCGGCTGTCGTATTCGTCATGCTTTGTCTCCTTTGCTTTGTTATGCGGGTGAAAACAACAGTCCGCGCTCGGCCAGGTTGGCCATGAGGGCGCTCAGGCCGAACGACCAGGGCGGGATCCGGTCGCTGCGGCTGACGCGATTGCTGAGCGTGCCCAGCCTGAGGCTGGATATGCGCACCAGATCCCCTTCTTTGTGGGTGAAGCCGGCGCCGGGCGCGCCGCGATCCTGGATCGGCGCGAACAGGGTGCCCAGAAAGAGTACGAAGCCATCGGGATATTGATGGCTTGCGTTCAGGGTCTGCCCGACCAGGTCCAGGGGGTCGCGCGTGATCTGGTCCATCGAGCTGGTGCCTTCGAGCACGAAACCCTCCTCGCCTTCCACGCGCAGGCGCACGATTTCCTTGCGTACATCGTCCAGGCCGAAGGTCTGGTCGAACAGGCGCAGGAAGGGGCCGAGCGCGCACGAACCGTTGTTGTCCTTGGCCTTGCTCAGCAGCAGGGCGCTGCGGCCCTCGAAATCGCGCAGATTGACGTCGTTGCCCAGCATCGCGCCCCGCACCTGACCGCGGCTATTGACCGACAGCACGACCTCGGGCTCGGGGTTGTTCCAGTCGGATCCGGGGTGCAGGCCGATGTCGGCGCCGGTGCCCAGCGCCGACAGCACCGGCGCCTTGGTGAAGATCTCGGCATCGGGGCCGATGCCCACTTCCAAGTATTGCGACCAGAGATCCTGCCGGATCAGCAGGTTCTTGAGTTCGGCGGCCTGTTCGGTGCCGGGCTTGATATCGGCCAGGTTGCCGATGTTGCCCAGGATGTGTTCGCGAATCCGGGCTGCCCCTGCGGGGTCGCCCTTGGCGCGTTCTTCAATGACGCGCTCGATCATGCTGGTGGCGAAGGTCACGCCGGCCGCCTTGATGACCTGCAGATCGCAGGGTGCGAGCAGCCAGGGGCGGCTGCGGTCGAGCGGGCCGGCGGCGCTGTTGGCCAGCAGATCGTCCAATGCGCCGATGCGCCGGCCGGGCGTCTGCCGCGCGCGCGCGACCGGATCGAGGGATTCCAGCAGGGCGGTCATCGTCGGGGCGGCGGCGCTGATGTCGTAGACGCCGTCGTCGCGTAGGGCCACCACGGCCGGGCCTGCCGGCCTGCCAGACTGCTCGGGTACCCAGGCGCGGCCTACCAGCGTTCCCGCGTACAGATCGGCGGGCAGCGTTTGCGCGGCGGCCAAGGGCAAGGAACCTGCCATTGTTTGTCTCCAGCTTGTTGTGTTTGATATTTGCCGCACTGTAGGAGTGGTACTCATCAAAATCCAATCAAATATTTGCTAAATTCCATTCCAATTTGTTATGAGTCACGCAGCCATGATCGAAAAAAACACCGCTTTGTCCTGGGATCAGGTGTGCGCGTCCCTGCGCTTTCGGCACCTGCAGTTTCTGGACATCCTGGGCCGCGTGCGCAACTTGCGCATCACCGCCGAGCAAATGCACGTCACCCAGCCGGCGGCCACCAAGACCCTGGCGGACATCGAGGCGATCTTTGGCGCGCGCCTGTTCGAGCGGCTGCCGCGCGACATGCGGCCGTCCGATCTGGGACTGTTCGTGCTGCGCTATGCGCGCGCCACGATGGCCGAGGGCAGCCGCTTCGTGAGCGAGTTCGAGACGCTCAAGCGCGGCGGTCATGGGCATGTGACGGTCGGGGCGATCTCCGGCTCGGCGGCGCGGCTGATGACCGAGGCGATCCAGGAGATCCACCGCCTGCGGCCCTTGCTGGTGGTGAAGGTGCTCGAGCAGAGCAGCGACCAGCTCATCGTCTGGCTGGAAGAGAAAAAACTCGACATCATGCTGGGGCGCTTCACCCAGACGCGGCATCAGTCGCTCTACGACTACGAAACGCTCGCGGGCGAGACGGTCTGGATCGTCGCCGGCGCGCATCACCCGCTGCTGTCCGATCGGGCGGGCCCGGATCTGGGCGCGCTGGTGGACTGGCCCTGGATTCTGTATCCGCCCGCCACGGCGCTGCGCCAGTTGTTCGAGGAGACTTTCGCATCGGCCGGCCTGGTGGTGCCCGCGGGAACGGTCGAGACGCCGTCTTTTTTTTCGGCCTTCGAGCTGCTGCAGGCCACGCCCATGCTGTCGATGCAGCCGCAGGCCATCGTCGAAAAATATGTGGACAAAGCACTGCTGGGCCGCATCCCGGTTCCCATTCGCGACACCATGCCCGATTACGGCGTGATCACGCGCAAGGGCGAAGTGCCGTCCCGCTCGATGCGCGAATTCATCGACATCCTGCACCAGGTGGCGGGGCAGCCATGACGCATACGCTGGCCGCGCTTTGCACCCACGAGGAAGACATCAAGAAAAGCCGCTTCCTCGCCTATGCCGGGCCGGTGTCATTGGTGGCCGAGGCCATGGCCCTGTTCGCGCGCCACGGGGACCCGGCCGCCACGCACAATTGCTGGGCTTATCGCATCGGCAACGCATACCGCTTCAACGACGACGGCGAGCCGGGCGGCACGGCAGGGCAGCCCATTTTGCGCGCCATCGACGGCCAGGGGTTCGATCGCGTGGCCGTGCTGGTGGTGCGCTGGTACGGCGGCATCAAGCTGGGGGCGGGTGGCCTGGTGCGCGCCTACGGCGGCTGCGCGGCCAACTGCCTGCGGCTGGGCCAGCGGGTGGAGTTGATCGACACCGCCGTGGCGCATTGCCGCTGCGACTTTGCCGAGCTGGCCCTGCTGCATGCCCGCCTGGCGGGCATGGGCGTGACGGTGCTCGAAGAGCATTTCGACGAGCACGGCGCGGCGCTCGCGCTGGAGGTGCCGCGCACGCAACTGGCCGAACTGGAGCAGGCCGTGGCCAACATCACCCGCGGGCGCGGGCAGTGGGAGGTTGAGACGGGCTGATCAGGCCCGTTGCATGACTGTTCAGTGGCCTAAGTAAGACTTCAAGGCAGCTGGCCTTTACCGGCTTCACGGCGCAGAGTCGGCAACCCGACGCCCGCCGCATCGAATCCGCCGTCGACGGCGAGCACCTGGCCATTCACATAGCTGGCATCCGATGCGCATAAATAGCCGATTGCCGAGGCAATTTCTTCCATGGTGCCATAGCGGCCAAGCGGAATGCTGTCGTGATAGTCGGCCCGGATTGCCGGCGAATGGACCTGCTTGGCCATCTCGGTTTCGACGGGACCCGGCGCGATGGCGTTGACCCGGATTCCCATGGTTCCGAATTCGACCGCCTGCTGGCGGGTAAGGTGGATGAGCGCGGCCTTGCTGGTGCCGTAGGCGACGCGCAAGGTGCTGGCGCGCAATCCCGAGATCGACGCGATATTGACGATCGACCCGCCGCCGTTCTTCAACATCGCCGGTACGCAGGCTTGCGCGCAAAGGAAGGCGCCGTCCAGGTTTGTCGCCATCACGTAGCGCCACTCCTCGAACGAGGTCTCGCCCAAAGGCTTGAACACCGCAACGCCGGCATTGTTCACCAGGGCGTCGATGCGGCCAAAGTGCGCCTCGATCCGCGCCATAGTCGACTGCACTTGCTCGGGGTTGGACACGTCGCAGGGCAGCGCGAGTACGCGCTTGTCATCTTGATATTCGAGTGCGGCCTTTGCGAGTTCCTCGGCATCGATGTCGAGCATGGCCACCCGATGGCCGTGAGCCAGGAACCAACGAACGGTGGCAAGTCCGATGCCGCGCGCGGCGCCCGTTACGACACTGACCGGCAGAGAGGAGTTGGGCGTTGTCATGTCAAGTTTTTGGAAATATTAATTCTGGTTAAACCTTAAGATGCCACCCCCATTCGTGTAAATCGCGTAAATTTAAACCTGAGGTTTAGCTGGATTTAATCTTGTTTTCTAAAAAGCGGGTGCAATGATTCGACTTCCCGTTCCTTTGAGCAGCCTGGAGGTGTTCGCCGAGGCAGGAAGACTTCAGTCGTTCCGCCAGGCGGCGATCGCGCTGTCTTTGACGACCAGCGCCGTCAGCCAGTCGATCCGGAAACTGGAGGATCGACTCGGATGCCGGCTGTTCGAACGGCTGGGCAATCGCGTTCTTTTGAGCGAGGAGGGCGGCAGGCTGTTGCGCGAGGTCGAGATCGGCATCGAGCACATGCGGGTCGGACTCGAATCCGTGCGGCCGAGCCACCCTGCGCCGATCTCGATCATCAGCCCACCGGCCATACTGGGGCTGCTGACCCCGGTCATTCACGAATTGCTTTCGCTCGAAGCGTCAGAAATCCGGCTTATTTCCGAAGAAGTTCCCGGCTCATCGTCCTTCAGAAATTTTGACGTCGCGATCCTGTATGGCAAGCATGCGCCGCAGCATGCCGATCTGGAAAGCCTGGGAGTGGATGTGTACACGCCGGTCAGCCGACCGGATGTCGCAGCCAGGCTGACTCACGTCAAGGATTTCTCGACAATTCCGCTGCTCGTGAACGATGCCGCGCCGGTATCGTGGGATAACTGGCTGACCTTGAACAGGATCGTGGCGACTTCAACGAAAAGACTGCATTTCAACCGTACTGCGCACGTCGTAGCGTCACTGCTGGACGGAAGCGGCGTCGCCCTGGAGTCGCTCCGCCTGGTTTCCCCGTACATCGAGCGCGGAGAGCTTGCGATTTGCCCGGTTGCCGATGGATTGCGGGCAATCTCACGCGAGCTGACCTTTCTGTATGTCACGCAGAACCCGCTCAGGCGCGATCAAGCGCAGCGCGTAGCGGAACTTATCAGAGCGCGGTGCATGACTTCCAAAGACGGGCTGATAGTGCCTGGACCGGCCGCACAGATGACCTCATAGCTTCTGATTGCGTGCGTTCTTGGTATCGCCGGCCATCTCATTCCTGTTCAAGCGTGGAATGCCCTGCCATGGGTGTTCGCATGGCAGGGCACGGCGCGCTCTCTACTTGGCAGAGTGTCGAATAGCCTCATACGCGGCGGGCACGTTGACCGAGTTGTGCGCCCAGTCGAACAGGCTGTATTGGCCGTAGTGGGACATGCCGGCTGCCTCGAGCGTGGCTTGGACCGATCCCCCCGCGGCGATGGCTGCACTGACCGCAGCATCGAGCTCGCGCAGATACCGAATCGGAAAGTCGATATCCGCAGGTCGCATGGGGCGGCCGTGTCCCGGAATGATCGTCGCGTCTTCGGGGAGGAAGTCGCGAACCTTCGTCAGCGTCTCGATCGTGTCCCGGTGACGCCCTTCAAGAAGCCACGGGAGCGCCGGAGACGGGGCCTGGATCATGTTGCCGACCCACAGGACCTTCGCATCTGGCGTCCAGATCACCAGGTCGCCTGGCGTTTGCGCAAATCCAAAGTGACGAATCTCGACCGTTCGACCGCCAAGATCGACACTGATGAGGTCCGACACCGTAATGTCGGCGCTGCGCGACTGCACCCGCTCGATACCCTTGCCTTTGCCCATGAGGCCGAGCATGAAGCGGCGATCCTCTTCAAAATTCTCGTCCATGTAGCGCTTGGTCGCGGGATGATGGATGACCACGGTGCTTTCCGGAAACACGTAGTTCCCGTAGGCGTGGTCGCCGTGATAGCTGGTGTTGACCAGGAAGCGAATCGGCTTCGAAGTTTCCTTGCGAACCAGTCCGATGAGCTGGGAAGCGAGATCGCCGTTCAACATGGCTTCGACCACCAGGACGCTTCGTTCGCCGATGACAAAGCCCCCAGTCGTAGCGACGTGATCCTTGACGAATACGTCGTCAGGCATCACCGCAAATACGCCGGGTGCCATCTCTTTCGAGGTCAGGTTTACCGACGCGGCATCCCAGGGAGGCGTCGTCTCGTGCTTGTCATCGTTTTGGGTCATGGTTATTACTCCAGTTGCAGGGTGTATGAATGTCGGCAAGTCCGCCGATCACGGCCGACCCGCGCTCAGGTCTGCCCAGATGCAATCGACTTGCGCCGGGACCCCGGTCTTGGTCGACATGCAGCGCTGGCCAGTTCCCGAGGCCTGCCAGGATTTCAGCGGTTCAGCGGGGGCGCGGCAGGAAAATCCACCGGCACCAGGGTGGTGGCGTGCAGGAAGTTGGTGATCATCTTGTCGCCGACGGCGACGATCGCGTCCACCAGGTTTGCTTGCGTCCAGCCGGCCGCGAAGAAGGCCTGCACCAAGGCGGGATCGGCGTGTCCACGCTCGAGCGCGATGTTGCGCACAAGCCTGGCCAGCGCATCCAGGCGCGGATCAAATGACACGCCACCGCCGCGAATCTCCAGGATCTGGTCGGGCGTATAGCCAAGCATGCTGCCAACCGCGGTGTGCGCTGCGAGGCAATAGGCGCAGTTGTTGACCTGGCTGACCACGAGGTTGATGACCTCGCGCGCCTTCGGGCTCAGCGAACTCTTGGCGCTATTGAGCGCCAGGTACGTCGCCAGCGCGGTCTCCGAATGCGCGAAGGTGGCAAACAGGTTCGGGACGAAGCCGAACTTCTTCTTTATGCCGTCGAAGATGGCCTGGTTGGCGGGCGAGACTTGTTCGTAGGTAGGTACGGTTACGGTGTTCATGGTGGACTCCAGTGGCAGTGATGAATCGGTGGAGTGAACTATGATTGATGAACGGGATTGCCGGTAGACTGGAATTTGGCCTAACATAGATTCCAATCTGGAATTAATAGGAGCGGCCCGTGGATCGCATGTCTGCCATGCACACTTTTGTGCGCGTCGTGGAAACGGGCAGCTTCTCGGCCGTGGCGCGGGAACAGTCCAGCACCCAGAGCGCCGTGAGCAAACAGGTGGCGGCTCTGGAGCGGCATCTGGGTGCCAAGCTGCTGACGCGAACGACGCGAATGCTCTCGCTCACCGACGACGGCGAACGTTATTTCGAAGACGCCCGACGGCTGGTCGCCGAGGTGATGGAGGCCGAGAACCAGTTGCGCCGGGGCGAGCAGCAACTCACCGGCTGGCTCCGAGTGGCCGCTTCGGCCGGATTCGGCACGCGTGTGCTGCGACCGCACGTGCATTCGTTTCTCACCGCCCACCCCAGTGTCAAAGTCGATTTCAGGCTCAATGACGGCTTCATCGACCTGGTCGAGCAGGGCATCGACGTCGCCGTACGCATCGGCAACCTCGCCGACAGTACGCTGGTCGCGCGGCGCATCGGCACCACCCGGCTGGCCGTGCTCGCGAGTCGGTCGTTTATTGCGTCCATGACGGCGCAGCGGCCGGCACCGCAGATCCCGGCAGACCTGCAGGCCCACCCGTGCATCGTCTACACGGAACTGCGCACCCGGAATCTTTGGGATTTCAGTACTCCCGACGGGTCTACGGCTTCCGTGCGCGTCGAGGGGCCCTTGCAGACGAATTCAGAGGAGATCTTGCGGACGGCTGTCGTGGATGGTTTGGGCATTGCCTATGCGCCGACCTGGCTTTTTCAGGACTTGATCGCCAGCGGCGATGTGCAGATTCTGCTTGCGGGCTGGCAGCCCAGGCCATTGCCGATCAACCTGGTGAGCCCGCCCGAACGCCGCCGCGCCGCCAAGGTACGTGCGTTCGCGGACCATTTATCGGCAGCACTCGCGGACTGCCCAGCGTGTCGTTGAAGCCAGAAGGTATCAGCGATATTTTTGGAGCTATCGGCGGATGACCTGCCGGCCGCCCGGCAGCGAATCAGCCGGTCCTCACTTCACCCCACTGAACGAAACCGATCCGTCCCAAGCGCCTTCTGCTGCGCCAAGTGGATACGGATCCGACCCAAACGGACCAGCCACGGCGTGGCCGGCAGGGCGCGCACGCTGATCCGGGTGAAGATCAAGCCGTCGCCAATCCGTACTTGAAAAACTGCCGATCTTGCTCGGAGTGTGAGATTCCCCAGAACGACCGTTCGCGACCGGCGCAAATGGGTCGGGTTGCAACCTCTGCGCGACGACGAACTAGAGCCGGCCTTATCGGTCGGAGTGCGGCCATTTTCGGTCGTTCGCTTGAGTGCCTATGAGGACGCACGAACGGTCGGTCTACATTCGGGAACAGACCATTTTCACATCTATTGTGTCATCAGCTGCGTTACGGGTTCTGTGCGTCCTCGTGCTTCAAGTTTGGATCACTGCTCAAGTTGTACTTTTTCGGATCCATGTTTCTACCAACCCAAAGTAAGAATGCAGCAACATTAGGATGCTTGCGCCCCACAATGGCAATGTAATTAACCATTGCCTTCATAATTGCTCCGAACGCGCATTCCTCAGGGTCCATATCAACGAACCCATCTTCTTCCTTGTCCATATGCTTCATATCGTTGATGAACAGAACGTCGTTAATTGCGCGTCCATGCTCTGCACGAGTACGTTCTGCGCCGCCGTTGCAAATTTCCTGCTTAATTAAAGCGTCTGTGAAGTTGGATTTATCTTTATTAAATGCAAGCTGGGACAAGATTACGTCGGCTGCTCCAGCAAGAGTAATCACGGCAAAGCGGTCACGACCAGAAATGAATAGACCAATAGCCGCCTGAAGCTGACATTCCGCTAGTTGCAGACGAGTATATTCTCGGACTGTCATGTTCTCGGCCTTTGTCTCATAGGAACTGCTCGATACTGTTCCATCATCGCCTCACCGTCAGAATTTTTCCAGACCCATTGCAGTACGGCCTTGACGAACGCTTCATCTTGTCCTTTCAGAGCTATGTAGTCGCTAATAGCGCGCACTAGCGCATCTGTGGCTAGTCTCTCCAAGTCAAGTTGGACTGTGGGTGTGTCGTTGTGAGAGAGATGTTTGTGAGCGCTGATGCCCAGTCGATTCTCGATGTGATGGTGGGCAGACTGTCTTGCCGGTGTCGCGCCAGCTAGCTCTCTATGAATACGACACATGTAATCCACAAAGGGCTCCTTTCCTTCGCGTCTAACAAGCTCGTCAAGTATGCCGCTTGCAGCACCGGCAAGCGTGATTACAGCCGAGAAATTTTGTTGATTAAAGAATATTTCAGTTGCTGTGACAAGCTGTGAGCGTGCGATATCGAACTTATGAAATCGCGGCATCCTTGGCTCCTCCATCAGAAAATAATGTTTAAATAGACGAGAAAATCGATACCAAGACTCACATTGACCATCAAAGAGCAATAGTCCGCTAAAAACATGAGATCCAAAATCGTCTTTACTCAAGACTATAGCTACAACGTAACGGCAACTCATCCCACTCTTGGGCAATTAGGCGATGGCAGGCTTACCTTTGGACCGGGTAAAGGCACAACCCTGCAATTCAGACTGAGCACACTCAAACCCATTGATTGCCAAACACTTGATGAGGTTCACGCAATCACCGAGGATGGTCAGCACTTCACTCTCTTTAACTGCCAGTTTGAACAGTTATTTCTCTCGTGCGACTACATCGTTAGCATGGAGGCAACCGATGCCTTCGTTCTGGTAGAAGTCGAAGTTCTTGATATATCCCCCTGGTTTTTTGAATATCAGCGTATGCAGGGTAAGCCAGGAGCAAAGATCGAATGGATTAATACACCTCACGAGATAAATGCGAGTTTGATGCTTGATGAAAAGAACCTCACGATCAAAGCTTATCCGCATACCAGCATCGACCAGACAAACGATGGTCATTTAATTAAAGATTCGGTCTTCTTCAGCATTGAGAGCACCATGCCCTTGAGCATAAGTAAGGTGCGAAGATACACGACCGACTTGCTGGCTTTATTGAGCATCCTTCTGGGCTCGCCCGCTTCAATTTCGAGTGTTGGCGTAAAGTCTGATCACGGCAGTTCGGGCTACGTCTTCTTTCCGTATTATGAGCCTGAAGCGGAAGCTGGCACACGCAAGAAGGAAAGTCATGATTATTTCCTCAAAAAACCCATCTTTGAAGCCAACTGGCAGACGATAGTCCAGAACTTCTTTGCCTCAGAGTTGCGCGATCCGCTTTGGTTGCGACTATCAGGGATGAAGCGATACAAGGATTTCTGGGAATACAAGGTCCTAGGCTATGTCACCCTCTGGGAAGCTTACGTATCATCCCAAACACAAAATCTTGGCAAGAAAGATCTCGCCATACCCACAAAGGCAGTCAAGCGTTTTCACGAAAAACTAGACGAGAATAAGTTTTCTCTGACCAACGAGCAGGTTCTAGGGGTGAAAGCTTTAGCCGGCTCGGTGTTCCAGAGTCGTGAATACACACTCCAAGAAAAAACTGAGATTGTCATCTCTCAGACCGACCCCGACATAGTCAAAATTATCAATTTGTCTTCGGCTGCTCTTGTCAGACTCAGGAAAATTCGCGATGCGATAGCGCATGGCGATGTCATCACCATACCGTCTGGTGAGCATCCTCTTCTATCCACCCGCATTGAGAAGCTGACCCTGCTACTCACCTATTACGCCTTTATCGAGTTTGGCCTGAAAAAGGACGATTTTCTTGCATGTCTGTGCTCGACATGGACGAGAATGGTCAGAGGCGCTAGCCTCAACCAGGCGCATCTGGATAAAGTAATAGGAGCTGCGGAGTTCATTACTCTTACAAGTGAAAATCTTCTCGCACTAAAGCCACTGGCAAACGGCCAAGCGTTTCGTTGTTTCTACAGGAACGACCAAGGGGAGGTCGCCTACTCTCATGAGGATACGAGGACTTACTCCGTCAAACGTCAGTCTAGCGCCTTAGAAGACAACCCTGACTACAACAAGGTATTCAATAATTACGATAAGAAGATCCGGTATGTCCCCAATCTTTACTTTGAGGATGGTCAAGACAATCTTCATTTCATCGCTGTCATTCTTTTTGAGTGATGCCAAGCTAGTGTGAGCGTCCGGCGCAAAGAAAAGCGACCGTCCTTTATGAGTTGGGCTACGATTTCTCCGCTACGACGAATATTGAACAGGCCTTATCGGTTTCTAGACTGTAAGCGCCCGGCGAACCCATCTTTTCTGTAGTTTTGTTGTCGGCTAGTGTCCACCTCTTTTAGGTGGACACCATGGCAAGGACAGAATTAAGCGTGGTTCGCCAACGGCGGACATATCCCAAGGCGTTCAAGGCCCAAGTTGTGGCCGAGTGCGGCGAACCGCAATCCTCGATCGCCAGCGTGGCGCTGACGCATGGCCTGAACGCGAACCTGGTGCATAAATGGCTGAGAATTGCCCAAGCGCGAGCAGGTTCTGAGCCGGCCTTTGTGTCGGTGGTGCCGGCAGGCCGGACGCAAGGGGTGGGGCAGCCGATAGAACTGGAGATCAGGCGAGGCGGCGTGCAAGTCTCTGTACGTTGGCCTGCCAGCGACGCGATCGCCTGCGCGGCCTGGCTGAGCGAGTGGTTGAAGTGATCCGCGTCGATGCGATCTGGCTGGCAACGCAGCCGTTGGACATGCGTGCCGGTGCCGACAAGGCCCTGGCGCGCGTGGTAGCGGTGTTCGGCGCAGCCCGCCCGCATCATGCCTACTGCTTTACGAACAAGCGCGCCAACCGCATGAAGGTGCTGGTGCATGATGGCATCGGTGTGTGGCTGGCGGCGCGGCGCTTGAACCGAGGCAAGTTCACTTGGGCGACAGAGCTTCACGGCCCGCAGGTGGGCCTGGATGCCGAACAGTGGCAAGCTCTGGTGCTGGGCCTGCCATGGCAACACGTGGGTCAGGCGGGCACGATATCGGTGCTGTAGCGAAGGGCAATCGGGCAAGACGCCAATGGTGCCGGCTCTGAGGCTGGGCGATACTTGCACCCATGAACACGGCAGCTCCTTCCCTGGACGATCTGGACGCGCAACAACTGCGTGCGCTGGCGGCCGAGTTGATGGGCACGCTGGCGCGTAAAGATGAAGCGATCGCGCAGCACGAAGCCGAACAGATACGCAAAGATGAAGCCATTGCTCGTCACGAAGCCGAGCAAGCCCGCCAATTGCAAGTCCTGCTGCACAAGCAGACGCACATTGACCAACTGACGCAGGAACTGGCGCTCTATAAGCGCTGGCGCTACGGGCGTCGCAGCGAACAGCTCGATGCCGCGCAAGGCAGCCTGCTGGAAGAGACGATGGACGCGGACATGGCGAGCATCGAGGAAGAACTCGATGCCATCCGTGAGAAGGTGGCCGGCCACCCCGTCGAGCGTCAGCAACCGCGCCGCATGCGCCTGCCGTCGTCGTTGCCGCGCACCGAGATCCACCACGAACCCGAGTCCACGACGTGCCGCTGCGGCTGCACCCTGCAACGCATCGGCCAGGACACGAGCGATCGGCTGGACTACACGCCCGGCATCTTTACCGTCGAGCACCACATCCGGGGCAAGTGGGTGTGCCAGCACTGCGAGACGCTGGTCCAGGCACCGATCCCCGCGCAGATCATCGACAAGGGCATCCCCACCGCGGGCCTGTTGGCCCAGGTGCTGGTGGCCAAGTACGCCGATCACCTGCCGCTGTATCGCCAGGAAGGGATCTTTAGCCGTGCGGGTCTGGCGCTGCCGCGCTCGACTCTGGGCCAGTGGGTCGGCATCTGCGGGCTGCGCTTGCAGCCGCTGGTCGATGCGCTCAAGGCCGAGGTGCTCGAGCGGGGCGTGCTGCATGCCGACGAGACGCCGGTGCAGATGCTCAAGCCCGGCAACGGCAAGACGCATCGGGCCTACCTGTGGGCCTACACGCCAACGGCCTACGACAGCCTGCGGGCGGTGCTCTACGACTTTACGCCCAGTCGCGCGGGCGAGCACTGCCGCACATTCCTGGATGACTGGCGCGGCAAGCTGGTGACCGACGACTACTCGGGCTACAAGGCGGGCTTCGCGGCGGGGATCACGGAACTCGGCTGCATGGCTCATGCCCGGCGTAAGTTCCACGAACTGCACGCTAACCATCAGAGCCAGATCGCCGGCGAGGCGCTGGAGTTGTTCGGGGCACTGTACGGGGTGGAGCGCGAGGCGCAACACTTCGATCCTGATCGAAGGCGAACACGACGCCAGGAACAAGCCAAACCGATCGCCGATACGCTGCATCGCTGGTTGATCGCGCAGCGCCTGCGCGTGCCCGATGGCTCGGGCACGGCCCGCGCCATCGACTACAGCCTCAAGCGTTGGGAGGCGCTTACGCGCTATCTCGACGACGGCCATGCACCGATCGACAACAACTGGGTCGAGAACCAGATCCGGCCTTGGGCTATCGGACGCTCGAACTGGTTGTTTGCGGGATCGCTGCGCGGCGGCCAGCGCGCGGCCGCGATCATGAGCCTGATCCAGTCGGCACGACTGAACGGGCATGATCCCTATGCTTACCTCAAGGACGTGCTCAACCGTCTACCGACTCAGAAAAACCATTTGATCGGCGATCTGTTGCCGCATCGGCGGCAACCTGCCGCCTGAACTCAACCGTCAAGACGGGTTCGCCGGGCGCTTACTCTAGACTATGCAAATAATACGTATTGCTGGCCGTGTCTTACCAGAATCTCTTAAGGTATCTGTATATTTTCCTGGCCCTATAAACTGGAAAATGGAAGAATCCAACATCACACTCGAATTTCAAATCGAAATTAAAAATTCGAACGTGGAGGTTATTTGCCAGCTAGAAGAATGGAGATCTGAGCTCTGGCCTGAAATCTATCGCCGCGCACTAGATTTGTGCCGAGCCATGGTTGATCTGGTTGGATTCAGGAAGGGCTGGGGGGTAAGTGTCATTCTTGAAACACGTATTGAACCTGATGGCGAAAAATTATCGATTGCACAAACGGACGATGCACTTTCAAAAATTTGTACGGCCTACACGCTTGAAGATGGATTTGGAAAGGTATGTGCAGAAGTCATAAAAAATCCGCAGCTCTTTATGGCGCTACGCGAGTTGATCACTGCCATTTCGTTACCCCATGTCTCACCCGTGGAATGCGCTCGATCGATGGATAGGCTGAAGCATTTGGTTGTAAAGCCAGGTACGAAGGACGGTGTAGCTTGGGAGCAATTCAGAACGACACTGCGAATCGGCGAAGACTATTTGAGGTTCATTACAGACACATCAAAAAATCATCGCCACGGTCACCCTGGATACACACCAGGAACAGTGACCTCAGAAGTTGTGCGTCGTTCGTGGGTCATCATGAATCGCTTCTTCGAGTACCTCTTAAGTGGTTCCCAAACACTAGATCCGGGGGCTTTCCCGATGATCGTCGAATAGATCTTCTCAGACACCACTAATGGAATAACGACTTTGCGTAGCGTGAAGTCCCACTCTTCTTTTCGCCCGACTTGCACGGGCTCTTCAGCAAGGTATCCCTGGAAGGGAGGTGGGCCTCCCAAAACGCGATGAAACGCCTTTTGATGCGTATTGCAGATGCGACTACCTCATTAATAGCCTTCTTCACCATAAGCAATCCCTCCTTTCCACTGAATGTAGACAGCCAAGCAATTAACTCCGAAGTGACAAATCCCACAATAAAACTCGTGGGGTCAAAACAAAGATAAACATAGCCCGCCATCATCAGTCTCAGGAGGCCACCTCTGAGAGACACAAAGTGTGTTTCGGCTCGTTCATTTTATCGCCAAAGCAATGGCAGGTGCGCAGGGTTGCGTCTTAGGATCGCCGAATGACCGATACGGGTCGAAAACGGACTGCCGCGGACATATGCTGCATGAGCTGAACAGGACCAGAATGCCCAAGAACTCTGGTCTATTCAGTGCTTGATATTCCTCGTATCCCCTTGCAAGCAGGGGAGCGAGCGAGACTCGAACCCGCGTAGCGGTTCAGGAGTCCGTATCAGTCGTACAGCCCCAGCGAGCGCGCATACAGTCGCGTCAGGCCGAACAGCGCATCGATATTCGGCGTTTCGAACTTCACGTGCCGGGCAATATCGCGCACGGTGCCGACCAGCGCATCGAGTTCTATCTTGCGGTTCGATTCGACATCCTGCAGCATCGACGTCCGAAACGCCCCCAGCTTGCGCGTGACGGCATGGCGGTCCTGCGGCGTGCCGGGGATGTTGATGCCGATGCGCCGGCCGATTTCCCAGGCTTCGAGCATGCAGCGCGAGGCGAACTCGCGCACCGGTTCGTCGTCGACGATGCGGTCGGCCGTGGCGTGCGTGATCGCCGAGATCGAATTGATCGTCATATTGCCCAGCAGCTTGAACCAGATGTCGTGCTGGATGCGCTCGGCCGCGTCGATCTCGAAACCCGCGCAGCGCAGGGCGGCGATGGCCGCTTGCGCGCGCGGCGTGTCGGCGCCGCCCGCGGGCTCGCCGATGATCAGGCGCTTGCCGGCCACGAGCCGCACCACGCCCGGTTCGGGCGTGGCCGCGGACAGGTGCACCACGCAGCCCAGGACGCGCGCAGTGGGAATGGCGGCGGCGATGCTGCCGTCGGCATCGGCCGAGGGCAGGGGCGTGCCGGCCAGCTCGGGAGCCAGCCCGTGAAAGAACCACCACGGCACGCCGTTCATGGCCGAGAGCACGGTGGTGTCGGGCCCCAGCAGCGGGGCGATGCGCCGCGCCACGTCGGGCAGGGCGGTGCTCTTGACCGCGACGACGACCAGGTCCTGCGGGCCGAGCTCGGCCGGGTCTTCGACGGCGCGTATCGCGATCTGGCGCGAGCGCGGCGCGCCGTCCACGGTTTCGGTCAGGGTCAGGCCGTTCTTGCGCACCGCGTCCAGCGTGGCGCCGGGGCGCAGCACCGCGCTGACGTCCTCGCCCGCGGCCGCGAGCCAGCCGCCCATCATGCCGCCGATGGCGCCCAGCCCGTAGATGCAGATCTTCATGCCCGGCCCTTGCTCAGTATTTGTAGGAATCGTCGATGCGGTCGATCTGGCGGATCAGTGCGTCGAACGAATCGCGCCCGGCGCCGAAACGCACGTCGAATTGCAATGCGTCCTGGCTGCACTGTTTCTGGATATCGACCGGAATGGGCGTGGTCGGCCCCAGCGCGGCGCCGGCCACCTGCAGCTCGCAGGCGCGGTTCAGCGTCCACATGTAGCTGAAGGCCTGCGGCAGATTGATGCCCCAGGCCAGCAGCCCGTGATTGCGCAGGATCACGGCCTGGCGGTTGCCGATGGAGCGCACCACGCGCGGGCCTTCGTCGGCGTGCACAGTGATGCCTTCGAAGTCGTGATAGGCCACGCGGTCGTACAGCATGGCCGCGTAGAAGTTGGACATGTCCAGCCCGGCCTGGCTGTTGGCCACCGCGCAGCCCGCCGTGGTGTGGGTGTGCATGACGCAGTGCGCCTCGGCGATGCCCTGGTGGATGGCCGAATGCAGCGTGAAGCCCGCGGGGTTCACCGGCCATTGCGAGTCGCCGATGATGCGGCCTTCCAGGTCGATCTTGACCAGGTTGGAGGCGGTCACCTCGCTGTAGTGCAGGCCAAACGGATTGATCAGGAAATGCCGCTGCGGGCCGGGGATGCGCAGCGTGATGTGGTTGTAGATGAGCTCGGTCCAGCCCAGCATCGCGAAAATGCGATAGCAGGCCGCCAGTTCCAGGCGCAGGGTGCGTTCTTCGGTGGTTATCTTGTCCATGGCGGCCTCGCTGCGCTTAACTCTGGGCCTGGTCGGCCTTGGCACGCGCCTCGGCGATCTCTTGGTGGACCTGGGCCATGTCGACATTCTTGACCTGATCGAGCAGCTCGTTGAGCTGGCCTGCCGATAGGGCGCCAGGCTGCGAGAACAGCATCACCTGCTCGCGAAATACCATCAGCGTGGGAATCGAGCGAATGTTCAGGGCGCCCGCCAGTTCCTGCTCGAGATCGGTGTTGATCTTGGCGAAGGTCACCTCGGGATGCGCCTCGGAGGCTTTCTCGAACACCGGCGCGAAGCCGCGGCAGGGGCCGCACCAGGGTGCCCAGAAATCGACGATCAGCGTGCCGTCGGGTTTTTCCACGGCTGCCTGGAAGGTGTCTTGGGTCAGTTCGACGATACTCATGGCCTTGTCCTTGCCGCGCAGGGGGCGCGGATGAGAAGTGGGGGCGGGCGTGCCGGAACATCCGGGCTTGCCCGCACGCTAATACGTTAACAGGTTAATTAGTTCGCCTGCTTGAGCGCCGCGACGATTTCATACGAGCGTAGCCGATCTTCCAGGCGATAGAAGTCGGAGACGACCATGATTTCGTCTGCATGGGTGTCGGCAAGCAGGTTTTGCAGGCCGCGGCGCACCGTGTCCGGCCCGCCCACGATCGCTGCGCCCAGGCGCTGCGCCACCGCTTCGCGCTCTCCGGGGGTCCACAGGCCGTCCATGCTGGCCACGGGCGGCTGCAGAGGGCGGCGGTGATTGCGCACCATGCCCAGGAATTTCTGCTGCTGAGTGGTCGCGAGAAACTGCGCCTGTTCGTCGGTATCGGCCGCGACTACTGGCACGCCTACCATCGCGTAGGGTTTTTGCAGCGTCGCGGACGGCTTGAAGAGATGCCGGTACAGCCGCATGGCTGCCATGCCTTCGGGCGAGAAATGGCCGGCGAAGGAAAAGGGCAGGCCCAACTCGGCCGCCAGGCGCGCGCTGAAATCGCTCGAACCCAGCAGCCAGATGGGAATCTGGGTCAGGCCTTCGCCGGGATAGGCATGTACCGCCTGGCTCACCTGCGGTTCGGCCAGAAAGCCACGCAACTCTTCCAGCAGCTCGGGAAAATCCATGCCGCTGTGGGGTCCGCGGCGCAGCGCGCGCTGGGTCAGGCCGTCGCTGCCGGGCGCCCGGCCCAGGCCCAGGTCGATGCGGCCGGGAAAGAGCGACTCCAGCGTGCCGAACTGTTCGGCGATCAGCAGCGGCGCATGGTTGGGCAGCATCACGCCGCCCGAACCTACACGCAGCCGGCTCGTGTGTGCGGCGACCTGTCCGATGAGCACGGCGGTGGCGCTGCTGGCCACCCCCGGTATGTTGTGGTGCTCGGCCAGCCAGAATCGCTGGTAGCCCAGTCCTTCGACGTGCCGGGCCAGTTGCACCGTATTGCGAAAGGCATCGGCGGCCGTGCTTCCTTCGACGATGGGCGCCAGATCCAGCACCGACAAGGGAATCTGTGTCAGGTCGCTGCTCATGGCTCAGCCCGGAAACGCGGCGAAGCGGATGATGAACAGCGCCGACACCAGCCAGGTCGCCGCATGGACCTCTCGGATGCGGCCGGTGAAGGCCTTGAGCACGGCGTAGCTGATGAAGCCGAAGGCCAGACCGTTGGCGATAGAGTAGGTAAACGGCATGATCAAGGCGGTGAGCGCGGCCGGCGTAGCCTCGGTCACGTCGCTCCAGTTGATCTCGACCAGTTCGCGCATCATCAGGCCGGCCACGTAGAGCAGGGCCGGGGCCGTGGCGTAGGCAGGCACCGAGCTGGCCAGCGGCGAGACAAAGAGCGCGGCCAGGAACAGCACACCCACCACCAGAGCGGTCAGGCCGGTACGGCCGCCCGCCTGCACGCCCGAGGCGCTTTCGATGTAGGCCGTCGTGCTGCTGGTGCCCAGGAAGGAGCCGAACAGGATGGCGATGCTGTCCGAGAACAGCGCGCGGCCCAAGCGGCCCGGGCGGTCAGGGGTGACCAGGCCGGCGCGTTTGGCGATGCCCATCAGCGTACCGGTGGCATCGAAGATCTCGACCAGCACGAACACCAGGATCACGTGAAAGAAGCCCGTGTTCAACGCGCCGGCGATATCCAGTTTGAACAGCGTGGGCGACAGGCTGGGCGGGGCGGCGAACACGCCGTGGAACTGGTTGTGGCCCAGCAGCATGGACAGCAGGGTGATGGACAGCACGCCGATCAGGATGGCGCCGCGCACGCGCATGGCATCCAGCACGGCGATGATGAAAAAGCCCAGGATGGCGAAGATCGGCCCCGGCGCGCTCAGGTCGCCCAGCGTGACCTTGGTGGCCGGGTTGGCGACGATGATGTCGGCGCTGGACAGGGCGATGATGGCCAGGAACAGTCCAATGCCGGCCGCGATGGCGCTGCGCAGCGAGTTGGGGATGCCCTTGATCAGCCAGGCGCGCACGCCGGTGAGCGTGAGAACGACGAAGATCGCGCCGGAGATGAACACCGCGCCCAGCGCCTGTTCCCACGTGTAGCCCATGCCCTTGACCACGGTGAAGGCGAAGAAGGCGTTCAGGCCCATGCCCGGCGCCATGCCGATGGGCCAGTTGGCGACCAGCGCCATGATGAGTGTGCCGATGGCTGCCGCCAGGCAGGTGGCGACGAAGACCGCGTTGCGGTCCATGCCGGTGGACGAGAGAATGGCGGGGTTGACGAAGATGATGTAGGACATCGTCAGGAAGGTCGTCAATCCCGCTACGATTTCGGTGCGAACCGTGGTGTCGTGCGCGCGTAGTTGAAAGATTTTTTCGAACATGGTCGTCGGCTTTTTTTAGGGTTGGACGGCGCGTATTTTCGCACCGGTTTAAAATCCGAGTCGATGATTATTCTGGGATTCGAAAGTTCCTGCGACGAAACGGGCGTCGCCGCGGTCTGCACCGAGCGCGGCTTGCTGGCGCACGCCCTGCATACGCAGATCGCCATGCACCAGGAATACGGTGGGGTGGTGCCCGAACTGGCCTCGCGCGACCACATCCGGCGCGTCGTGCCGCTCACCCGCCAGGTGCTGGGGCAGGCAGGTCTGGCGCTGGCCGATATCGGCGCCATCGCCTACACCGCCGGCCCCGGGCTGGCGGGCGCGCTCCTGGTGGGCGCCAGCGTGGCCCAGTCGCTGGCCTGGTCGCTGGATCTGCCGGCCATCCCCATTCACCACCTCGAGGGCCATCTGCTCTCGCCGCTGCTGGCCGATCCGTGCCCGGAATTCCCTTTCGTCGCCCTGCTGGTCTCGGGCGGGCACACCCAGCTCATGCGGGTCGACGGGGTGGGGCGCTACCAGCTCCTGGGCGAAACCCTGGACGATGCCGCCGGCGAGGCCTTCGACAAGTCCGCCAAACTCCTGGGCCTGGGCTACCCCGGCGGTCCCGCGCTGTCGCGCCTGGCCCAGCAGGGCGACGTCACCCGCTTTGACCTGCCGCGTCCCATGCTCCACAGCGGCGATCTGGATTTCAGCTTCAGCGGCCTGAAAACCGCAGTGCTGACCCGCGTGAAGGCGGCCGAGCGACAGCCGGGCGGCCTGGACGAGCAGACCCGCGCCGACCTGTCGGCGGCCACCCAGGCGGCCATTGTCGATGTCCTGATCGGCAAGTCGGTCAAGGCGCTCAAGCTAACCGGCCTCAAGCGTCTGGTCG
Organism: Bordetella sp. FB-8; assembly: GCF_000382185.1. Lineage (NCBI taxonomy): Bacteria > Pseudomonadati > Pseudomonadota > Betaproteobacteria > Burkholderiales > Alcaligenaceae > Bordetella > Bordetella sp. FB-8. The sequence continues at coordinate 3,685,707 of NZ_KB907784.1, read as the reverse complement.
TGGCCGGCGGCGTCGGCGCCAACAGCCTGCTGCGCAGCAAGCTGGCGCAAGCGCTCAAGCCCTTGACGGCGCAAGCCTATTTCCCGCCGCTGGAGCTGTGCACCGACAACGGCGCGATGATCGCCTTTGCGGCCGCCGAGCGCGTCAAACACGGCCTGGCGACCCTGGAAAAGGGAAACCACGCTTTCACCGTGCGCCCGCGCTGGGATCTGGCCGATATTTGCGAGGCCTGAGCCGGGCGACAGCGTTATCGTGCCCCCCGAGGCGTTTTTCGATGGGTCTTACCGGCCGTGCAGCACATCCGGCAGGGCGCCTGCGCCACGGCTTGCGATGGCCTGCTTGCCTGAACCGATGCCTTCGTTCCCGCAGGTGCTAGCCCCGCGGCACAATTGCACCTCGATCTGATTCCGAGGCCGCGCGACTCCAGCGTGCGCCGGGACCCGGCTCATGCTTTTTTCTTCGAACCGATCCTGCTTTCGGTCCCGGCGGCCAGCCGTTGGATGTTCGCCCTGTGCCGATAGATCAGCAGCGCCGCAACGGCCACCAGGGCAGCGGTCACGGGCGGATGCACCGCCCAGCCCAGCCTGGCGCCCAGCAGGTAATACAGCGGCGTGCAGACCGCGGCGATCAACGCCGCCAGCGACGAATACCGGAACACCACGGCCATCGCCAGCCAGGTCAGCGCCACCATCAGCGCCAGCAGGGGTTGTATCGCCAGCAGCACGCCCAGCGCCGTGGCCACGCCCTTGCCCCCCTTGAAGCCCAGGGAAACCGGATACAGATGCCCCAGAAACACCGCCAGGGCCGCCGCCGCATAGACCGGCCATGACAGGTCGGGAGCCAGGTGGCGGGCCAGCCACAGCGCGAACCAGCCCTTGGCCGCGTCGCCCAGCAGCGTCAACGCGGCGGCCGGCTTGCTGCCCGAGCGCAGCACGTTGGTCGCGCCCGGGTTCTTCGACCCGTAGCTGCGCGGATCCTGCAGCCCCATCAGCCGGCTTACCACCACGGCGAAGGGAATCGATCCGATCAGGTAGGCCAGCACGACAAGCGCGGCGGCGAAATAAGGCGAGGAAGCGTCGAAAGCCATGATGAGCCCTGGGCGTGGGAACGGTGCTGCGGATTCTACCGTGTCGCAAACCTGCCGCCGCAGGGGCGGACGCGGCCCGCCTGCCGTACAATCAGTTGCCCTGTGTTGCAAGAGTTCGCCGGGGCTACAGGCTTGCAAGAAGGGCTTGCAAGACGGCTACGCCAGACCTCCCAATTCGAAAACAGACAATGCGCATCCTGGTTTCCAACGACGACGGCTACAACGCGCCGGGAATAGAGGCGCTGGTTCGCGCCTTGTCCGGACTGGGCGAGATCACCGTGGTCGCGCCGGAAACCAATCACAGCGGAGCCTCCAACTCCCTTACGCTCAATCGCCCGCTGTCGGTGCGCACCGCGGCCAACGGTTTTCATTACGTTAACGGCACCCCTTCGGACTGCGTGCATGTGGCGCTGACGGGCGGCCTCATGCCGGACCGTCCCGACCTGGTGGTCTCGGGTATCAACAACGGCGCCAATATGGGCGAGGACACCCTGTACTCCGGCACAGTGGCCGCCGCCAGCGAGGGATACCTTTTCGGCATTCCCTCCATCGCCTTTTCCCTGGCCGAAAAAGGCTGGGCGCACATCGAGGACGCCGCCCGCGCGGCGCGCCAGGTCGTCGAGCGGCAGCTGGCCGCCCCCATGGGGGCCGTGCTGCTCAACGTCAACATACCCAGCCGCCGCTTCGAAGACCTGGCCGGCTATGTCGTCACGCGGCTGGGCAAGCGGCATCCTTCAGAGCCCGTGGTGCGCAGCACCACGCCCTATGGCGACACGGTCTACTGGATAGGGCCGGTGGGCCAGGCCGCCGACGCCGCGCTCGGCACGGATTTTCATGCGGTCGCGCAGGGCTGCGTGGCGCTCACGCCGCTGCGGCTGGACCTGACCCAGCATGAGCAGCTCGATGCCATGCGGGGATGGGCGCGCGGGTTGGCGGCATGAGCGCGCGGCGTGAAGGGGGCGTATGAGCAAGAGTCTGACGCCCGACGAAATCGAACGCCAGGGCATGGCCGGCCGGCGCACAGGCCGCGGCATGACCGGTGTAGGCAAGGGTTTTACGCCGGCCAACAGCAATACACGCATTTCCTCTGGCGCCGTGACGCGTTCGAACAATGCGCCCGCCGCACCGACGGGCTCGCCCAGCGGCGGCAACCTGGGATTGAATTCCGACAGACTGCGCCATGCCATGGTGCAGCGCCTGCGCGCGCAGGGCATCGTCGACGAGCGCGTGCTGAGCGCCATGGCGGTGGTGCCGCGGCACCTTTTCGTCGATGAGGCGCTGGCCAGCCGCGCCTACGAAGACGCGGCCCTGCCGATCGGGCATGGCCAGACCATCTCGCAGCCCTGGGTGGTAGCCCACATGCTCTCGGTCGTCTGCGAAAATCGCCAGCCGGTGCGCGTGCTCGAGGTTGGCGCCGGTTGCGGCTATCAGGCGGCGGTGCTGGCTCAGTTCGTGCGTGAAGTCCACGGCATCGAGCGCATCCGGGGCCTGTACGACCTGGCGCGTGACCGCCTGCGCATCCAGCGGCTTGCGGCCCGCGTCAGGCTGACTCACGGCGATGGCATGCTGGGCCAGCCTGGCTCGGCGCCATTCGATGCTATCGTTGTGGCAGCAGCAGGTCTGGCCATTCCCCATGCTTTGCTGGAACAATTGTCCATGGGCGGTCGCCTGATCGCCCCCGAAGGCGGCGCCGAGCAAAGGCTGGTGCTGATGGAGCGCACCGGGCCGGCCAACTGGAGCCGCCGCGAACTCGATGCGGTGCGCTTCGTGCCCTTGAGGGCTGGAATACAATCTTGAGCAAACAGGAGAATCGTATGCTCGACGGGCAGTTTGCACCGAATCACGCAATACCGCCTGGCGCGTGCGCGCGCTTTACCCATCGAATTTTCCCACTGGCCGCTGTGGCGGCCATGCTGGCGCTGGCCGGATGTTCGTCCACGCCGAACCAGCCGGCGCCCATCGTCAGCCTGGGTCAGTCTTCTTCCGGCGCTACGCCGGGCGGTACCTATGTGGTCAAGCCCGGCGACAGCCTGTTCGGCATCGCCCGGCGCAATAATGTCGATGTCGCCAGCCTCGAACGTGCCAACAACATCACCAATCCCAACCACCTGATCGTCGGTCAGGTGCTCACCCTGCCGGGCGGCGCGGCCGCCGCGCCCGCGGGACCGATGGGGGCTGCGCCGGTGGCGCCCCCTGTCTCCAGCAAACCGCTCGAACCGGTGCCGCTCGGGCAGCCGCCGGCGGGCGGGCAACCGCCCGGGCAACCGGCGCAGCCTCCTGCCAATAACGAGGCCGTGCCTGCCGTGCCGCCTGCAGCGTCGGCGCCCGCGCCGGCGCGCGCCAGCGACGCCAACCTCATTTCCTGGGGATGGCCGGCGCAGGGCAGCGTGATCCAGAAATTCAGCCCTCCCAAGAACCGGGGCATCGACATTTCCGGAAATCCGGGCGATCCGGTCTATGCCGCCGCCGACGGTACGGTGAAATATGCGGGCAACGGCATTCCCGGCCTGGGCAATCTGGTCATCATCGAGCACGCGAACGGTTTCGTGACGGCATACGCCCACAACCAGACCCTGCTGGTCAAGTGCAACCAGGTCGGACAGGACAAGGGTTGCCCCAAGGTCAAGCGGGGCACCAAGATCGCCACGCTGGGTGAGACCGACGCCACCACGCCCATGCTGCATTTCGAGATCCGCAAGCAGGGCGAGCCGGTGGATCCCTTGCAGTATCTGCCGCCGCGGTAATAGGGCGATGACTCCGACCCTGGTCTTCGACCTCGAAACCTTGCCCGATGTCGCAGGCCTGCGCCGCCTGAACGGCTGGGGTCCCGAGGTGCCCGACCTGGAGGTGGCCGAGCGCGCTTTCGCCGCGCGGCGTGAGGCGACCGGCAGCGACTTTCTGCCCCTGCATCTGCAGCGCGTGGCGGTGGTGGGCTGCGTCTTTCGCGACGACCAGGGTTTTCGCGTCAAGACGCTGGGCAATCCCGACGATCCCGAACCCGTGCTGCTGGCCGGCTTTTTCAAGACCATCGAGCGCTATACCCCGCGTCTGGTGAGTTGGAACGGTTCCGGCTTTGACCTGCCCGTGCTGCATTACCGCAGCCTGATCCACGGCGTGCCTGCGCCGCGCTATTGGGACACGGGCGAGGACAATCGCGACTTCAAGTACAACAACTACATCAGCCGCTACCACAACCGCCACATCGACCTGATGGACCTGCTGGCCAAGTACAACGGCCGCGCCAACGCGCCGCTGGACGACCTGGCCAAGCTCTGCGGTTTTCCGGGCAAGCTCGGCATGGATGGCAGCAAGGTCTGGGAGGCATGGAACAATGGCCAGGCCGACGCGGTGCGCGCCTATTGCGAGACCGACGTGGTCAACACCTGGCTGGTGTACTGCCGTTTCCGCTTCCTGCGCGGCGAACTCGATGCCACAGCCTATCAGGCCGAAATCGATCTGGTGCGAAGCACGCTGGCCGCCAGCGATGCGGCGCACTGGAAGGAATATCTGGCGGCCTGGGACGCCGCCTGATTGTCCGTGGCAGGGTGGGGCGTCGTGCCGCGGCGTTGCCTTGTAATCTTTCTGGCAATCAACTGAAACGACCTCGCCGCCGTTGAAATCCACCCGTAACCGCGCGATCCGCACAATGAGGCGGTGTTTCAACCCTTCGAGGAGATCCTCATGACCCGTATCCCCCTTCGCGCTCGCGTCGCCAGCATTGTCCTCGCCGTGGCTGCGGGCGCCGGCGCGACGTCCGTCTTTGCCCAGTCCGCCCCGGCGGGCACGCCGCCCCCTCCGATGCCCCATGCGTGGCATCACGGCCCCGAACATGGCAAGCGCATGATGTGGCGCGACGCGATGATGATTCCCGGCCTGGGTCCCATCGGTAAGCGCCAGGTCCAGGAGCTCAAGCTCACCGCCGCGCAACAGGCCCAGTTCAAACAGGCGCAGGCCGCCCAGCGCACCCTGTTCGAAGCTCGCCGCGACGAAATGACCCGCCAGCACGTGCTGCTCGACCAGCAGGTCACCTCCGGCAAGCTCGATCCGCGCGCGCTCATGAGTGCGCAGGAAGCCAACCAGCAGCAGTTCCAGGCGCAGGTCGGCCAGGTGCGGGACAAGTGGCTGGCCGTTTGGGATGGCCTGAGCGATGCTCAGCGCACCCAGGTGGTCGGCTTCGTCAAGGCACGCGAGTCCAGGATGCAGGCCATGCGCGAACGCCATCAGGAGCGCAAGGGTCCTATGCCTTCCCCGGCCGGTGCGGCCCCCGCCGCCCACGACTCCTCGCCCAGCTGATCGCGCTGTCCGATTTTTCCGGCACGAGAGCCGGCTCCCCGGGTCCACAAAGGCCCGTGGGGCCGGCTCTTTTACAATAGCGGGTTGTCTATCTGGATGGCCGAGATGCCGGAAGTTCTGAATATCGAATCCCTGGACCTGGAAGCCAGGGGAATCGCCCGCCGCGAGGGCAAGGTCGTCTTCGTGGAGGGTGCCTTGCCGGGCGAGCAGGTGCTGGCCTCGTCGGTGCGGCGCAAGCCGTCTTACGAGATCGCGCGCGTGGACGAAGTGCTGCTCCCTTCGTCGCAACGCGTCGCGCCCCGCTGTCCGCATTTCGGCGTGTGCGGCGGCTGCGTCATGCAGCATCTGGAACCCACGGCCCAGGTGGCCATCAAGCAGCGCGCCCTGGAGGACACCTTCGTCCATATCGGCAAGCTCAAGCCGGCGCGCATGCTGCCGCCGCTGCAAGGCCCTTCCTGGGGCTACCGCTATCGCGCCCGCTTGTCGGTGCGCTGGGTGCCCAAGAAAGGCGGCGTGCTGGTGGGCTTTCACGAGAGAAAAAGCAGCTACGTGGCTGACATGCGCGAATGCCCCGTGCTGCCCAGGCACGTCAGCGACATGCTGATGCCGCTGCGTGCAATGATCGCGTCCATGTCCGCCCCGGCCCGCATGCCGCAGATCGAGGTGGCGCTGGGCGAGAAGGTCACCGTGCTGGTGCTGCGGCATCTGGAGCCGCTCACCGACGGCGACCTCGCCGTGTTGCGCGCGTTTGCTCGCGAGCACGACGTGCAGTGGTGGCTGCAGCCCAAGGGGCCGGACACCGTGCACTCGCTCGAGTCCGAACATGCCGACGCGCTGGCCTACGCGCTGCCTGAGTTCGGCCTGCGCATGCCTTACCGGCCCACCGATTTCACGCAGGTCAACCACGCCATCAACCGCGCCCTGATCTCGCGCGCATTGACGCTGCTGGACCCGCAGCCCACCGACCGCGTGGCCGACCTCTTCTGCGGCCTGGGCAATTTCACCTTGCCGCTGGCCACGAAGGCGCGCGAGGCCGTGGGTGTCGAAGGCAGCAAGGCATTGACCGACCGGGCCATGCAGGCCGCGCAGTTGCACGGCCTTGCAGCCAGCACGAGCTTTTCCACGCTCAATCTGTTCGAGGTCAATGTGGACTGGCTGCGCGGCCTGGGGTATTTTGACCGCATGCTCATCGATCCGCCGCGCGAAGGCGCCCAGGCGGTAGCCCAGGCCCTGTCTCTGCTGTCGCCGGTCGAACGGCCCAGGCGCATCGTCTATGTGTCGTGCAACCCCGCCACGCTGGCGCGCGATGCGGCGATCATGGTGTACGAAGGCGGTTATGCGTTGCAGATGGCGGGAGTGATCAATATGTTTCCGCACACCGGCCACGTGGAGTCGATCGCGGTGTTCGAGTCGCAGGACGAGGCGGCTGTGCTTGCTGCTCAGGAGCAGGCGGCTGCGAAGGCGGCGCAGCTTGAGGGCACAGAGGCGTGATGGCTGCGCTCTACACGCTTGCCTGTCCGTCGTTGGCCGGCGGCGATAGAGACGATACGGCGGGAGCACAATCCGCAGTCCGGCAGGGTCCGGGCCCATTTCACCTTGGCTTTCGGCTGCCATGCCGTGCCGGACGAAGGCTATAACGATCTATCGAGGCTGCATCATGCCCTGTACCAGGGGCCATTGGCACGGCATCTGAATCTGGACATTCCTTACGTGCCTCACATCACGCTTGGTGTTTTCCACGACAAGGCTTTGGCCAAGCATCTGTGCGATCGGCTCAATGAGCGTCGGCTCGCGGTCTCAGGTGTGGTGGATGTGCTTTCGATTGCGCAGCTGGAGTCGGATGGGGTCCGCGATCTGGCGGTGTTTCAGCTTGCGGGTTGAGATGTTCTTGATAATGTATTCGTTGAGGTTCTTGAGGCGTCGATCGCGTCGCGCCGACCAGGCCACCCCCAGGCCCCCTGGACACGACAAACGTCTCAAGAACCCAATCAATCAAACCACCAACCTGCGCATCATCAAGCACCCTCCAGTTCGTCGATGATCGGGCACTGCGGCCGACTGTCGCCGTGACAGTTCTGGGCCAAATGCTTGAGCGTATCGGCCATCTGCTGCAGCTCGGCCACTTTGCGCTCTAACTCCTGCACGTGCTGCAAGGCCACGCGCTTTACGTCGGAACTGGCGCGTTTACGGTCGTGCCATAAAGCCAGCAGTTCGTGCATCTGTTCCACGGAAAAGCCCAGACCGCGCGCGCGGCGCACGAAGCGCAGGGTATGTAGGTCCTGCTCCGTGTAGATGCGGTAGCCCGACGCCGTGCGGCCGGCCGGGACGATGAGGCCTATGGACTCGTAATAGCGGATCATCTTGGCCGAGATGCCGGTGGCCTGGGCAGCTTGTCCGATATTCATGGCGTATCTCCGGGATATTCAGACGCCGGCGCGCGCGGGCCGGAACGTCTTCAGTCGCAGGGCATTGCTGACCACGAACACGCTGGACAGGGCCATGGCGCCGGCCGCCAGCATGGGCGAGAGCAGCAGGCCGAATGCCGGGTACAGCACGCCGGCCGCCAGCGGAATGAGCGCGATGTTGTAGACGAAAGCCCAGAACAGGTTCTGCCGGATATTGCGCAGCGTGGCGCGGCTCAGGGCGATGGCGTCGGCCACGCCGCGCAGGTCCTTGCCCAGCAGCACGACCTGCGCGGCCTCGATGGCGATGTCGGTGCCGCTGCCGATCGCCAGGCCCACGTCGGCGGCGGCCAGCGCCGGCGCGTCGTTGATGCCGTCGCCGACAAAAAGCACCTTGCTGCCGTTGCGGCGCATGTCGGTGACGGCCTGCATCTTGCCTTCGGGCAGCACCTGCGCGCGCACATCGTCCACGCCGAGCTGGCGTGCCACGGCTTGCGCCGTGTCGCGATGATCGCCGGTGATCATCGCGGTGCGCAAGCCCAGCGCGTGCAGGGCAGCGATGGCTTGCGCGGCCGTGGGCTGCAGCGGATCGGCCACGGCCGCGATGGCGCGGATGCGTCCGTCGACAGCGACAAAGATCGGCGTCTTGCCCGCGCGGGCCCAATCGGCCGCCGTTCCGGACAATTTCGATGCATCGATGCCGCGCTCGTTCATCAGGCGCTCGGAACCGGCCAACAAGTCGTGGCCGTCGATCCGCGCCGAGATGCCTGCGCCGGAGACGGCCTGAAAGTCCGAGACGGGCGGCAGCTCGAACCCGTACTTCCGCGCCTGCGCCACGATGGCCCGTGCGATGGGATGTTCCGAACGCAACTGCGCCGAGGCCAACAGGCGCAAGGTAGGCGGTACATCGGGCGAGGTGCCGTTTGGGGCGGTGTCCGGGCCGCTGGTGGCGCCATCAAGGTAGCTATGGACTGCGCCGGCCTCATCGGTTTCCATCCAGTCCGTCAAGGCTGGCCGGCCCAAGGTCAGGGTGCCTGTCTTGTCAAAGGCCACCACGTCCACCTCGCGCAGCAATTGCAGCGCATCGCCCTGGCGGAACAGCACGCCCAGTTCCGCCGCGCGGCCGGTGCCCACCATGATGGAAGTCGGCGTGGCCAGGCCCATGGCGCAGGGGCAGGCGATGATGAGCACCGCTACCGCGTTGACCAGTGCATGGGGCAGGGCGGGCGCGGGACTCCAGATCATCCAGGCGGCGAACGTGGCGAGCGCCGCCGCCAGCACAGCCGGCACGAACCAGCCTGTGACGCGGTCGACCAGAGCCTGGATGGGCAGGCGCGCGCCCTGGGCGGTCTCGACCATGCGGATGATGCGCGCCAGCGCGGAGTCGGCGCCCAGGCTCACGATGCGCAGGGTGAAGCTGCCGGTGGTGTTGAGCGTGCCGCCGGTGACCGGCGCGTTCAGGGTTTTTCCCACGGGCACCGGCTCGCCGGTGAGCATGGATTCATCCACGTACGAGCTGCCCTCGATCACGACGCCGTCGGCGGCAATGCGCTCGCCGGGTCGCACCAGCACGGCATCGCCGATGCGCAGTCGCCCGATGGGCACGTCATGCGGCTGGCCGTCGCGCATCACGCGGGCCGTCTGCGGCTGCAGGCTCACCAGCCGTTGTATGGCCGCGCCCGTGCGCCCCTTGGCGCGCGCTTCCAGCATGCGGCCGAGCAGGATCAGGGTGACGATGACGGCGGCCGATTCGAAATACACCTGACGAGCGCCCTCGGGCAGTATCTGCGCGGCGAAGACGGCCGCGCTGGAATAGAGCCAGGCCGCACCGGACCCCAGGGCCACCAGCGTGTTCATCTCAGGGGCCAGGCGCCACAGGGCCGCCAGGCCGTCGGTGAAGAAGCGCCTGCCCGGGCCGGCCAGCACGGCGCTGGTCAGGATGAATTGCACGATCCAGTCGCCGCGCTCGCCCAGCGTGGCATAGATCAGATGATGCCAGGCGGGCAGCAGATGGCCGCCCATTTCCAGGACGAAGACGGGCAGGGCCAGGGTCAGGGCAATGAGAAAGTCGCGGCGCAGGCGCTGCGCCTGGGCGTCGCGCGCCTGCGCCAGTTCGCGGGCATGGTCGTCCTGCGCCGTAATGGGTCGCGCTTCGTAGCCTGCCTTGAGCACGGCCGCGACAAAGTCTTCGGGCTTGCCTGCTGACGGGTCGTAACGCACTTGCGCACGCTCGGTGGCCAGATTCACGGTCGCTTCCTGTGCGCCGGGCACCTTGGACAGCGCCTTTTCGACGCGGCGCACGCAGGAGGCGCAGGTCATGCCGGTGACGGCCAGTTCGAGTTCGGTGGATGGGTTCATTTGCTTGTCGGACACCATGCCCGCGATAAGGGTACGACGCTAGTCTCGACCTTCCTATCATGGGAAGGTCAAGGCTTATTTTAGTCTTGACATTGCCATAATGGGAAGGTTTAAGCTGGGTATGGAATTTCACCAGGAGTCCACTTCATGAGCACCGAATTCATCGTTCCCGACATGACCTGCGGCCATTGCGTCAAGACCATCACCAGCGCCGTGCAGGCGGTGGCTCCGGCAGCCCAGGTCACGGCCGACCTGGCCAGCCACCGGGTCGCCATCGAAGGCGCCGATGCCCAACGAGCGCGCGAGGCCATCGAGGATGCCGGCTACGAAGTCCAGGTCGCCTGAATCGGCTTTGCCGCCGCGACATCGCGAGACCGAAGCGGGGGCGCAAAAAGGTAAAATCCGGTTTTGATCCCCCCTCTTCGGCCGCATCGTGTCCCTCGTCCAGCATCTGCCCGGTTCCTCCGTCCTTTCCGTCTTCCGCCGCGAACGCCTGCTTGCTCAATTGAAGCAGGTCGGCCTGCCGGTCGCCGATGTCTCGGCCCGCTACGAGCACTTTGTCCTTACCGATGTCGAGCTTCAGGCGCAAGACGCCAGGCGCCTGGCCGATCTGCTGGACTACGGCGATCCGGCCGGCGCGGATGCCGCGCCGGGCAAGGCGCTGCAATTGCTTGTCATCCCGCGCCTGGGCACCGTGTCGCCCTGGGCCAGCAAGGCCACCGACATCGCTCATAACTGCGGCCTGGCGGCCGTGCGGCGCATCGAGCGCGGCATCCGCTACACCCTGACTGCCGAACGTGGCCTGCTGGGCAGCAAGGCTTTTGACGAAGGCGCCCTGGCCCGCGCCGCCGCCTGCCTGCACGACCGCATGACCGAAACCGTGGTCGACGCCGCATTCGACGGCCAGGCGCTGTTCGCGCCGCTGGCCGGCAAGCCGGTGCGCACGGTGCCGGTGCTGGCCCAGGGCAGCGCTGCGCTGGTCCAGGCCAATGTGGCGCTGGGTCTGGCCCTGTCCGAGGACGAAATCGAGTATCTGGCCGAAGCTTTCGCCGTGCTCGAACGCGACCCGACCGACGTCGAGCTGATGATGTTCGCGCAGGCCAACAGCGAACACTGCCGCCACAAGATCTTCAACGCGCAATGGAAGATCGACGGCGCCGAGCAGCCCAACACGCTCTTTGGCATGATCCGCGCCACGCACAAGGCGCAGCCCAACGGCACCGTGGTGGCCTATTCCGACAACGCCGCCGTCATGGAAGGCGGCGCGGCGCAACGCTTCGAAGCGGGCGTTCCCGGCCTGGCCGGCGCAAGCCCGGTGTATCGCCGCCGCGCGACCACCGTGCACACGCTGATGAAAGTCGAGACGCACAATCACCCGACCGCCATCGCGCCGTTTCCCGGCGCATCCACCGGCGCCGGCGGCGAGATCCGCGACGAGGGCGCCACGGGCCGCGGCTCCAAGCCCAAGGCCGGCCTCACGGGCTTTACCGTGTCGCACCTGCGCCTGCCCGACGCGCCGCAACCCTGGGAGGCCGATCATCACGGCCTGCCCGATCGCATTGCCACGCCGCTGTCCATCATGATCGACGGTCCCCTGGGCGGCGCGGCCTTCAATAATGAATTCGGCCGGCCCAATCTGCTGGGCTATTTCCGCACCTATGAGCAGACTACGGAACTGGTCGCCGAGCAGGGCGAGGGCAAGATGCGTTGGGGCTACCACAAGCCCATCATGATCGCCGGCGGCCTGGGCAGCATCGATGCGGACCTGACCCAAAAAGACCCGATCCCGCCGGGCGCGCTGCTCATCCAACTGGGCGGCCCGGGCCTGCGCATCGGCATGGGAGGCGGCGCCGCCTCCAGTATGGGCGTGGGCAGCAACTCGGCCGACCTGGACTTCGACTCCGTGCAGCGCGGCAACCCCGAGATCGAGCGCCGCGCGCAGGAGGTCATCGACCGCTGCTGGCAACTGGGCACGGGCAACCCCATCATCGCCATCCACGACGTGGGCGCGGGCGGCCTGTCCAACGCTTTCCCCGAACTGGTCAACGACGCCGTTCGCGGTGCGGTGTTCGACCTCAAGCGCGTGCCGGTCGAAGAGTCCGGCATGTCGCCCGCCGAAATCTGGAGCAACGAGTCGCAGGAGCGCTACGTGCTCGCGATCCTGCCGCAGGACCTGGACCGCTTCGACGCCATCGCGCAGCGCGAGCGCTGCCCTTATGCGGTGGTCGGCGTGGCCACCGAAGAGCGCCAGCTGCGCGTGGTCGACGGCGAAGGCCTGCCGGGGTTGGACGCGATTCAGCCCAAGCCCGCCGACGAGGTGCGCCCCGTGGACGTTCCCATCGACGTCATCCTGGGCAAGGCGCCGCGCATGCTGCGCGATGTCAAGCGCCTGCCCGGTGCGACCGGCGAGCTCGATCTGGTCGGCATCGATCTGACCGAAGCCGCCTATCGCGTGCTGCGCCATCCCACGGTGGCCAACAAAACCTTCCTTATCACCATCGGCGACCGCACCGTGGGCGGCCTGTCCGCGCGCGACCAGATGGTCGGCCCCTGGCAGGTGCCGGTGGCCGACTGCGCCGTCACGTTGTCCGACTATGAAGGGTTCCGCGGCGAAGCCATGTCCATGGGCGAGCGCTCGCCCATTGCGGTGATCGACGCGCCGGCTTCGGGCCGCATGGCCGTGGCCGAGGCGCTGACCAACCTGGCCGCCGCCGATGTGGCCCAGGTCGAAGACATCAAGCTATCCGCCAACTGGATGGCCGCCTGCGGCGTTCCGGGCCAGGACGCCGCGCTGTACGACACGGTCACGGCCGTAAGCGAACTATGCCAGGCCGTGGGCCTGTCCATTCCGGTGGGCAAGGATTCGCTCTCCATGAAGACGTCATGGAAAGAGGGCGATGAGTCGCGCCAGGTGGTGGCGCCGGTCTCGCTCATCGTCACCGCTTTCGCACCGGTCAAGGACGCGCGCGCCAGCCTCACGCCGCAGCTGCGCACCGATACCGGCGGCAGCGCGCTCATCCTCATCGACCTGGGCCAGGGCCGCCACCGCATGGGCGGCTCCATCCTCGCGCAAGTCTACGGGCAGGTGGGCGAGACGGTGCCCGATATCGATCGCCCGCAGGACCTGCGCGCCTTCTTCATCACCATCCGCACCCTGGCCGAGGCCGGCATCATCCTGGCCTACCACGACCGTTCCGATGGCGGCCTGTTCGCCACGCTGGTCGAGATGGCCCTGGCCGGTCGCACCGGCGTGTCGGTCAACCTGGACATGCTCACCTTCGATCCCAGCTCGGCCGACTGGGGCGACTTCAAGATCCGCGCCGAGCAGGTGGCCGTGCAGCGCGAGGAGCTGACGCTCAAGGCCTTGTTCTCGGAAGAAGCCGGCGCCGTGATCCAGGTGCCGATGTCGCAGCGCGACGCCGTCATGCAGGTGCTGCGCGGCGCCGGCCTGTCCAAATATGCCCACGTGATCGGCGGCCTGAACGACAGCGACGAGATCGAGCTCTACCGCGACGGCAGGAAGATCTGGAGCCAGCCGCGTGCCGATCTGGGCAGCGCCTGGAGCGAAGTCAGCCGCGACATCATGGCGCTGCGCGACAACCCCGTGTGCGCTCAGGCCGAGTTCGACATCTGGAAGGACCCCGCCGATCCGGGCCTGGCCCCGCGCGTGGCCTTCAATCCGCAGCAAGACATCGCCGCGCCCTTCATCGCCACCGGCAGGCGCCCGCGCGTGGCCATCCTGCGCGAGCAAGGCTGCAACAGCCAGGTCGAAATGGCCTGGGCCTTCGATACCGCCGGCTTCGAGGCGGTGGACGTGCACATGACCGACCTGCTGGCCGGCCGCGTCGACCTGGCCACCATGCAAGGTCTGGTGGCCGTGGGCGGCTTCAGCTACGGCGACGTGTTGGGCGCCGGCGAAGGCTGGGCGCGCACCATCCGCTTCAACGGCAAACTGTCGGACCAGTTCGCGCAATATTTCGCCCGGCCCGACACCTTTGGCCTGGGCGTGTGCAACGGCTGCCAGATGATGGCGGCGCTCGCACCCATGATCCCGGGCGCCGAGCACTGGCCGCGCTTTACGCGCAACCAGTCGGAAAAATACGAAGCCCGCCTGTCGCTGGTGGAAATCGCCGAATCGCCCTCGATCTTCTTTGCCGGCATGTCGGGTACCCGGGTTCCGGTAGCGGTGGCGCACGGCGAGGGCTATGCCAACTTCGCGCAGCAGGGCAGCCCGACCCGGGTTGCCGGTGCGGCGCATTTCGTCAATCACTACGGCAACCGTACCGAAGCCTATCCCTACAACCCTAACGGCAGTCCCGCAGGACTGGCCTCGGTCACCACGGCCGACGGCCGCTTCACGGTCATCATGCCGCACCCCGAGCGCGTCACCCGCAACGTGATGATGTCCTGGGCGCCCGAAAAATGGGGTTCGGCGGATACCGGCGGCCCGTTTTCGCCGTGGATGCGCATCTTCCGCAATGCGCGGGTGTGGTTGAAGTAAGCTAGACAGTTCAACGCGATACCTGGAGCCGCTCATGAATGCCCGCATTCCCGACGATGCCTTGCCGCCAGCACTCGATCCCCAGGCCCTGCAGGCCTACGTCGACGAAAAATGGGACGGCCAGATCATCCCCGCGCTGACCACCTACATCGAGATTCCCGCCAAGAGTCCGTCCTTCGATGCCGACTGGGAAAAGAACGCCTATATCGAGCGCGTCATCCGGGACGCGGCGCAATGGGTCGAATCGCAAAAAATCCACGGCTTGACGCTGGAGATCGTGCGTCTGCCGGGCCGCACTCCCGTCATTTTCTTCGACGCCCCGGGCACCCGTTCGGACAACGGCGACACCATCCTGCTCTATGGCCACCTGGACAAGCAGCCCGAATTCAACGGCTGGCGCAAGGACCTGGGTCCTTGGACGCCCAAGCTCGAGGAGGGCAAGCTCTACGGCCGCGGCGGCGCCGACGATGGCTATGCCGTCTACGCCTCGATTACCGCCATCATGGCGCTGGATCAGCAGGGCGTGCCGCGCCCGCATTGCGTGGGCATTATCGAGACCTGCGAAGAGTCCGGCAGCTACGACTTGCTGCCTTATGTCGATGCGCTGCGTGACCGACTGGGCAACGTGGCCTTGGTGGTATGCCTGGATTCGGGCGCCGGCAACTACGACCAGTTATGGATGACCACCTCGTTGCGCGGCCTGGCCGCCGGCACGCTGGAAGTGCAGGTGCTCGACGAAGGCGTGCACTCGGGCGATTCCAGCGGCGTGGTGCCCTCGACCTTTCGCATCCTGCGCCATGTGCTCGACCGCCTGGAAGACAGCGGCACCGGCCGCCTCCTGCCCAATAGCCTGCATTGCGAAATCCCCGCCGAGCGTATCGCGCAGGTCAAGACCACGGCCGGCATCCTGGGCGACGCCGTATGGGAGCGTTTCCCCTGGAGTTGCGGCGCCAACGGCAGCTTCGTGCTGCCCATGACGACCAATCCCGAAGAAGCGCTGCTCAACCGCACTTGGCGTCCGACCCTGTCGGTGACGGGCGCCGAAGGCCTGCCGCCCTTGAGTTCGGCCGGCAACGTGCTGCGTCCGCGCACGGCCTTCAAGCTGTCACTGCGCCTGCCGCCCCTGATCGATGCGCCCGCCGCCGTGCAGGAAATCAAGCACCTGCTCGAAGACAACGCGCCCTACAACGCCAAGGTGACCTTCCACGCCGACAAGGGCGCGGCCACCGGATGGAACGCGCCGGAAACGGCCCTGTGGCTGGCTGACGCGCTCGACCGCGCCTCCAACCAGTACTATGGCGCGCCGTGCGGCTTCATCGGCCAGGGCGGCACGATTCCGCTCATGAGCATCCTGCAGCAGGGCTTTCCCAAGGCGCAGTTCATGGTGTGCGGCGTACTCGGCCCCAAGTCCAACGCGCACGGCCCCAATGAGTTTCTGCACGTACCCTACGGCAAAAAAATCACCGCTTCCGTGGCGCAGATCATGGCGGACCTGCCCGCATGAGCGCGCCGGGCCGCCCCAAGCGCTCATTCCCCCTTGGGGGGAGGGGCGCGCAGCGCCAAGGGGGCGTCCTGAGCGCGCCGGGCCGCCCCAAGCGCTCATTCCCCCTTGGGGGGGGGCGGGCGCGCAGCGCCAAGGGGGCGCCATGATCGTCGAAGACGTGTCGGCCTGTCAGGCGGCGGCCGACACACGGCTCTGGGTCGAGAGGGCCGTCATCGGCCTGAATCTGTGCCCCTTTGCCAAGGCGGTGCAGATCAAGGGCCAGGTGCGCTACGCGGTGAGCGACGCGGTGGACGAGGAGGGCGTGCTGGCCGACCTCGAGGACGAGCTGATGCTGATCTGCGAGGCCGACCCGGACGCAATCGATACCACGCTGCTTATCCTGCCCGAGGCCTTGCACGACTTCTACGCGTTCAACGATTTCGGCGAGCTGTCCGACCGCCTGCTCAAGCGCATGCGCCTGGTGGGCAGCTTGCAGGTCGCGACCTTCCATCCGGCGTTCCAGTTCGCCGATACCGATCCGCGCGACATGGGCAACTACACCAACCGGTCGCCGTATCCGACGCTGCATATCCTGCGCGAAGACAGCCTCGACCGCGCGGTCGAGGCCTTTCCCGAGGCCGAGACGATCTACGAAAGAAATATCGAGACCATGGAAAGCCTGGGAATCGAAGGGTGGCGCAAGTTGATGCAGGCGTAGCGCCCTGGCGTTGTGCAGGCTTGTAACGCAACGCATGGCGGCCGGCGAGCCGCGACTGGAATATGTAAGACGATGAATATCGAGGGAAACTCCGAAACGCTTATCGCGCGTCAGGCGATCATGAATCGGCAGAGCGAGTGCGTTGCCCATGAGTTGCTGTTTCGCGGGCGCAGCCGGGATACGTCGGCTGTCGTCGACGACGGCTTCGCAAGCACGATGACGGTTGTACAGAATCTGCTTGGCAGGATAGGCATCGAGACCGTTCTGGGCGAGGGCGACGGTTTTCTGAATTGCCCCGACGAATTCCTTGCTTCCGGATTCATCGACATTCTGCCTGCTCGTCGAATGGTGCTCGAGATTCTGGAGAGCAGCAGGCTGGGCGATGCGCTTGCGCGGCGGTGCCGCGCCTTGCGAAGCAGGGGGTTTCGTATCGCGCTGGACGATGTCAGGGCAATCAACCCGGAAATGCTCGCCTTTTTGTCCAATGTCGATCTGGTCAAGATAGACTGGCCCTACGTTGACCTGGACACCGCGACCCGCATCACGCAGGCGTGCCACGCAGCCGGCAAGATAGTGCTTGCGGAAAAGGTCGAAACGCCCGAGGACTACGCGCAGGCGCTTGAAATCGGCTGCGACCTGTTCCAGGGCTTCTACTTCACCCGGCCGCAGCTGCTAAAGAGCGGCAACAAGGCAACCGAGAATTCCGCAGCGCTGTTGGGCATACTCGACCTGGTCCTGCAGGAGGCCGATATCGAAGATATCGAGCACGCCCTGAAGATCGTGCCATCGCTGACGGTCAAGTTCTTGCGCCTGGCCAACAGCAGCAGCCTGTGGCGCACGCACATGTCCGAAATCACCTCGGTGCGCAAGGCCCTGTCCCTGGTCGGATACAAGCAATTGGCGCGCTGGTGCTGCTTCATGCTCTATGGCGCCGATAAGAACGGCGAGACGGATCCGCTCGCGCAGCTTGTCATGCGCCGCGCGGACTTCATGGAGCGTATCGCGCACAAGATATCTCCTTTTGACGAGCGCCTGCAGCACCAGGCCTATCTTTCCGCGCTGCTGTCCCTGGCCCATATTCCACAGGGCTCGGATGCGCACAGTTTCATGAGCGGCGTAGCCGTGGGGGAGGCGATCCGCGAGGCGGTCGTCTCGCACAGCGGCTGGCTTGGTACCTTGCTGACGGTGGCCGAGTGCGCGGAGAGGGGGGATTTCCCGACGCAGGCACAGCTTGCCGACCTCTGTCCCGAAGGTCAGCCGGAAGCGCTGCTGGACGGTCTCTACCTTTAGGTCCTTTCATGCCTGGCCGGCATTTGTTGACCTGAGTCAAATGCACCGACAGACTTACTTCCATACTAATTTCTAAGGATTAAGATCATGTGACGGATGGCGCAGTCGACGAGCGACTGGCGCCCTGGCCTCTGGGAGCGGGCCTATCGGTACAGCGTATAAGTGGCCCGCTGGCCGCCACGGGAACATAGAACAACGATGCATATCGAAGAAAGTTCCGAAACGCTCATTGCACGCCAGTCGATCATGAATCGACAAGGCGAGTGCGTGGCCCATGAGCTGCTGTTTCGCGGCCGCAGCCTGGATGCATCGGCCGTCGTCGACGACGACTTCGCAAGCACGATGACGGTCGTGCAGAATCTGCTTGGCAGGATAGGCATCGAGACCGTTCTGGGCGAGGGCGACGGCTTTCTGAACTGCACCGCTGAATTTCTTGAATCCAGCTTCATCGATATTTTGCCCGCCCCGCGGATCGTGCTGGAAATTCTGGAGACCTGCGAACTGAATGACGCGCTCGCGCAGCGGTGCCGCGTGTTGCGCGGCAGAGGGTTTCGCGTCGCGCTGGACGATGTCAGGGAAATGACTCCGGAAGTATCCGCCTTCCTGCCCTATGTCGACGTGGTCAAGATCGACTGGCCGTTCGTCGGGCAGGATATGTTGAAGCGCATCACGCAGGTCTGCCACGCGGCGGGCAAGTTGGTGCTTGCGGAAAAGGTCGAGACCCTCGAGGACTACGCGCAGGCGCGTGAAATCGGCTGCGACCTGTTTCAGGGCTTTTACTTCACCCGGCCGCAGCTGTTCAAGAGCAACAAGGCAACCGAGAATTCCGCAGCGCTGCTGGGCATACTCGATCTGGTTATGCGCGAAGTCGATGTCAACGACATCGAGCATGCGCTGAAAATGGCTCCTTCGCTGACCGTGAAATTTCTGCGGCTGGCCAACAGCAGCAGCCGGTGGCGCACGCGCGTGGCCGAGATTACCTCGGTGCGTAAAGCGCTGTCGCTGGTCGGATACAAGCAATTGGCGCGCTGGTGCTGCTTTATGTTGTATGGCGCCAATGAAAACGACGTTGCCGATCCGCTCGCTCAGCTCATCATGCGCCGCGCAAATTTCGTCGAGCGAATTGTGCGCAAGATATCTCCCCACGACGAGCGCCTGCAGCAGGAAGCGTATCTTTCAGCGCTGCTGTCGCTGGCTCATATTCCGCAAGGCACGGACGCGGGCAGTTTCATGCGCGGCGTGGCGGTGGGCGGCTCCATCCGCAAAGCGGTCGTCTCGCGCGGCGGTTGGTTGGGCACCTTGTTGGCGGTGGCCGAGTGTGTAGAAAGAGGGGAATTCCCGACGCAGGCCCAGCTTGCCGATCTCTGCTCCGACTGCCACCGCGAAGCGCTGTTGGACGGCCTCTATCTCTAGATTCTTCCGGGCCCTTGCAAAGTCCGGCTTTTGCACTGCGCCACCCTGTAGTTGCCTTATCCGGCCAGCATCTGTTGATCTGTGTCAAACGCGCCGGCGGCCTTGTTTTCTACACTGATTTCATTAACAAGCAACGCAATCGATGGACGTGCCGACCGCGGCGCATTCCGATTGCATAATTTCAAGGAGCGAGATCATGTTCAAGAAAATCCTGATTTCCACCGACGGTTCCGAACTGTCGAACCAGGCCGCCAGCGCCGGTGTCGACTTCGCGCGCCGCATGGGCGCCCAGGTGCTGGCGGTGTATGTCGCGCAGCCCATGGAAGCCTTCATGGGTTTCGAAGGCGCGGCGGTTGCCTATGCCGGCAATTACGAGAAAGATATAGCCGAACAGGCCGGAAAATATCTTACGCGTATCAGCGACCTTGCCCGGACCGCGGGCGTAAAAGCGCAGACGCTTACGGTGTCCGCCTATAACGCCGCCGACGGCATTATGCAGGCCGCCTCGGAAGAGCACTGCGACCTGATCTTCATCGGCAGCCATGGCCGTAGCGGCCTGTCGCGCCTGGTTCTGGGCAGCGTCTCGTCCAGGGTGGCCAGTCTCTCCAAAATTTCCACGCTGGTGTTCCACATCAAACAAGAGGCTTGAATGAAAGCCCTCTCCCCGCGCCGCGTGCCGCTGCCGTGGGAGCATGAAAAATCCCGCGATGAGGACGCACAGGCCGGGCAGCGCATCGGCGCGATCATGCGTGATGCCTCCTATTTGCAGGCCGATTGCGACACGACATTCCTGCGCGAGGACATCACGCGCGGCGTGCGCCTGCAGTTGGACTATCTCAAGGCCGAACAGGTGTTGCGCGCCCACGGCATCGACAGGACGATCGTCGTCTTCGGCAGTACGCGCCTTCGCGAACCGACGACCGCGCGCAGCGAACTGGAATCGGCCCGCGGCAAGGCGCTTGCCTGCCCCGGCGACGCAGTGCTCGGGCGGGCGCTGCGCATTGCCGAGCATCGCGCCGAACTATCCCGCTACTACGACATCGGAAGGCAGTTGGGGCGCCTGGTGGGCAAGGCGGGTGATCCGGGGCTGGCCGTCCTGACGGGCGGCGGTCCGGGCGGCATGGAGGCGGCAAACCGCGGTGCATTCGATGCGGGTGCCAAAAGCGTAGGCCTGAATATTTCCTTGCCGCGCGAGCAGTATCCCAACCCCTATCTGACGCCCGGCCTGTGCATGAGCTTTCACTACTTCGCCATGCGCAAGCTGCATTTCATGAAAAGAGCGGTGGCGCTGGTTGCGCTGCCGGGCGGATTTGGCACATTGGACGAATTATTTTGCGCGCTGACGCTGATCCAGACGCGCAAGACCGCCGCGATCCCCGTGGTGCTCATCGGCCAGGCGTATTGGCGCAAAGTCTTCGACGCCGATTTTCTCGCCGAGTCGGGCGGTATCGACGAGGAAGACCGCGAGCTGTTCTGGTATGCCGAGTCGGCGCAGGAGGCTTGGGACGGCATTCTTGCCTGGCATCGCCGCAACGGCGCAGCGCTATTCGCTCAAGCCGGGCCGAAAGAGAATCGATCATGAAAATTTCGTTTCACGGCGCGGATCGAGAAGTGACCGGCTCGTGCCATCTGCTGCAGGCTGGCGGCCTGCGCGTGCTGATCGATTGCGGCATGTACCAGGGTGGCCGCGAACTCGAAGAGGAGAACGCGCAGGATTTCGGCTTCGATCCGGGCTCGATCGATTACCTTCTTCTCACGCACGCGCATCTGGACCACTGCGGACGTATTCCTTTGCTGGTCAGGCGCGGCTTTCGTGGCGAGATCATCGCGACCGCCGCCACCCGCGAACTGGCGCGGCTGGTCATGCTCGATGCCGCGCGCCTGCAGGAAGAGGAAGCTGAGCGCGGCGCACGGCACGCGCGTCGCGGTGGCGCGGTGCCGGACCAGTCCCTCTACGGCACGCTGGACGCACTCAACGCGCTGGAGCGCTTCGGGCGCGCGGCAGCTTATGGCGAGCCGATCGCATTGACGCCAGCGTTGCGCGCCACGTTCCACGACGCCGGGCATATTCTCGGATCGGCGAGCATCCGTATCGAGGATACAAGCGGGCCGGTCCGGTCGGTCATTTTCTCCGGCGACCTGGGCAGCAGCGGCCGGGCGATCCTGAGCGATCCCGAAACACCGCCTCCGGCCGATGTCGTCGTGATGGAGACCACCTACGGCGACCGGGCGCACAAGGCACTGGAGCCGTCGGTCGAGGAGTTGTACCAGGCGATTACCGATACCTTCGCAAGAGGCGGCAATGTCGTAATCCCGACTTTCGCGCTGGAGCGCGCGCAGGAAATTCTCTTTTACCTGCGCCAAGGGGTGGAACTTGGGCGCTTGCCGCGTTCGATGTCGGTGTTCCTCGATTCGCCGATGGCGATCTCGGCCACGGAAATATTCCGCCGCCACGCGGAATGCTTTTCATCAAAAAGCCAGGCCTTGTTCGACGAAGGCCGCGATCCTTTCACGCTGCCGGGCTTGCGCTTTACACGCGATGTCGCGGGCTCGATGGCCTTGAACAGGATCGTAGGCGGCGCCGTCATCATGGCCGGCTCGGGCATGTGCACGGGCGGCCGGGTGCGCCATCACCTGCGGCACAATCTCGGGCGGCGCGATTCAAGTGTCATTTTCGTCGGCTACGCTGCGCGCGGCACGCTTGCGCGCGAGCTCATCGACGGAGCCAAGCAGGTGACGCTGTTCGGAGAAAAATTTTCCGTGCGCGCGCGGCTGCATACGATCAACGGCTTTTCCGCGCACGCCGACCGCGACGAATTGCTGGCCTGGCATCGTGCGCTGAAACCGGCGCACACGATACTCGTGCATGGCGACGAGCAGTCGATGCAGCGCTTCGCATCGGTGCTGGAAAACACCGAGGTTTGCATGCCCAAGCGCGGCGATGCGTTCGTCTTTTGAGCGATAGTCGCATTCAGCCATGGAAAATGCCGTCGCCCGCCCGCTATCGGATACCCGCATCGCCGCCATCGATCGGTACTGAAAGGCCTCGCTCTAGCTTTGCGCTGGCATGCTCTATCTCAGGGACAACCCCTTGCTGCGCGATCCGCTCGTTCCAGCCCACGCTTTTGGCGCAGCCTTGGACAATTTCGCATCAGGATCCGGGTTTTCTGGACGTCGTGGCCAACAAGAGTCCGCGTGTGACGCGCATCTATCTGCCTCCCGATGCCAATTGTCTTCTGGCCCTCGCCGATCAATGCCTGGACAGCCTGGACAGGATCAACGTGATCGTGGATGACAAGCAGCCGCATCTGCAGTATCTGTCCATGGACGACGCGATCTGCCATTGCGCAAAGAAAGGGCCTGGGTATATGGAACTGGGCCGGCAGCGATGCGGATATCGAGCCTGACCTTGTGATGGCGAACGCGGGCGACGTGCCGACGATGCAAGCGCTTGCCGCGACAGACCTGCCGCGCGGGTATTTCTCCGATCTGAGGATCCGCTTGGTCAACGTCGTGGATCTGTATCGCCTGATGCCTGATGACGACTACGATCATGACCTGAGCAATGCGGATTTTGATGCCATCTTCACGTCGGACAAGCCGGTGATCTTCAATTTCCACGGCTACCCATCCTTGATCCGCAAGCGGGTATACCGCCGTGACGGCGGCCGGCATTTTCATGTTCGCGGCTACCAGGAACATGGAAACATCGACACGCCGCTCGGGCTGGCGATCCGTAACCGGATCGAACGGCTCAATCTCGCAATCGATGCAATAGAGTGCGTGCCGCGCCTGCGTGCCATCGGCGCCTATGTACAGGAACGCATACGCGAGAACATCGCCCGATGCCAGCGCTTTGCATGGGAAGAGGGCTGCGACCCTCCCGACTACGCCGGTTGGACCGGCGCCGCTCGCCGCGCGGCCAGATCTGCGCTCGGGCTGAAATATGCCGCGGATGATCCCGTCCGCGTTGCTTGATCTGCGTCAAGCACGCGGGCGCCCCGGCTTCCTACACTGGACTTGATCGACCGGTTCTCCCTTACCGTCTTTTCCACGGCGGATCGAGTCCGATGCGAATTTAGCTACAGGAACATTCATGGCAGTCACCGAAAATCAATCGTTCGACGATTCGCAGCACGGGCAGGCGGCCGGCTTCATTGCGAGTCCCGCGCGCGCAGGCCTGGAACATGCGGAACCCGCGCCACCGGTGCACATCGGTTCGCGCGCGGGGCATCGCTACGAATACCTGATTGCCATGACGCGCGGGCTCGCGCCATTGCGTACCGCGGTCGTTCATCCTGTCGATGAGCCCTCGTTGACGGGCGCGATCGAAGCGGCGCGGGCCAATCTCATCGTTCCCGTCCTGATCGGCCCGCAAGCGAAAATCCGCGCGGCCGCCGACAAGGCGGGCATGGACATCACCGCGTTCGAAACCGTGCCGGTCGAGCACAGCGACGCGGCGGCCGAGCGCGCGGTGGCGATGGCACGCGCGGGACAGGTCGAGGCGCTGATGAAGGGCGCGCTGCATACCGACGAGCTGATGCGGGCGGTCGTCGACGCCGAGCATGGCTTGCGCACCGGGCGCAGGATCAGCCATGTGTTCGCGATCGACGCGCCGGCCTATCCGCGGCCGCTGTTCGTGACCGATGCGGCAATCAACGTCACGCCTACGCTTACCGACAAGCGCGACATCGTCCAGAACGCGATTGAGCTCGCGCATGCCCTGGGCAACCCTGATCCGCGCGTCGCGATCCTTTCGGCCGTCGAGACGGTTACCGAGAAGCTGCGTTCGACGATCGACGCCGCTGCGCTTTGCAAGATGGCCGATCGCGGGCAAATCACGGGCGGTATCCTCGACGGCCCGCTCGCGTTCGACAACGCGGTGTCGCCGGAGGCGGCGCGCATGAAGGCGATCATATCGCCCGTCGCTGGCCGCGCGGACATTCTCGTGGTGCCGGATCTTGAAGCAGGCAATATGCTTGCCAAGCAGCTCGAATATCTGGGAGGAGCCCAGATCGCGGGCATCGTGCTCGGCGCGCGCGTGCCGATCATCCTGACCAGCCGCGCCGACAAAACCTTGGCGCGGTTGGGTTCTTGCGCGATCGCGCTGCTGCTCGCGCGCCACGCGGCGGGAGCGCGCGCATGAACGATGCGATCCTGGTTTTGAACGCAGGTTCTTCGAGCATCAAATTCGCGCTTTTCCCCGGCGATGCCTATCCGGCGCGCCAGGCGCTCATCTGCGAAGGAGAAATCGAGAATATCGGCCATGTTTTGCATTTCATCGCCCGCGACGGCACAGGAGCTACGCTGGCCGCCAATCAGCCCCGCGGCACGAGTCACGAGGATGCGCTTGCCGCATTACTGGGCTGGCTGGGCGTGCGCTTCGAGCGCTATCGCCTGATCGCGGCGGGGCATCGCGTCGTTCATGGCGGCGCGAGTTATACCGGTCCGGTCCGTATCGACGCGCGCGTCATCGCCGCGCTGCGCGCGCTGATCCCGCTCGCGCCGCTGCACCAGCCGCATCATCTCGCGGCGATCGATGCGCTGTCGAAGCTGCATCCAGAGCTAGTGCAGATCGCATGCTTTGATACCGCCTTCCATCGCACGCAATCCGATCTGGCCACTGCGTTCGCACTACCGCGCGCACTGACAGCCGAGGGCGTACGCCGCTACGGCTTTCACGGGCTTTCGTACGAGTACATCGCGGATGCCTTGCCCGGCATCATGGGCGCCGCAACGGCAGACGGCCGTGTGGTCGTGGCGCATCTGGGCAGCGGGGCAAGCCTTTGCGCGATGCGCGGCCGCCGCAGCGTCGCGACGACCATGGGGTTCACCGCGCTGGACGGCCTGCCCATGAGCCGTCGCTGCGGCAGTCTCGATCCCGGTGTCGTGCTGTACCTGATGCAGCAAAAAGGCATGACGGCCGATCAGGTCAGCCATCTTCTCTACCAGGAGTCGGGACTTTATGGAGTGTCCGGAGTAAGCGACGACATGCGCGAACTGCTTGCAAGCAGGCAACCGGCGGCGCGGGAGGCAGTCGCCTTGTTCGCATACCGCATCGGCCGCGAGATCGGGTCGCTCGCGGCGGCGCTGGGCGGACTGGACGCGGTCGTCTTCACCGCCGGCATCGGCGAGCATGCAGCCCAAGTGCGCCGCATGGTTTGCGAGGGCGCAGCATGGCTGGGCGTGGCGCTGGACCCGGCCGCCAATGCGGCGGGCGCGCCGCGGATCACGCGCAAGACCAGCCGGGTGTCGGCCTGGGTCATTCCGACCGACGAGGATCTGATGATCGCGCGCCATGTATATGAGACGCTTTTTTCAAGGACGGCGGCGCTGGAAAGCCCGCAGCGAGTCCGGCGCGGCGCGCCGGCCAAGTCACCGGAAGTTCTTTAGAAAACCAGGAGAATCGATCATGTCCAGTACCATGAAGGCCGCTGTCGTACGGGAATTCGGCAAGCCGCTCGTTTTCGAGGAGGTGCCGGTTCCTATGCCCGGCCCGGGCCGGATACTCGTCAAAATCGCCGCGGCAGGCGTCTGCCACACCGACCTGCATGCCGCCGGCGGCGATTGGCCGGTCAAGCCCAAGCCGCCGTTTATCCCGGGCCACGAGGGCGTAGGCTACGTGGTCGCGGTCGGTTCCGGTGTCACGCATGTGAAAGAGGGCGATCGGGTCGGCGTGCCGTGGCTCTATACCGCCTGCGGCCATTGCAGGCACTGTCTGGGCGGCTGGGAGACCTTGTGCAACGAACAGCAAAATACCGGCTATTCGGTCAACGGCAGTTTCGCCGAGTATGTGCTGGCCGACCCGAACTATGTCGGGCATCTGCCGGACAATGTGTCCTTCGTCGACATTGCCCCGATCCTGTGCGCAGGCGTGACGGTCTACAAGGGGCTGAAGGTCACCGATACCAAGCCGGACGACTGGGTGGTGATCTCGGGTATTGGCGGCCTGGGCCATCTCGCGGTCCAGTACGCGAAGGCGATGGGACTCAATGTGATCGCGGTCGACATCGACGATGCGAAACTGGACTTGGCCCGCCGACTCGGCGCCGCGCTGGCGGTGAATGCACGCAAGCAGGATCCGGTAGCCTTCGTCAAGAATGAGGTCGGCGGCGCCCAGGGCGTGCTCGTGACCGCTGTTTCGCCCAAGGCTTTTGAACAGGCGCTGGGCATGGTCGGCCGCGGCGGAACCGTGTCCTTGAATGGACTGCCGCCGGGCGATTTTCCGATGCCGATCTTCGACACCGTGCTCAACGGCATCACCGTGCGCGGCTCCATCGTCGGCACGCGGCTCGATCTACAGGAAGCGCTGAACTTCGCCGGCGAAGGCAAGGTCAAGGCGACGGTCGAAACCGCCCGGCTCGAAGACATCAACAAGGTCTTCGACCGGATGCGCCACGGCGAAATCCAGGGCCGCGTGGTGCTCGACTTCGAGGCTTGAACCCTAGGTTGCCGGCGTAAAGAACCTGTCCTGGAGCTGCTGCAGGCCGATGCGATCGAGCATCTCCCGCAGGCGCTCGGCGGGCTTGCCGCGCGGCAGGTTCTTGTATTGCGCGATGATGAGTTCGTTCTTCATCGAGTGCTCCCATCCGACCAGCTCCGTCACGCTGACCTGGTAGCCGTGCGCTTCCAGCTGCAGGCAGCGCAGCACATTGGTGACCTGGCTGCCAAACTCGCGGGTGTGCAGCGGATGGCGCCAGATCTCGGCCAGCGGGTCGGACAGGGACCGGGCCTTGTTCTTGCGCAGCACCGAGGCTACTTCGGCCTGGCAGCAGGGCACCACTACCAGGTACCTGGCCTGCTTTTGCAGCGCGAACCGGATCGCATCGTCCGTGGCCGTATCGCAGGCATGCAGCGCCGTCACCACGTCAAGGGTGGGCGGCAGTTCGGGCGATGCGATGGATTCGGCCACCGACAGGTTCAGGAACGACATGCCTTGCGCGAAGCCCAGGCTTGCGGCCAGCTCGCGCGAGCGCTGCACCAGCTCCTCGCGGGTCTCGATGCCGTAGATGTGCGAGCGGAAGGGGGCATCGCCGGCCTGCCGCGCCATCTCGGCGCGCGCCTTGAAGAACAGGTCGTACAGGATGAAACCCAGGTAGGACTTGCCCGCGCCGTGGTCCACCAGTGTCACCGCGCCGCGCGCGTCCTGCACGCTTTGCAGCAGCGGTTCGATGAACTGGAACAGGTGGTAGACCTGCTTGAGCTTGCGGCGGCTATCCTGATTCATCTTGCCGTCGCGCGTCAGGATGTGCAGCGCCTTGAGCAGCTCGACAGACTGTCCGGGACGGATTTCGTGGGGGGTGTGGGGCATGGCGCGATTTTACCTGCGATCCCCGATTTCCTAGGGTTGACCCCTAGGAAATCGGGCAAGTACGCGTATAATCGGACTTTGCGCCTGGAGCTTTCTCATGCGTCTCGTCCAAAGAGCACTCACCTTCGACGATGTGTTGCTGGTGCCCGCTTATTCCGAGGTATTGCCGCGCGACACCTCGCTCGCTACTCGTCTTACCCGCAACATCACTCTCAATATTCCGCTCGTGTCCGCCGCCATGGACACGGTGACCGAATCGCGCCTGGCCATCGCCATGGCGCAGGAGGGCGGCGTCGGCATCATCCACAAGAATCTCACCGCCGACGAGCAGGCCAAGGAAGTCGCCCGCGTCAAGCGTCACGAGTTCGGGATCGTCACCGATCCGGTCACCGTTACGCCCGACATGAAGGTGCGCGACGTCATCGCCCTGCAGAGCCAGCACGGAATCTCCGGCCTTCCCGTGGTCGAGGGCCGCAAGCTCGTGGGCATCGTCACCAACCGCGACCTGCGCTTTGAGGACCGTCTGGACCAGCCCCTGCGCAACATCATGACCCCCAAGGAACGCCTGGTCACGATGAAAGAGGGCGCCACGCTCAACGAAGCCCAGGCCCTGATGCACAAGCACCGCCTGGAGCGCGTGCTCATCGTCAACGACGCCTTCGAACTGCGCGGCCTTGCCACTGTCAAGGACATTGTCAAGAACACCGCGCACCCGGTCGCCAACAAGGATGCGCACGGCCAGCTGCGCGTGGGCGCCGCGGTCGGCGTGGGTGAGGGTACCGAAGAACGCGTCGAAAAGCTCGTCGCCGCCGGCGTGGACGTGATCGTGGTCGACACCGCGCACGGCCACTCCAAGGGCGTGCTCGATCGCGTGCGCTGGGTCAAGCAAAACTTTCCCAAGGTCGAGGTTATCGGCGGCAATATCGCCACCGGCGCCGCGGCCCGGGCCCTGGTCGAACACGGCGCCGATGGCGTCAAGGTCGGCATCGGTCCCGGCTCCATCTGCACCACCCGCGTGGTGGCCGGCGTGGGCGTGCCGCAGATCACCGCCATCTCCGATGTGGCCCGCGCGCTGGAAGGCACGGGCGTGCCCCTCATCGCCGACGGCGGCATCCGCTACTCGGGCGACATCGCCAAGGCCCTGTCGGCCGGCGCCTCCTCCTGCATGATGGGCGGCATGTTCGCCGGCACCGAAGAGGCGCCCGGCGAGGTCGTGCTGTTCCAGGGGCGCTCGTACAAGTCGTACCGCGGCATGGGCAGCCTGGGCGCCATGACCGACGGTTCGGCCGACCGCTACTTCCAGGATCCGGCCAACAACGCCGACAAGTTCGTGCCCGAAGGCATCGAAGGCCGTGTGCCCTACAAGGGCAGCGTGCTCGCCATCATCTACCAACTGGTGGGCGGCGTCCGGTCCTCGATGGGCTATTGCGGCTGCGCCTCGATCGACGACATGCGCACCAAGACCGAATTCGTCGAGATCACCTCGGCAGGTTTCCGCGAGTCGCACGTCCACGACGTGCAGATCACCAAGGAAGCTCCCAACTACCGCGCCGATTGATTCCGGCGGCAGTAATGCAAGCCATCTCGCACCGGCAGAGCGCAAGCTCTGGCCGGTGCGCTCATTTTATCTTCTAACCGGCAGAACTCCATGCACCAGCGCATCCTGATTCTCGATTACGGTTCGCAAGTCACCCAGCTCATTGCGCGCCGCGTGCGCGAGGCGGGCGTCTACTCCGAGATCCATCCCGGCGACGCCCAGGACGACTTCATACGCGAACAGGCCAGGCTGGGCCTGAAGGGCGTGATCCTCTCCGGCAGCCACGCCTCGGCCTACGACGAGGCTTCGATGCGCGTGCCCCAGGCCGTGTTCGAACTGGGCCTGCCGGTGTTGGGCATCTGCTACGGCATGCAAGCCATGGCGCACCAGTTGGGCGGCAAGGTCACGTACAAGGACCACCGCGAGTTCGGCTATGCCGAAGTCCGCGCCCACGGGCGCACCCGGCTGCTCGACGGCCTGCAGGACTTCGCCACGCCCGAGGGCCACGGCATGCTCAAGGTGTGGATGAGCCACGGCGACAGCGTCGACGAAATGCCGCCGGGATTCAAGCTCATGGCCTCCACGCCCTCGTGCCCCATCGCCGGCATGGCCGACGAGGCGCGCGGCTACTACGCCGTGCAGTTTCACCCCGAGGTCACGCACACCGTACAGGGCAAGGCCCTGCTCGCGCGCTTCGTGCGCGAGATCTGCGGCTGCTCGGGCGACTGGAACATGCCCGACTATGTGTCCGAAGCCGTGGCCGGCATCCGCGAGCAGGTCGGCCAGGACGAGGTCATCCTGGGCCTGTCGGGCGGCGTCGATTCTTCCGTCGCTGCGGCGCTCATCCACAAGGCCATCGGCGACCAGCTTACCTGCGTCTTCGTCGATCACGGCCTCTTGCGCCTGAACGAAGGCAAGCAGGTCATGGAGACCTTCGCCAGGAACATGGGTGTGAAGGTCGTGCACGTGGACGCCACCGCCCAGTTCATGGGCAAACTCGCTGGCGTGAGCGACCCCGAAGCCAAGCGCAAGATCATCGGCCGCGAATTCGTCGAGGTCTTCTCGGCAGAGAAGGCCAAGCTCAAGAGCGCCAAGTGGCTGGCCCAGGGCACCATCTACCCCGACGTGGTCGAGTCCGCCGGCACCAAGACCGGCAAGGCCGCGGCCATCAAGTCGCACCACAACGTCGGCGGCCTGCCTGACGACCTGGACTTCAAGCTGCTCGAACCGCTGCGTGAACTCTTCAAGGACGAAGTGCGCGAACTGGGCGTCACCCTGGGCCTGCCGCCCGAGATGGTCTATCGCCATCCTTTCCCCGGCCCCGGCCTGGGCGTGCGCATCCTGGGCGAGGTCAAGCTCGAATACGCCGATCTGCTGCGCCGCGCCGATGCGATTTTCATCGAGGAACTGCGTTCGACTATCGACAAGGAAACCGGCAAGAACTGGTACGACCTGACTTCACAGGCCTTCGCCGTCTTCCTGCCGGTCAAGTCGGTGGGCGTGATGGGCGACGGGCGCACCTACGAATACGTTGCGGCGCTGCGCGCCGTGCAGACCTTCGATTTCATGACCGCCGACTGGGCCCCGCTGCCGCACGCGCTATTGGCCAAGGTGTCCTCGCGCATCATCAACGAGGTGCGAGGCTTCAATCGGGTGGTGTACGACGTGAGTAGCAAGCCGCCGGCGACAATCGAGTGGGAATGATTTGATGTCTGGCAACGGCAGGCATTGAGAAGCACAAAAAGCATGTAAGCCCGCGTCACTGCGGGCTTTTTTGCTTCTTTGTCTGGCACCGACTGGCAACACATAGCACCGCCAAGCACTGTTTTTTTATGGCATGGCGGATGGTACTATCTTCGCTGATGCCATGAACAGCGCTCGATACCATGCCATGATTTTTCAATGTCGCATGGTATTGAAATTTTCTAAGTAATTGATTTATAAAAAGAAAATTGAATATTTTGCGCCTGTTTTGAACATGGTATTTTGAGTCGAGATAGGACGGATACCATGCTGACCGATACCAAGCTGCGCAACCTCAAGCCGCAGGACAAGATCTACAAAGTGAACGACCGTGACGGCCTCTATGTGGCCGTCACGCCCGCCGGGGCGATCTCGTTCCGATACAACTACTCGATCAACGGAAGACAGGAGACCATCACCTTCGGGCGCTATGGCACCGGAGGCATCACCCTGTCGGAAGCCCGCGAGCAGTTGGGCGAGGCCAAGAAGATGATCGCCGCCGGGAAGTCACCGGCCAGGGAGAAGGCGCGTGACAAAGCCCGCGTGAAAGATGCCGAGACATTCGGTGCCTGGGCGGAAAAGTGGTTACGCGGTTACCAGATGGCCGACTCGACCCGCGACATGCGCCGTGCGGTCTATGAACGGGAATTGAAGCCCAAGTTCGGCAACCAGAAGCTAGCCGAGATTACGCACGAGGACTTGCGCACCCTGACCGATACGATTGTGGAACGCGGCGCACCGGCCACGGCGGTGCATGTGCGCGAGGTGGTCATGCAGGTGTTCCGGTGGGCGATTGAGCGTGGCCAGAAGGTTGAGAATCCGGCGGATATGGTCAGGCCAACCACCATTGCCAAGTTTGAACCCCGCGACCGGGCGCTGACACCCGACGAGATCGGGCTGATGTACCAGTACATGGAGCGTATCGGCACCACGCCCTCGATTCGGGCTGCGGCCAAGTTGCTGCTGTTGACGATGGTGCGCAAGAGTGAATTGACGAACGCGACATGGAGCGAGGTCAATTTCAGCGAGGCGCTTTGGACCGTTCCCAAGGAGCGGATGAAGCGGCGCAACCCGCACCACGTGTACCTATCTCGGCAGGCACTGGACATATTCATCGCGCTCAAGACGTTTGCCGGTGGGTCTGAATACGTGCTGCCGTCACGTTATGACTCGGACTTGCCAATGAGCAGTGCCACGCTCAACCAGGTGCTGACGCTGACCTACAGGCTAGCGCAGAAGGAGAGCAAGGCCCTGGCGAAGTTCGGGCCGCACGACTTGCGTAGGACGGCCAGCACCTTGTTACATGAAGCTGGGTACAACACCGATTGGATTGAGAAGTGTCTCGCCCACGAACAGAAGGGTGTGAGGGCGGTGTACAACAAGGCCGAATATCGGGAGCAGCGCACGGCCATGTTGCAAGATTGGGCTGACATGCTTGATGAGTGGACGGTCAAGCGACTGCGGCCGACGGAGTGAAGCCGGGGCGTGTGGCCTGGTTGCCCGATGACTTCCGAGCCTCGATCCATTCCTCAACATCGGTCAAGTCCCAAGCCACGTTGCGACTGGTGAGTGCGATGCGGCGCGGGAATTCACCCCGCTGCTCCATGTTGAAGATCGTGCGCTCAGACAGCGGAATCATCGCCAGTAGTTTCTTGCGGTTGATGAGCGTCTTGTTTGTGGTTGCGTGCATGCCTTGCCCTCTTTCAGTCACTTGCGAACATGTGCCTGATGGTGCCTGGCAATGCAGATTGTGTCGGCCTAGTTGTTGGTCAATTTGGTTGACGCCACGTAATGTCAGCGAACGGGGCGTTTCTTTTGCTTCAGGTGAAACATTGCGGGTATCGATGCGAGTGCCTTAGATACTGCCTGACGCGTCAGTGCCCGATTGTCTTTACCAAGAAGATGCTCCGCAATCTCCGATTGATTGAACCCAGAGTACCGGAGCATCAATATTTTCTTCCTGGTGTCCGATAGCTTTGAGTCCACCATCAGCCGCGCTAAGTTGCGCAAGTCTGCTTTGTCGGCAGGTTGTAAGGTTTGGCCTGAGAAATAGTGGAAAAAGTAGCTGTCAACCAGCGAGTCACCCGACGTCATCGCATTTGGGCTAGACCGCTTTGCGCACTGTCGATTTATCCTGCCCAGTTCAAGATTGAATTGCTCTATTGATCGCTTCGCCTGCCTGTATGCGGGGTTCCACTCGCCATTCGTTAGCTTTGGCCGATGCCCAGTGCAATACTGGTGGCTGAGTTCGAGCTTTTTTTCATCGTGAAGTTCTGTCTCATTGACCTGCTGCTCTGCAACCTTCGCCATGAAGGCCGAGAGTTCTGTCAGGTTTCCGCAGAGATCGCAAAAGCCGTGTTTCCGTTGTGCATTCAGGCTGACTCCCTTCGCGGGAACTGACGTTTTTGGGCGTTTGCAAGAGCAGGCCAATACCAATTCGATCAATGATTCGAGCGTGGCAACAAAGCGCTTATCTCTTGCAGTCTGTTTGTCCTCTGTGAGGATAAACGCCCGCAGCAACTGACGTTGCAGCCGAACCATTGCATCAAGTCCCACCAAGCGAATAATTCCGCTGACGGCCACCCCTGTCCCGGCTCCCGGAAGGTGGGCTAGGTAGCGTGGTGGCAGTTTAGCCGTGTACGCGGACACGGCGGGATCGATCAGCTCCTGTATCAATTTTCCGATAGGGTAACGCCGCGAGGATGCGGAATATGGCCGCCAGCGATCCTGAAAGCGTCCGATGGCCTCCGAGACGATGGAATCGCAACCGTCCCAGATGGCAATGGGTAGTTCCTTTTTGCTGGCACGTACCCAGCTAAAGAGGGTGCTTTTCGGTATCGCGAGCTGCTTCGCCACGCGATCCACAGACATACCGTCATCATTGACTAGGCTGACTGCTTTGGCTCGAAACGCTGGTGAGTACGATTTTTCCATGTCAACCATTATGTGCAATTAATGGGGTGTAGTAAATCCCAATGATGCCTAATCTCCGTAGTCATTCGGTTGATTACGGAGTTTTACGCAATGACGATAGAAGACACTTTGCTGCAACGGTTCGGCCCGCTGTTGAGCATCGCGCAATTGGCGGCTGTCCTTGACCGCTCACCCGACGGGTTACGAATCAGCCTGCGAACAACGAACGAGTGGACGCAACGCATAAACAAGACCCGCTTGAAGATTGGGCAGCGGGTTTACTTTCGTACCTCGCAGATCGCCGAACTCTTCAGTGACGAGTCCCTGAGCGACACGGGGAATTGAGCCGTGGCGATTGATGTACTGGAAGCATTCGAACACGAGCCGCCTACGCTGGATTTCATATGGCCAGGCTTTCTGGCGGGGACTGTCGGCGCGCTCGTCGCCCCAGGGGCCACAGGCAAGAGCTTCTGGGCGCTGGAAGCGGCGATGAGCATCGCATGTAGCGTTGCTGGTGGCGACCTTGTGGGCCTTGCTCCCCCACACACCGGGCGCGTGGTCTATCTGGCCGGGGAAGACCCGCCGCCCGCGCTTGTGCGGCGCATTCATGCCATCGGCCAGCACCTCGGGCACGCAGCCCGCCAAGCCATCGCGGAGAACCTCGCGCTAGAGCCGATCATGGGCAAGCGCCTGAACATCATGGATGATGCTCACTTGCGCCGTGTCATCGAGTACAGCGCCGGGGCGCGGCTGATCGTGCTGGATACCCTGAGCCGCATTCACGCCCTCGATGAGAACAGCAACGGCAACATGGCCCATCTCGTGGCCGTGCTTGAGCACGTTGCGGCTACTACGGGCGCATCCGTGCTCTACCTGCACCATGTCAGCAAGGGAAGCGTCCGTGAAGGGCAGACTGACCAGCAACAGGCAGCGCGGGGAGCATCGGCCCTGATCGACAACGCCCGCTGGTGCGGCTACGTCGCCAAGATGACAGAGCAGGAAGCCGAGCGCATGAGTGACCGGGGCTTTGATCGTTCGCCCATCGGCAACGACCGGCGCGGTCTCTTTGTCCGCTTTGGTGTGAGCAAACAAAACTACGACGCGACCCCGCTAGACCGTTGGTATCAGCGGCACAGCGGCGGGGTGTTGCTGCCCGTCGAACTACAAGATGCCGCCAGCAATGGCGCAGGAAAGAAAGGGGGAAAACGTGAGCAAGCATGACCTGACCCACGCACGGCACGACCCTGCGCATTGCCTTGCCCGCGGACTTTTCCGCAGCCTTCAGCGTGGCGAACGCAAACGCGGCAAGCTGGACGTGGTGCATGACTACGGCGACGGCAAGCGCATCGAGTTCAGCGGCCCAGAGCCGCTAGGTGCTGATGATCTCCGCATCCTGCAAGGACTGGTGGCAATGGCGGGGCCGAGTGGCATTGTGCTGTCACCTGAACCGCGAACCGAAGGCGGGCGACAACTCCGGCTATTCCTTGAACCGAAGTGGGAAGCTGTCCAGCAAGATGCAATGGTGGTCAAGGGCAGTTATCGGGCGTTAGCCCGCGAAATCGGCTACGCCAACCCCGACGACACCAAGCCGGTACGGGAGTGCATCGAACGGCTTTGGAAGGTATCCATCATCGCCCAGAACGGCAGGAAGCGGCAGGGCTTCCGCCTGCTGTCCGAGTACGCCAGTGATGAGCAGGATGGAAAGCTGTATGTGGCCCTAAACCCCCTGCTTGCCCAAGCTGTAATGGGCTGCGGGCAACATGTCCGCATCAACATGGACGAGGTGCGAGCGTTACAGGCCGACCCAACACGACTGCTACATCAGCGGCTGTGCGGCTGGATTGACCCCGGCAAGGCTGGCAAGGCTGAAATCGACACTCTGTGCGGCTATGTATGGCCAGATGCGGCCAACGATGAAGCAATGAAAAAGCGCCGCCAGACCGCCCGCAAGGCACTTGCCGAGCTTGCCGCCGTGGGCTGGACAGTGAGCGAGTACGCCAAAGGGAAATGGGAAATTAGCAGGCCGAAGGCTCCCGGAGTAACGTTCCCCACCCCCACGGTAACGTTCCCCCACCCCCACGGTAACGTTCCCCAATCCCCACGGTAACGTTCCCCGCCCAAATCTTAAAAACCCAGCAACGGCGCGGGTTTGCTGGCGATTCGCAAAATCCATCCATGATCTTCCAAGATCATCCACTAGGCGCGGCACTTGCCGCCGCCCTTTAGGGCGACGCCAAGCCTTTGCCGATGGTCGGCTTTCGGCCTTTGGGTTGTACGCCAGAAGGGAAGAGCAGTGTCGGCCACTTCGAAGACCGTGCCACCGTAATCGGCGCAAGGTCTTTGCGTTCTGGGCGGCTAACGCCGCTGTTTGGACGCCAGAAAGAAAGTAGCCCGAATCGCCGGCACCGTTGTCTTTTTAGCGGCTAAAGAACCGTGCGCCCCTCAAGTGTCAATGAAGTTGCATATGAAATGCGAACCCGGATTTTTTCTTCTCTCTCTGGCGTCAAAACAGTCTTGGTTTGATGGGGCGACCATTCTTGTGGCTTCGGCAGCGCTTTTCACTCGAATGGCATTGACACTTGAGGGGCGGTGCTGGTAAGAATAATAAGAATATTATTCTTATTATTCTTACCGGGAGCTGTCCGTTCATTACTCAAATTTTTAGCCGCTAAAATTTCACGCGAGCATCAAACCCGGCTGTTTTCAGTTTGCCCAGGCGAATCCTAGTGCCGCCCACCGGGAGTCGTGAGATATGAAGGCTAGCGGGTTCCTCACGTACCCGGCCAGGTCATCAACGGCAACGGACGCACGATAAGACCTTTCACGCTTCAGTCGGCCAAGTTCCATATCAGCTAAATGGCCTGCCAGTAGGTCACCAATGCCCAGGCGGCCTAATTCACTTCGCACCGCCGCATCTTCCAAGCACATGCGCACGCATCGATACGCGCCGACACCATCCACGTCGGACGGAGCAATGCTGTTCATGTGCTGGTGCAACCTGTAGAGGGCGATGGCTTCGGTCAAGTGACGAAGCGCGAGCGGTTCGCGATAGGCGTCGGCTAGCAATAAGTCACCCTCGAATTCCCGGAGCGTGGAACCGAAGGAAATTTCGTCAGCGAATTCGTCCTCAATTGCTGACCATATACGGTCATCCAGTGTTGAGCCATGGATGCAAAAGCGCCTGCGGGACAGCGCCCATAACTCGTGGACATCGCCCCACAGTGCACGCCATATGTCGGCGGGTCCATTGCGGTGCAGTTGCGCTACGTCGCCATCAAGGCGCGACAGCAATTGAAGCTGTTGAGGGGAAAGTGGCCGGTCGCCACTGAAATTCAGGCGCCATTTTCCTGACGCCTGCGTATCCATGCCGGTACGTTCATCAAACCATCCGGCGAACTGATGGGGGTTCTCCGCTCCGACTCGCTTGGCCAGCTCGCGCATGAGTGCCACTGCTCGCATTCCGCCACGTAGTTGTTCAGTCGTGGTGCGTGTTGGTCGGGCCATAGGGCAATTCGTCCTAGTAAGAAAACTCGATGTTTTTCACACTGACATCTTACCCCTGTCTGCCCAAGAATTCATACATGAGCTTCAGTCAATCAGCATTAGGCCAAGCATGTGAATTCGACATTCGAGATTCTTATAGAGCAATACGGGGTGGTCATGACGCTCGAACAAGTCGCCACGACTCTGAGCCGAAAACCAGAGGGATTGCGAATGGCATTACTCAAGCCAAAGGACGCGTGGGCACACGAGATGAATCATCGCAAGGTCTATATCGGGCGGCGGATGTATTTCCAAACCAAGGACGTTGCCGCGCTATTGGACGGCGACCTCAGCATCGGAGAAAAAAACAATGAAGCGAATCGTCATCCAAGTGAGTGAAGAAACGGTTTCAAATCTTCGCGCATTGGCCGTGCGCTGCACCGATGAACATCGACGCCAGAAAGGTTTTACAAGCCACGGGGAACTGACCGTATCGAAGCTACTTGCCATGCTGGCCGAGGACGCTGCAATGGTCATAAGTCGGCCGGGAAGCTGGGAAGGTTCGAATATGGCTCAAGTGTTCCAGTCGCATGGCTATGAGGTCTGATCCCATGAAAAGCCTATCCGAGCGGATCGCCGATAGCACATTGAAAAACAGCGCTGGTCGAAATGATAGAAATCGCGCGGCATTCATATTGGTTCGTGGCGATGTTTCAAAAGCTGTCGATGATGGTTATTCGCTGCTGTCGATTTGGGAAACGCTCCGTGACGAGGGGCGTATCTCGTACACATATCAGACGTTTCGCCGTTATGCCCGGGTCTTGCTTCCCGCTCGGCCTGGTAGGTCGCAAAAGTGGACAAGCAAATGATCCTGCTTCGTTCAATTGCCGAAATTGCATCCATCAAAACCATGCGCAACATCGTTCATGGCGTTGTTTCTCCCGTCTTCCTTCTTTCAATCGAAAGAAGAATGCTTAAAGGCAAGGGGCTGTTCGATGCCGTGATGGTGAGTCAGTGCGGAAAGCACGGTGAAGTACGGGGCAGGATATGTGAAGTAGGCCCACCCGCAAGCGGGTTGTCCTTCTTCACTGGCCCTTATTCGCACTACGTGCTCAACGGGCATCCTGCTCTGCGAGGCAGACGGCTACCGCCGTCAAAAGAAAGGCGGAACGATGGAAAAAACCGACAAAGCGACACGGAAATGCAGCCCACCAATCAAGGTGTATTGCCTTCCCGAAGAACGAAATCAGATCGAGGTGAACGCCAAGGCCACAGGCTTGAGCCTGTCCACCTACCTATTGAATGTGGGTATGGGCTACCGGGTGCGTGGAATTCTGGATCACAAGCGCGTGGAGGAACTGGCGCGTATCAATGGCGACCTTGGCCGCCTTGGTGGTCTGCTGAAACTCTGGCTGACCGACGACCCGCGAACCGCACGATTCGGCGAATCCACCATTCGCGCCCTGCTTTCCAAGATCGAGGATACGCAGGACAAGATGCACGAGGCCATGCGTGCCGTGGTCATGCCAAAGACTGACCAGTGAATTTTTAGCCGCTAAAACCAAAGGAGTTTTGATATGAGAAAGACGAAAGTAACCGCAACTCTTGCCCTGGTACTGACCCTTGCCGGTGGTATATCGATTCCGGCGCATGCTGGAATCCCCGTCATCGACGGTGGAA
Source organism: Bordetella sp. FB-8 (assembly GCF_000382185.1). Lineage (NCBI taxonomy): Bacteria > Pseudomonadati > Pseudomonadota > Betaproteobacteria > Burkholderiales > Alcaligenaceae > Bordetella > Bordetella sp. FB-8. The sequence continues at coordinate 3,646,495 of NZ_KB907784.1, read as the reverse complement.
ATTTGACTCAAAATATTTTGTCGGCGCAAGAATCAGTTGCGCAGACACTCAAGCAGATTTTGCAATATCAAACGCAGTTGCAGCAGTACGAGAACATGATTCAAAACACGGCGGCACCAGCCGCCTATATCTGGGATCAAGCCCAATCGACTATCAACGGTTTGATGAATGCCGTCAATACGCTGGATTACTACAAGAACCAGCTCGGCAGCCTCGATAGCTACCTGGGAAAGTTCCAGGATGTGAGCTACTACAAATACTCTCCGTGTTTCTCGTCGGCAGGATGCACGGCCGCCCAATGGGCAGCGATGGGGCAGGTCGGGCAGCTCGGGAGCGAGTCGCAGAAGAAGGCCAACGATGCGCTTTTTAAGGGATTGGATCAGCAACAAAGGAACCTGCAAAACGACTCAGCAACGCTGCAACGCTTGCAGTCTTCAGCTCAAGGTGCGAGCGGCCAAATGCAGGCAATCGGCTACGCCAACCAGTTAGCCAGCCAGCAGGCAAACCAGCTCTTGCAGATTCGAGGTCTGTTGATCGCGCAGCAGAACGCGGTGGCTACCAAGATGCAGGCTGATGCCGACAAAGAGGCGCAGCAGGCAACAGCGCACGCCACTTCAACGGAGAGCCGCATCGACAAGACCAACAGCCCGAAGAACTGGCTCGAACTAAACCGCTAACCAGGGGAATGCACCATGCAAGCCAAGCACATCACGCCTTTGATTTTCGCCGTGGCCGTGGCGCTTCTGGTTTCTGGGTGTGGTCGGCGTGAGCTTGACTGCAAAAACCCGAGCAACCAAGAAGAGCAGCGGCAATGTGCCCATAAGGCATCGACCGAAAGCAGGATCGCTCCGACCGAGAAGCCGAAAAACTGGCTCGAACTGACCAACCCGAAAAGGTGAAAATATGAAGGCAATCAAAACAGCAGCGCTCATCGGCACGGTTCTGATGCTGTACTCGGCTGGTGCTGCCGCCCAGCTCACCAATCAGGGAATGCTCGACCAGGTAGTAACTGAGTTCGCCACACGTGCATCAAGCTGGCAAACCGTAGTGTTGAACGCGGCCACGTGGCTTTTTTGGACGCTAGGCACCATCAGCTTGGTATGGACAGGTGGCATGCTCATTCTGCGTAAGGCTGACATTGGTGACTTCTTCGCCGAATTTGTCCGCTTCATCTTGTTCTTCGGCTTCTTCCTCTGGTTACTGAGAAACGGGCCTTCGTTCGCGTCCTCGATCATCCGATCCTTGCAGCAGCTTGGGGAGCAAGCCTCTGGCGTTTCGTCGGTCACGCCATCGGGCATTGTTGATATCGGCTTCATGATTTGGAAGCAGGCAATCACCAACCTGTCGCTCTGGAGTCCCATTGATAGCTTTGTTGGCACGGCCTTGAGCGCCGGGATCATGTTGCTGCTTGCAGCCGTTGCGGTGAACATGCTGCTGATATTAGTTTCCGCGTGGATATTGATGTATGCCGGAATATTTTTCCTTGGCTTCGGGGGATCACGTTGGACTTCGGATATGGCGATCAACTACTACAAGACCGTCCTCGGGGTCGCTGTGCAACTCTTCGCTATGGTGCTTCTGGTCGGCATTGGCAATGACTTGCTTTCGACCTTTTACGCCAAGATGAACAAGGGTGTGCTCAACTTTGAAGAGCTGGGCGTGATGTTGATTTTCTGCTTCGCCCTGCTGATGCTCGTCACCAAGATTCCGGGACTACTGTCCGGGGTTATCACCGGTGCCGGTGTTGGCCAGGCGGGCATCGGTAATTTCGGTGCGGGTGCTATTGCCGGTGCGGCAATGGGTGCAGCAGGAATGGCTGCTACGGCAGGCGCGGCGCTGGCCGCTGGTGCAACCAACATGGCGGGTGGTGCACAGGCCCTCATGGCGGCCTTCTCGAAAGCCAACGCCTCCGAAAGCGGTGGTGGTGGCAGTTCTGGCACTGGCGACCTGATGGCCGCTGCGGGCGGCGTCGGCGGTGGCTCTGGTGGTGACTCGGGCGGCGGCAGTTCCCTCGCATCCGCGATGGGCGATTCTGGCGGCGGCAGCGCCCCGGCGATGGGCGGCAGTTCATCCGGTGGCGGCTCGTCAAGCTCCGCAGACGGCGGCGGAGCACCTGGTGAAGTGAGGTCGGGCGGTTCGCGGGTTGCTGCTGCTGCCGCCAAGGTCGGTCGGGTGGCAGCCGGCACGGCTGGCAACCTGGCGCAAGGGTCGTGGGACGTTGCCAAGGCCAAGGCCAGCTCGATGAAGGACACTGCGATGGATCGCATCAGCGAAACCACGGGCGGCAAGATCGCGGCGGCGATTAAGGCCAGGGACACCTCGGAGCCAGCATTCGCGGGGGATAGCCTGAGTGGCGCAACCGATGAGGTATCAGCCTTCGTCAACAAGACAGAGGCCGGTGCCGATGAGAGGGGACTCGGTTCGTCCATGCCGGCCAGCACCGGCAGCAGTGATGTAAGCCCTAAATCCGTTTTTGATTGACGCCAGGAGAAATAGCCATGAATACCGTTATCACGAGTGAACGAGTCAAACAGTACGCCGAGGTCTTGCATGACATGCTGGCGGTTGCCGAGGCTCAGACTCAAGGCAGAGTGCGCCGCCCTCGCCGTGAAGTCGTGGATCTTCTTGAGGCGATGACGAGCGCCTGCGTCTTGCTGAATTGCCAGGTATCAGGTGGGCCGCAGCCTAGGCCACACGATATCGCCTCGATCAAGCAGCAGGCCGCTCGACTTATTCCGGGAACTGCGCAATGAGCGGCCCTGGCGGCATCGCCGATGATCGGGCACAAGAAGAGCCGGCATTCCTGGACGATGACGGCCCCAGCGCGGAAGTCCCGCCGTTTATCACCACGACCAACGCCCGCGAGCTGTACGACCTTCAGCCTGGTGAAACCGTGTCGGAGGCCATCGCCAGATGCAAGGCTAAAAAAGGATGATTAGATTCAATCAACGACTAATCGGCTCGGCAGGAGCTTGGCCACTCATGATGGTCTTGTGCGCGGCAGGGGGTTAATTGTCGCTGCTAGCCATCGTTGTCGCGCCTTGACGAATCTGTGCCCGCAATTCGTTCAGATGTGTTCGGGCCGAGATCACTCGCTCTACGCGCTCGTACAGCGATTTCCAGCCCGGCCAGTAGTCATGCTTCGGTGCCATCTCGTGATCCCATATGTCCTCCCACCACATAGACCGCGATCCCTCCTTGAGCAGAGACCCGGGGTGAGTGTTTCCATTGGTCAATTGCGCGATGTCGTCGGGCCGCAGTTGGTAACCTAGAACCATGATGCCGCTACCCATCGCGGTGTAGCGCTTGTACAGAAGTTCGAGCGTCACGAAAAGCGCGGCTAGTGAAGCTTCACCGCCTGCACCAATCTCCTCTGATACATGAATCGGCGTGTAAAACGTCCGAAAGTGACCCTTGTCGGATTCCTTCACCATGTACAGCCCGCCGGTGGGATTGTCGGCTCGGATCAGGTGCAAGGTTTTGAGCTTTTCATCATTCTGGTTGTTGACGAGGTTCCAGCTCAGAAGCCAATCCACGGCTTCGAACGGGTTCTCAGACAACCGTTCATATGCGGGTGGATAGAGCGTTTTGTCGCCATGCTTGAGCCAGTCTGAATCGACGCCTAGGAAGCTTGCGATGGCCGACAGTTGGGAAAAACTCGGCTCCTTTTCCCCAAGAAACCAGTCCTCGACATCTTCCGCTCGCTCCTCCTTAATGGCTTCGGCGATGTGTGATGGAGTGAGCTTTGTGCCTCGCTGGCCGGAGTTGACTTGCGTCAGCATTCGGTTGAGTCGCTCTGCGACTTCTTTGCGGCGGGTGTTTCGACTTTCTTGAACCAACAGCGGCTCAACCCAGGCTCGCAGCGCTTGCCGAGCTTCGGCCTCCGTGGAGCGGTCATGGAGGTCAGCCAGTGTTTCAAGTGCCCGAAAGATTTGGCTGGGTATGTTCCGAATCGCGATCTTGCTAAACATGATGGCTTTCTGATGTTGTAAAACATAATGATATCACTTTGATACATTGGTGCAATCTGTGCGTGTCTTGATTGTTTGATTTCATACTCGAAGTGGTATGGACTGGCTACTCGTTGAATGGAGCGAGTGTGGGCAAAGGAGCTACGACATGACAAAGCGCATGATTGAAGGCGTCGAGATCGGCACCAGCTCGGGCAACGTGTTCGCCGACCTCGGACTGCCCAATGCCGAGAAGCTCAAGATCAAGTCCGGGCTGGTGATTGAGATCATCCGCGCCGTGCGTCGTCTCGGCCTGACCCGAGAAGAGGCCGGTCGGCGCATGGGCATTCCACAACCGAAGGTGTCGGGGATGATGCGTGGTGACTTTGCCAACCTCTCTGAGCGAAAATTGATGGACTGCCTGAGTCGTCTCGGGTACGACATTGAGATCAAAGTACGGCCTGCCGCCGACCCGACTGGACAGCTGACGCTAGCAATCGCCTAATCTGGCGCGAAAGGATGACTGCTTTGAATGCTTCGCTTAGACAAATTCTCGGGCCGTGGGATGGCGGATGGGTGCTGGACAAGCGCACCCTGCAAAGCGTTTATTCCGACTATCCAAGGGCAGGCGCTGGATGCTTGGGGTGCGTTGTTCAGCCTGCCGGTAGTATGCGCCACGAACATTTGAGTTAGCTTCACATCAAACGGTGTTTTTAGTGAGGCACGTGGCGTGTTTCGTAGACTGGAAGGGCGGGGCACAAACAAGCGTAACTGATGTGGTTATGGTATAGTGAGCACAATTCCGTTTCTAGATTGCTTAACACAACAGGGCCGGAAGGAAGCTTTCTCCGACACGAGGTTGTCTAGTGTGCTAACCAACGCCACAGCATACTAAACACGCTTCGAGTATCGTCCAAGAAAGTATGGTGGCGTGACAAAATACACTAACGGGGCCATTGGCCCCGTTTTTCATTCGATAGAGAAAAGATCATGAGCCTGCAAGAAACTTGGGTACCGGTCGTTCAGGCCGCTCTCGAAGAGTATTTAAGCAAGAAATCAGGAGCCACCTCTGTCGTGGTGCCTGCCGCTCCGCTTAAGCCTTTGGTTGTTCGCAATGCTGAACAACTGGGTCTTAAATTTCCGCCCGAGGGATATGAGCGCATCAAATTTGTCGATTTTCTTGATCTCTTTCCCTCCGTTATCAGAACTCGCCGCCGCCCCGGGCAAGACACGTTAGTAGTAAAGGCTCAGGATGTTGATCTCCTGAATCAGGTAGATAAGGAAGACTCGGATCTTGCCACCAAGCGTGAGCGCATCTCGTTTAGGACGGATGTATTTAACGCCTTTACCAAAATACTTTCTGAGGGCCAATGCTACTGGTACTCCAGAGAAAAGGATGAATTTTTTGTAGATGGGGCAAACGCGGAAGGGCAGTCCGATATTCAGGTTCCTTTCCTCACTCTTGAAGATGTTCTTACTGAGAGACGAGATTTTGCCAACACAGTTACGGCTATGGCGCAGCGCGACGAATTACTTGGCGCACTGAATGCAGGAGAAGCTCCGCTTGGGTCGTTTAGTCGTGCGGTGAAGATAAATCACCTTGAACGCGCTTGGCATATATTTAGGGTTGCCCGTCTTGCGCAACGGATTAAGGGATGGGCAGAATCTGTCGGCGTAAAAAACAGTCCTTCTTGGGAGTGTGGGGCACAATCAGCCAAGTCAGAGCCAGATACGGTCACAGCGAGAGACACAAATGCTTTCCTGGCTGGATTGATGCAGATGAGACCAGAAGATGTGTCGCGCATCATGGTGCCTCTCGATATTGTTTTGAAATTGATTCGACGTGACTGACAATGCCAGTGGCTATCATTTTCGGCTTGCCTAAGCCGCAGGCTGATCGTATCAAGGGCGAAATCAAGAAGGGCGTCCATGTATGGAGCGACGGCTGGATTGTTCATTTTGTTCCACCTACTGGCGCAAAATCTCAAATGCGTGAGGCGGACATACGGGTGGCATTGACGAACGCAACAGCAGCAAATCAGTCGGTTCACGTGCTTGGTATTACAAACCAAGGGGGTGACACAAAGAAAGAGACTGCCGCACACTTCTTGCCGTACTTCCGATTTCGATGGCTCCCTGGCCAATGGTTGGCGCTTCCGTACCCCTCACCTGAAGACTTCATAAGCAAGGTTAATGAAACTTTGGTCGATGAGGATGACTGGAGGCGGGTAGTCCAGCCAGATAGTATTGCCTCGCCTTTGTTGCTACCAGAGTCTTCTTTTTCAACAAAGCTATCAGATATATGGGACTTGGCTACAAGGTACGGTGATGGGTGCAACGCCGGTTGTGATCGGCGGAAAAATGAGTTTGATCGCATTCATTACAAGCCGCACACCTCAAAAAAACACGCAAAGGATTATTTCTGGACGGACGATGCTCAACGGATATTTGACCACACCAAGGAGCAGCACGGAGAGGCCCCCGAATTGAGGCAATGGAAATATTCTTTTAGAATCCCCATTGGCTTTCACTACGATGTTCGGCATGCGGAAGCCCGCAAGTTTACTGTGGCCGGAGCTATTCGGTCTGAGAATGTTGAGTCGGGGGGATACGTAAATCTCGATTCACATGGGCACTTTCGCGATTGAGGGAAGACTCACGACGAGTTGCAAATTTCTCATGGCATGCATTCCTCTAAATATGGTATTTTTCATGGCATCGGATCGTATGCATTCACCTAAGCGATTGATTTTATTTGTATTTTCTACCTAATTGACATCTGAGTGGGAATGACCTAAACTGTTCCGAAGTCGCTTCGAGAGCTCGGTTTTTCGTGTTTTTCCTTTTAAAACATGGGGTTATTGTCCGTGTAGATCTGTGTTGATCCGGGCAATGCCAGGTGGGAATGTCGGTACTGTTGACGGTATTGACGTTCCCTCCTCGGATGGCCTTGCCCGATACCGTCAAACTGCTATGACGGTATCGGTTGACGGTATACGTTCGAGGAGGCTGTATGCTCACCGATATGCAACTACGGGCGCTAAAGCCCGGTGAAAGAATCTACAAAGTGGCTGACCAACTGGGGCTTTACGTCGCCGTAATGCCTTCCGGTGCGATTAGTTTCCGATATGACTATCGAGTGAATCGCCGTCGGGAGACCTTGGTCATCGGCCGATATGACCCGCAACTTCCGTCTCGGAAGGCACGTGAAGCAGACGAATTGAGTTTTGGTATGTCCGTCGGCCTCGCGGAAGCTCGGCTTTTGCTTGCTCAGGCACGTAGGGAAATCCAGCAAGGGAATAGCCCCTCCCGCTCAAAAGTCGAAAAGCGGGTGGAAGCCAATGACGCTTTCACGTTCGGAAATTGGGCCGAAAAGTATTTCGCGGAAGCGGCCTTAGCGGAGTCAACGTGCTCGATGCGCAAATCCGTGTACGAGCGCAATCCCGCGTCGGAACTTGGCAAGCTGAAGCTGGAGGAAATCACGCCGGCTCGACTTATGGCACGTTGCGAGAAGATTAAGGAGCGCGGTGCTGCTGCGCAGGCGGTCCACGCAAGGGAAATCGTGCTGCAGGTGTTTCGCTTCGTGCAGGCGAGGGGAATCAAGGTCGAGAATCCGGCTGCGTCCATCAGACCCAGTGCGATCGCCACGTTCAAGGCGCGTGATAGGGCACTGAACCCGGAAGAGATTCATATCTTCTTCAACGCTCTTGAGCAGACAGCCACTATGTCAACGTTACGTCTCGCAGTGAAGTTCATGCTGCTGACGCTTGTCCGTAAATCAGAATTTATCGACGCCACATGGAACGAAATTGACTTTGAAACTGCAATCTGGACCATCCCAAAAGAACGCATGAAGGCTGGACGTCCGCATCGGGTCTACAGCCATTGAACACTGAACTCTCTGTTCATGGAGAGTGGAGCCCCAAGGGGCGTGCTGAAATATAGTCGAAAGCCATCGTTTCCATTCTAATTCGTAATTATGCTAAATGGCTATATTGGCTGTGGTTCTGAATATGTCCGGTAATTTCGTGAGGTCTCTGAGCAGGTTATGTCCGCCTTGAAACCCGAAAAATACGAATGGCAGATGCGACCAACGCGAGGACTAGGTCCTGTTAACACAAAACACGAAGACCATCGACAACCAGCACGAAGCTGAGAAAGCCGAGGAACATCGCATCGAGTTTTTCGAAGCGAGAAAATATCCTCCGAAAACCTTTTAAGCGGCGAAACAAGCGCTCGACTTCGTTGCGGCGCTTGTACATCTCTCGGTCGTATTCCCAGGGTTCGATGCGGGTGCTGATCGGTGGGACCACCGGGATAAAACCGAGGTCCAGAGCGAGCTGACGCGTCTGGTTGCCTTCATAGGCTCGGTCCATCAGCAAGTGAATGGGACGACTCGTTGCGCCCAGGCTCGCGAGCAACCGCCTACCTTCTGGCGCATCGTGCGCCTGCCCGGGGGACAAGCCAAACGTTACGGCCGTTCGAGCATCCGCGGCAACCATATGAATCTTGGTGTTCCATCCGCCTCGGGACTTGCCGATAGCCTGGGGGCCGTTTTTTTTAGCGCACCTGTCCCATCGGGATGCACCTTGATGCTGGTGCTGTCCAGCGACACCGCCTCGATCTTGATGCGCACGACCTGCTCGCGCTGCAGTTGCTCGAACATCTTGTCCAGTACACCCGACTGGGTCCAGCGACGCATGCGCGTGTAGATCGTGTGCCAGTTGCCGAACCGCTTTGGCAGGCCCCGCCACTTGCAGCCATGTTCTGCAACGTACAGCATCGCGTTGACCACTTGCAAATTGGTCATGCTGACGTTGCCTCGCTGCTTGGGCAGACAATGTTCGACAAGGGCAAATTGCTCAGGTGTGATCTCCATGAACAACACTATCACGCATCCGAGGCATTAATTCAATTAGTGTTAACACGCCATAGTGTAGACCGGCTAAAGGTGATTGACCGATTGCCGTTAATGCAATGAGATCGCGTGCAGATGGCTATGGCGTGAATTTTTTCAGCTGATTCGCTTCGACAAACTGACGAACGTCGAGACTGGATTTCGGATGGGCACGAAACCGACTTACATTGTTTTGGTATTCACAGCGATGGATGGACACGCTGTCACGTCGTGTGTTCGACGCGCGATTGAAATTCAATGAATAGCGATAGCGTCAGTATCAAAGATACGGAAAGCAAATGTTCGGAAAAATCTGGCAAAGCATATCAGGGGTGCTCACAGAAGCATTTGGTATAAGGACATCGCCTGCCAGGAATGAGCCTGTCGCCGGCAAAAACAAACCATTTGACGAGGTGCGGAGCCATGTTGGGACGAAGCCGATTCCTGTCCTCGCGGCGTCTGATACTGATTCGTCTCCGCCAACGTCTCCTCGGCGCCTCGCACTTGCCGGGGACCGGTCGGTCCGCGTTCTGTCTCGCGATGTCTTGAAGTACTGGCACCAATGCCTGATTGCCGACGATGTATCCGGGATGGCGAGAGTCGATATCCGGATTGCCGTCAGCGAGCCAGGAAAACTCAAATGGAGTAATTTCAATCTCGGGTACGGTCCGAGGGCAGGTGAAGCGCTTCGAGTCCTGATTGCACGCGCCGATAAAGCCGATTCGCCCCGCTCGCAGGCGCTGCCGGTTGCGCCATCCGACATGGCTGATTCCGACGACGAGACAGAGGCCAGTGACGCAGACGATGAAGATGAACTCGATGACGAGCCGGAGTTCGTGGGCGACCTCCTGTCGATGGCGCTCGTCTTTCACCACACCGATAACCAGTCCTTCAGGACGATCTGGCCGAGCGAGGTTGTCGCCGATCAGAAGAAAAAGCAGGCGCCTGATCTGGATATCGTTTTCTGGTTTCCGTTCGATCTCGACAAGCAGGGTCACGTCTTTCCGCCGCGTGACGCGGAGGACCAATGGCCGCGCGTCGTGCGGCAATGGCTCGATCCACAACCTGCGAGTGAGCGCAAAGAGCTGCCGGATCCCATCGGCCATCTCGAATCATACCGGCAAACATTGGGGACTTTCTTTGCCGCCGCAGACCGGGACGCATCGTTTGACGGCTATATAGACGGCTGCTGTCGGGTTTTCGAGGCGTTGCAATCGAGCGCTGCCGATGCGGGCTACCGGCGTGCGCAGGGGCACTGGGTCGCCATTCCGCGAACGCTGGGTTTTGCGGTCCGAGCCCTATCGTCCGTCTACGAAGCCATGCCTGCGGATCGGCCGCTCGGCGCCCTGGAGCAACTGCTTGGCAACGGCGGCCCGTCGCTTGCCTCCGATGTGAGCGTGCCGCTCAGTGAAGACACCAGCCGGCGTCATATTGCAATGGTTGACAAAGGCGCGAAGGCTGAGCGTCCAGACCTCGAGCGGAGCGCGGATCCATTGAACGACTCCCAGCGCCGCGCGGTGCATGCGCTGATCGAGTTGCGCAACGAACCGGGCGTGATCTCGGTCAGCGGCCCGCCTGGGACCGGGAAAACGGCCATGTTGCGGGCCATGATCGCTAATCAGTGGGTCACTGCGGCCTACGAAGGCCGCGATTCATGTCCGGTGACGCTGGTATGCGGCGCGACTAATCAAAGCGTGGAAAACGTCATGGGTACGTTTGACGGCGCGGTGGGTGAAAAAAACGCGCTTTCGAAACGCTGGCTCAGGGGGTTCGGCAGGCAAAGACTTGGGCTTACCGCCAGTCTTCCGTCCGGAAGGAAGCGTGACAATCATAGGAAGCGCTTTGCCATCATGGTGACGCGGCGCAACGGCACGATCCAGGTCGGCGGAGTCGGTGCGTCGCGCACGTACGCCAGGAAGCGGCATCTGCCTGCGGCTGCGTTGCACTGGGCTAGCGAATTCGCGAACGCGCTCCAGCACGTCGATGCGCTGCGTGCGATGTTTACCGACGCGCAGCGCACGGAGGTCGAACGCGGGGTAAAGGCGCTTGTTTCGATTGCCAAGGCCGTCGGTCAGTGGAGCAAACAATGCAAGTATCGCGATTTGCCGACCGGCGCGGTGACCGACAAGGTGCTCGGCGACACGGTGTCGCTATTGAGCGGGCTTGTGAGCATTTTGCATGAGGGCTTGCGCATGGCTGTTCATACACAGGCTCAGGCGCGTGACGCGCTGCTACTCGAACCGGGTATGGACCTGGAGGCGCGGTTTCCGTCCGTGGGCGGGTCGTCGAAGTGGATTGCGGCGTTGTGCGAGGACCTCGCGCAATCGGCGAGTAGCGATGAACGGCGGCTCGGCGCCGAAAAAATGCTCGATGTCGTGCTTCGTCCGACCGCGTTTCATCTGGCGGCACGTTACTGGGAAGTGCGCTGGCTGATCGGTCTTGCCTCGCCTGAAGCCGGCAGGCAAGCGGAATTGCGGCGTCTCGCGATGTTGTTTCCTTGCATGGTCTCGACCCTGCACAGCGCACCGAGGTTATTGAAGGACGGTGACTCGCCGATGTTCGGCTTCGCCGATCTGCTGATCGTCGACGAAGCGGGGCAGGCGGCGCCGGAACTGGGCGCGGCCGTCTTGAGCCTCGCGCACCAGGCCGCGGTGGTGGGCGACATGAAACAGCTTGCGCCCATCTCGTCGGTGACGCAGGAGTTGGACAAGCGGCAGATCGACGATCGTTGGGGCGGCGACGCCGTGCTTGATGTCTGGAAGCGGCGCGGCGCAGATGCCGCAACCGGGTCGGTCATGAAGCTCGCGGCAACGGGCGCGTCGCGGTCGGAATGCGCGCCGGACGGTACGGTGCGCGATGGCCTGCTGCTGCGGGAGCACTACCGCTGCGCTCGATCGATCATCAACGTCTGCATCGATCTGCTGTACCACGATCATGACCGCGACGCGAAAGGAAATGTGGTTGCGCGCGAGCTGGTGCCAATGATCGGGGACCCGCTTGCCGGCGCGTTGAGCGACGCCGATCTGGCGATTTTCGACGATGAGTCGCATGAGGGGGTATTGCGCGAGCGGATGAAACGCAGCTATCCGCTGCCGCCGCTCGCCTTCTATCAAACCGGTGGTCCGAACGATGAGCCGGTCAAGGGTGATTCATGGTCGAATCAGGGCGAAGTCGATGCGATCGTGCAGTGGCTGGCGACGACGGGACGGCAACTGTGCAAGTGGATCGCGCGCTCTGAGGGCCGGGTCGGGCAGTTCGAAGACCTGGCGAGCGTGGTGGCGATTGTCACGCCGTTTCGAGGCCAGGCGCAGGCGATCCGCGAGGCCATCGAGAAGGCGCTCGACGCCGACTGGTCGTTGGCCGGGAAGCCCGATCTGAGCAAACGGATGACGATCGGAACCGTGCATACGCTGCAGGGTGCCGAAAAGCCGGTGGTGCTGTTCAGCGCGGTGAACAAGGACAGCCGCGCGACGCGGCGCGCGCCCGACAACTACCGCGAGCGGGTATTCATCGACCGCGACGACGGCCGCCTGTTGAACGTCGCGATCAGTCGCGCGCAGAAGAGTTTCATTCTGTTCGGTCACACGGATCTGTTTTTCTCGCAGGAAGCGTTGCATCCGGAAAACGATCTGCCGTCTGCGATAGTGGGCCGGTGCCTTGCCGGTGTGCGCGAGCCTGAGCGCGAAGCGCGCACCGGCGCATGCCGTGCCCCGGCAACCAAGCTCGGACCGACACAACTGATGGTCGTGGAATCCACCCACAAGGCGAAGATCATCCAGGCGCTGATGCCGCTGCAGATGCAGGTCTTCGGTTCCGGCGGTCATATCCGGGATTTGCGCGGACCCGGCGCGGTTCGCTGGGAGGAGGGGCTGCTGCCTCGCTGGCATCTCAGCGAACGGGACGTTCAGAACGACGTGCAAGGGTTGTTGAGGCGTACGGCATCACGCTTGCTACAGTGCGAAGAACTGGTGCTGGGCACCGACAACGATGCGCAAGGCGAGGCGATCGCATGGCATATCCTCGACGTGTTGCGAACCGCACCATGGTTTGCACATGTGAAACGGATCCGGCGCGTCCGGTTCGACGCACTGACGGCGCCGGCGCTCACCAGCGCGCTCGCCGTCGCGACCGTCGTCGAGTTGACCGGCGATACGCCGCAAGCCCGTCTGCACAGCGCGTGCGCGGCGTTGAACATGGGTGTGGCCTACGGCGCACTGGCAACGAGAGTGCTCGACAATCTGATTGGCTCGGTCTATGCGCGACATGACGTGCCAGGCGGCGGCCGGGTCAAGGGCCCCTTGCTGCGCGCGCTGGCGGGCGAGGGCGATGAACGCGACGCGCCCGGTGGTTGCTACGGTCTCGACATCCACCTGCGGATGAAGCAGATCCCGCAGTCCGTTCCGGCGCGTCTGGTCGTGAGCCGCGCGGCGGGCGCCTGGAGACCATGGGGCACGGCGAGCCGCGAGGACGCCGAGCGCAGTATCGAACTGCTTCGACAGGCACGGTTGAGCACGCACGCCTGTCTCGTGTCGGAAGACATTGTTAGTGTGCCGAGCGACGCGGCGATCGGCACCAATGCGGTGTTGAGGGAAGCGTTTCGCCGTTTGGGCCTGATGCCATGGGAGACCATGGCAGCGCTGCAGGCACTGTATGAGCATCTGCCTGCGGCGAGCGTGTCGCAGCAAGGTGCCGATGCACCGCGCAGCCGTCTGGCGGCCGGTGCGTGGGCCTTGGTGGACGAGGCCGGCGTCATCCAGTTGACGCAGGAGGGCGTCGTGCAGGCGGGCAAGGTGCTGCGCGATCCGTGGCTGTCGACCATCAGTTCTGGAGCGCTGCTCAATGCGTTCGATCACGCGCTTTCGCTGTTGGCGCAACAGCGATCCGCGAGCGTCGACGACTATACGGCTTTCGTGTCGCACTGGGCGCGTCGTTTCGACGATGCGCCCAGTGCCGCAAGTGTGCAAGCGCCGGCCGGCCCGACGCTCCATGCATCCGGCTGCGAACTCGACCTGTTCGCCGGGCTGCCGCACGTGGCCCGTCCCGCCTGGCGAAGCTGCAGCGCTCATCCAGCCGTGAACGATCGCGGTGCAAATTTCGAAACCCTCGGAGGCGAGCTTGCGCCGGCCGACCCCGCAGCGGGCGAAGACGCCGGCGCGCGCGACGGCGCTCACGGCGCGTTGACGCCGCTCGATATGAGGTTGTCCGCGCAGAGCGAGCTGATGGCGCGGTTTTCGCCTAGGCAACGCGAGGTCTATGCGATGTTGCGCGATATGACGCTGGCGTCGGTCGTCAGGGATGGCGAGGTAAGGCTGCTTCGGCAGGTCTTCCCGCTTGAAGGCATCGACATCGGAAGCGGCGGCGTGCAGTGGGGTGTCGAGATCGTCGCCGCCGCCGAGGTGACGTATCGCGGGTGGTTCGACGCCGACCCGGCCGGCTGGGAATGCGTGGCACGCCAATGGGGTGGTGCCGGCGTCGGTGCGAGGCTGTCTGATGGCTATGTGAACGGCGTGCTGCGGGTCGACCCGCATGTGCGTACGCGATCCCTGTCGACGCCGACCGTCGACCGTCTGTTGGACTGGATGGAGGCGCGTGGCCTCGGCCGGCCGTCGACCTTCAGCGCGCACATCGAAGCCTTGCTGAATGGCGTTCCCCGCGTCGCGCAGGTGTCCAGCGAAGCGGAACTGGAGACCGCGCCATGAGCCAGGTTTTCCAGCACATGACGGCCGTGCGGACAGCTTTCGACGCCTGTCTGCGGACTCCGGGCGATGCTGCGGCGCGCGCCCGGTTCGTCGCCGAGCATCAAAACCACCAGGGCAGTTTCGTCGAGTCGTTCGATGTGGGTGGCATCACCTATCCACGCACCGATGGCCATCGGCTCAGCGAATTGCTAGCTCGCTCCGCGATCGATGAATTCTTGAACCGCAACGGTGCGCCGTCCGATCTAAAGCTGGATGTGGTTGCGGTGGCCTATCCCCTGTCGGGCGAAGTGCTGCGACAGGAAATCGAGGCGGTCGTGAAGACGGCCAGGGCCATTGCCGCACTGGACTGGAAGGCGGCGAGCGTTGCCGTGGACGACGCTCGCGCACTGCGCGAGTTGCTGCGTATGCCAACCACCGCCGACACTTATGACGCGCTTCGGGCGAAGGTGCGGACCGGCATGGTGGACGGCATCAATCCGTATTTCGGCTTTAACGCCGATCACCTGATCGCGGACAAGGCATTGCGCGGCGTTGGCACGGGGCGCGGCGATTCCAGTACCAAAGCGGAAGGTTTCGCCACGTTTTTGCAGGATGGGCAGAACAAGGGCTCGCAGCACAAGTTCGCGACCGACGCGCAAAACGCGGTGTATCAGACATTCAAGCTGCTTGGCCGCAATCCGACTCTGGGTGAATATCTCGAACGCGTGCATATCTGGATGACGAATATCTATACGCTGGCGGATCTGACAGTCGACGCCGTGGCGAACAACCGTCACATGAGCAGCGCGCGAGACTTTCAGGAACATCAGGTCAAAGGTTTCGCGATAGCTCAGGCCGGTTTCATGACCTGGCCGGAGCGTCAACAGGTGGGACGGGCCATCGCGACCGCCTTGCTGATCGAAGCGCGTGAACACTACACCCGAATCGGCTGGCCGATGACGCGTGAATTGCCCTTGATCAGTGACACGCTCGCGGCGTCTGCCCCCGTCATTGTGCCGCCACAACCCGCGCTGGGCGGTGACGCATGACGTCCTCCAATGCAACTGACAAAGCAATGCGTTTTCATCGATATGAATCGGCCGATCTCACGATGATCCAGGACACGGCTTTTTGGGCGATCCATGCGCGAGACGACGAAGGTCAGAAAACGTCGTGGATACTGCATGGCAATCTGCAACGGGATCGCTTCGAACTGTCGTGCGACGTCTGGGTGCCGGATGCGATTCAGGCGATTGTCGGCGATGTGAACGGGTATGTCTGGGGTATCACGGCCAATAACCTGCTCGTGACCAACGCGCCGATGCACGGACAGTCCGGTTGGTCGGCGATGGCAGTGCATCCCGGTCTTCATGGCGCGCCGGTCTGGCATGCGCGCGAACTGGTATTCGCGCGCGCCGGCGGTGCGGCTGGCGAGGTGGCGGTCTGCCTGCTCTGGGACGCGGGCGATTTGCTGATCGGAACGTTCAGTCGGCGCGTGTACTGTTGGGACGGTGAGGTCGCGCGTCTTGAATACGACGGCGGGGCGCCCGATTTCGCCGGCGGCATCAACGATCTGGTGGCGACGCGCAGTGGCGTGTTTGCGCTTGGATACGGCGGCACGCTCGTGCGGCGCGGCGACAATCGGAACTGGTTGGCACTCGATACGCCGTGGTCCAGGGACGACGCTGCATACGTGAACGTGGTCGCGGGCGTCCAAGATCCGAGCGGAGAACTTCGTGTGGTCGTCGATGGCGGCTGGGTGTTGGCGGCGGATCATGCAACCGCGCGCGTGACGCAGAGGGTTTCGGCCAAGCCGCTTGGCATTGCGCTGTTTCAGGAAGACCTGTACGTCGGCACGATGGCCGGCTGCTATCAACTGATGGGGGCGGGCTACGCCGCGCCGGTCAAACGCGGTGTGGCAATAGGCAAGCTGATAGGCGCCGGCCACACTTTGTTGGCTATCGACGCGGCGCCGGACGATCCGGATCGGGCCGCGCTCCGTGTATGGATTCGGACGCGGACGACTGATCGGTGGTTGACGCGCTCCGTTGGCTAAGCGAAGTTTACCGGCAGCCGCGAAGAACCTCTACGGGTCGATCGCGAACCGGAGCGAGTAAGAGTATACGCGGCTTCGCGCATCCTCGGATCCACAACAGCTGATCAAAAGTCAGTTCGATGGCAAGTTGAACCGCCCCGGGTTTCGCGGAGGCTGTTTAGTTAAAGTAAGACGGCCTCATCGGATGGGGTTCCGAGTCGGTTGTAGTAGTTTGCCTCAGCTTCGGCAGGCGGGATATAGCCGATCGATGAGAGCAGGCGTTTATGGTTGAACCAGGCGACCCATTCGAGGGTAGCCAGTTCGACCGATTCCCGGTTTTTCCAGCGGCCGCGCCGATGAACCAATTCGGCTTTGTAGAGTCCATTGATTGTCTCAGCCAGTGCGTTGTCGTAGCTGTCGCCGCGGCTGCCGACCGAGGGCTCGATGCCAGCCTCGGCCAGGCGCTCGCTATAGCGAATACTGACGTATCGGGCGGATTCAACCGGTCGTCGGTGTTCTTTCGTTCCAGCAACCAGCGCGCTTCAGCTGCGCCGGCGCAGACCGCTTCGGTCGCGTCGGCATCCGGCCTGGCGGGCTTCGACCCGCAGGCCGCCGGCCTGGCCTCGATGGCGGCGCAGCCGGCCGACCCGACTGCCGTGCAGAACCGGCAAGACCAGAAGGAGGCGTTCCAGAAAGCCGGAACTACGGAAATCCATAATTCCGGCAACCTGCAAATGCCGACCTCGCCGTATCAGGTCATGGCCGGAACAGTAATCGCGGCGGCGCTGGTGACGGGCATCAAATCCGACCTGCCGGGTGACGTGATCGGCGCTGTGACAGCGCCGGTCTACGACACGGCGACCGGACGCTATCTGCTGATCCCGCAGGGCTCGCGCATCCTCGGCAAATACAACAGCCAGGTCGCCTACGGGCAGAGCCGTGTGCAGATCGTGTGGAACCGCATCATCCTGTCGGACACGTCTTCGCTCACGCTCGACAACCTGGTCGGTGCCGATCCGGCCGGCTATGCCGGCCTAGAGGATGGCGTCGATTGGCATTGGGGACGCATCCTGGCGGGTGCAGCACTGTCCACCGTGTTGGGTGTGGGTTCCGAACTGGCTGTCTCCAATCAGGGAAACGTCAACGGCAATACCGTCATCGCGCTACGAGACAGCGCGCAGGACACGGCCAATCAGGTCGGCCAGGAATTCACGCGCCGCAACCTCAACATCCAACCGACGCTGACCGAACGGCTGGGCTTGCCGGTCAGCATCATCGTCAACCGCGACCTAGTGCTGCGGCCGTACCAGCCGATGTTCTTCAACCGGGGGACTTCACGATGAGCACGGCTCGTAAGCTGCGGCTGGGGCCGCTACCCAAGACCGAGAGCGTGAAGCTGACCTTCGCGTGCCCGGCCACGCTCAAGGCCGACCTCGACCGATACGCGGCCATGCACGCGCAGACCTACGGCGAAGCGGTCGATGCGACGACGCAGATCCCGCACATGCTGGAGGCGTTCATCGCGGGGGATCGGGGGTTCAGACGGGGCAGGGGAGACGACACCCGACTAGCCCCCCCGCGCGGCTATGCCGAAGGGGTGAGATTTTGGAAATGTTGTTGTTGTCGTATCTATACTACGACTGGTTGCACCATATCAAATTGACTTCCACTTGGGAAAGTTATAGAAGTCGTAGTATGGCTACGACTAACTCAAGCAAACTAAATGCGCTCTACACCCGGCTGGCACCGGGGACGCCACTGACTTCTGAGGACTTGGCGGCGCTGGGCATCTCTGCCGATCTGGCCGTCCACTACGTCCGGGCAGGTTGGCTCACGCGCCTGGCCCGCGGGGTGTTTGGTCACCCGAACGATCCCTTGGCCCTGCATCCCAGCCTGCTGCTGTTGCAGCGTAGGTTCGAGGGCTTGCACGTCGGCGGCAAGTCGGCGCTCGACTGGTATGGCGTGCGCCAGTACGTGTCGCAACAGCCGGTGCTGCATCTGTATGGATGGACGGCGGCGCGTCTGCCGGAATGGTTCACCGAACGCTTCCCGGCCGAGTACCACCGCAAGCGTCTGTTCGACGAACAGCCGGACGCCTTGCTGCACGTCGGCCCGTTCGAGCAGCGCAGCGGAGCGCCGAAGGTGTCGGCGCCGGAGCGCGCCTTGCTGGAACTGTTGAGCGAAGTTGGCGTGCGCCAGCCCTTGCAGGAAGCCCGCGAACTCGTCGAAAGCGCGTACAGCCTGCGCGCCGACGTGCTGCGCGAGCTGTTGCAGCACTGTACGAACATCAAGACTGTACGGCTGTGCCTGCAACTCGGCCGCGAGGCATCGCTGCCTTGGGTGGACAAGCTTGATCCTGCCACACTGCCAACGGGCAGCGACCGGCCCTGGGTGTCTCGCTCGACCGATGGCCTCTTGGTACTCAAGCCATGAACCAGACCTATCTCGATACCGCGCGCCTGCTGACGCAGGTGGCGCCGCTGGTGTTCGTGGACGACACCTTCGCATTGAAGGGCGGCACGGCAATCAATCTGTTCGTGCGCGACATGCCGCGTCTGTCGGTCGATCTCGATTTGGTTTTTCCCGATCACACGTCGCCGCGTGACGAGGCGCTGGCGCTCATCAACGAGGCCGTCAGGCAAGCCGCCGAGCGGCTGAAGAAGCGAGGGTTCCAGACACACACGCCGGCGGCGGCAGCAGGGGAGACGAAGCTGCTGGTGCGCCGTGGCTCGATCCAGGTCAAGGTCGAAGTCAACTTCGTCATGCGTGGCACGGTGCAGCCGGTGCGTCACGCGTCACTCACGCCGACCGCGCGCGACGTGCTGATGGCCGATCTGGACATCCCGGTGGTGTCGTTGGAGGACGTGTACGGCGGCAAGCTGGTTGCGGCGTTGGATCGGCAGCACCCGCGCGACCTGTTCGACGTGATGCAGCTCTTTGCACACGAGGGCATCACGCCCGGCATCCGGCGCGCCTTCGTGGTCTATCTGTCCAGCAGCAACCGGCCGATCCATGAAGTGCTGTTCACACCATTGCGGGACATCCGGCACGACTACGAGCACAACTTTCAAGGCATGACGGCCGAGCCGGTGCCGCTCGATGCGCTGCTCGCCGCGCGAGAACGTATGGTGCGCGAAATCCAGCAGGGCTTGGACGAGAACGAAAGACGCTTCCTGCTGTCGCTGGCTGCCGGCACACCGCAGTGGTCGTTGCTCGGCATCGCGCACCTCGAACACCTGCCGGGCATCCGTTGGAAGCTGCACAACCTGGCGCAGTTGCAGAAGACCGATGCGAAGAAGTTTGCCGAGCAAGCAGATACGCTGGCCGCACGGTTGGGGTAGGGGAGATTCCTCAACACAAGTCGGCCTGCCCCGAAGCCCGTTGGACCTTAACAATGGACACGAAACCCAGTGACTTCTCCTCGCATTGCCGACCGATTTGCGTTCCATCTTTCTACGCCACAGATCACGGTCGATGAGTACGAGCGACGCCGCGTGATCGAACTCGGCGAGTGGGTCGCTGCGCGGGATCGTATCTATCTCGACAAGTGCTTCTGGATTCACCTGCGCGCCGCACGCACGCTCGCGTCGAGTCCACCGGGCGCGGCGGATCTGTTGGATGCCCTCGTAGCGGGTGTCTCCAATGGGCAGTTGGTGTGTCCCATCAGCGATGCACTGTTTCTTGAACTAATGAAGCAGTCGGACCCAGTAACCCGGGGTGCAACGGCCGAACTGATTGACGAGCTGAGCTGCGGTATCACGCTTAGCCCCGAACCGACGCGCGTGGCGACGGAGGTGGCGCATTTCCTCCACGCGAATGTTGGGCACAGCGTTCATCCATTGGAACACTTGGTCTGGACCAAGGTCCCGTACATCCTGGGTGTCCAGCATCCGGTGGCCACAGCCTTCCCAGAGGATGAGCGGCTCGTCATTCAGAAGGCGTTCTTCGACCACTTCTGGGAGGTTTCTTTATCGACGATGGTTGGGACCATCGGAGACGCTTGGCCGCTCGCTTCGCCATTCGTCGACATCGCCGATCGGCTGAATCGTGACAACGCGGCGCATGCTCCGTCGATGAAGAGCTTCGCGCAGGTCTATCGCGACGAGATTAATGGTGTCCTGGAACTCGCAGCTCCGATCGCCGCCGAGGTGCTGCACGACATGGCCGTGAAGTCGCTTGGCCCTGGCATCCAACCTTCAGCAGATGAGCGGGAAGGAATCACGAGGCAGTGTCTCGGCTTGTTACGGGCAGCGGTTCGGAAGCCAGTCGGTCGGCGGGCTCTGCGCACGCTGCAAGTTGGTGCTCTGTTGCATGCGGCGCTACGCTGGAACCGCACGCAGAAACTGAATGCCAACGACATGTTCGACTTTCATCATGCCGGCGCCGCGTTAGGCTACTGCGATGCTCTTTTGACGGACGGGCCTATGCACACGCTTCTGATGCAGCGGCACTTGGCCATTGAGCGCGATTTCCCGTGCCGGGTCATGTCTTCCGTTGAAGACGCTGCCACTTGGGTTCGGCATCGCATCGCGTGATGGGTCGGAAGAAACTCTCGTATGCGAAATCACAGTGCGAGGTGAGAGGCTGAAGTTCGGCCCCTTGTTCGGTATGATCGAAGCTGATTGATGATGAGCCGATGCCGCGTAAACCCGCGCCAGCAAAGGGTGTGTTTTTCTGACGGTAAAAGCGACGGTAAAGGCTCATGTCGATCAAAGCCAATCCCTTTAACCACGCGGACTTGCATGACTCGTTGATGATCGAGTGGGAGTGAGGGGTGTGTATAATTCCTATATAAATCAATGGTTTATATCGATTTTTGATGTACGTGAGCACGATATCAATGGTGCTTCTCGAAAACTCTAAGCTATTGAAAGATATGGATTTTTTGTTGCAGTAAAAAACCTTTCGAAGTGATCAGCGAAGAATGCTGCGCTACTTTTTGACGGTATTTTTGACGGCATCCCAGCGTTGCTGGATTGACGCCGATTTTTACCGCCATTCGCTCGGGCAGAACGAGGCCGCGTTCTGGCGCGGGAGGATGCCGCCAAGGAACTGCTGAAGCTGGAGAACACGTGAGCATGGCTGCAAAGAAAGCGCCGGGGTGGAGCGACGTCAAGGAGAAGCTTGCCGACTTCGAGCGTTCGGGCTTGATCGGCCTGCTGCAGGACCTCTACGCCGCCAGCAAAGATAACCAGGCGTTCCTGCACGCGCGCTTCGGGCTCGGCGACGATGTGCTGAAGCCGTATAAGGTAACCATCGACCGCTGGCTTTGGCCCGATGTGTTCAAGAATCAGGACACCTCGGTCGCGAAGGCCAAAAAGGCCATCGCGGATTACAAGAAGGCCATCGGTCAGCCGGAGAGCCTGGCCGAGCTGATGGTATTTTTCTGCGAGCGGGCGGCGGGCTTTAGCAACGATGTCGGTTCGCAGGACGAGGGCTACTTCGACGCCCTGGTGCGTATGTTCGGGCAGGCGTTGAAATTGATCGACGCTTTGCCCGAGGGACGCAGGTACGCATTGTTGGGTCGCCTCGCTGCTGTCCGAAGCCTCGGCCACAACTTGGGTTATGGCGTTGGTGACGACATGGACGACCTGCTGGTCGAGCATGGATTTGATGGCGGACAGTGATGAGTTCACCACGCTGCGCGCGGAGAACGGCCGGCTGATCGCGCTGCTCGAATCGCACGGCATCGAATGGCGGGCACAGCAGCAGCCGTCCGCACCGCCCGTCGAGCCATCGAGACTGTCCACCGACGAGAAGGTCGCTATCTTCCGACGGCTCTTCCGCGGCCGTACCGATGTGTTCCCTGTCCGATGGGAAAGTAAGACCACGGGCTAGGGCGTGTTAACACTAATTGAATTAATGCCTCGGATGCGTGATAGTGTTGTTCATGGAGATCACACCTGAGCAATTTGCCCTTGTCGAACATTGTCTGCCCAAGCAGCGAGGCAACGTCAGCATGACCAATTTGCAAGTGGTCAACGCGATGCTGTACGTTGCAGAACATGGCTGCAAGTGGCGGGGCCTGCCAAAGCGGTTCGGCAACTGGCACACGATCTACACGCGCATGCGTCGCTGGACCCAGTCGGGTGTACTGGACAAGATGTTCGAGCAACTGCAGCGCGAGCAGGTCGTGCGCATCAAGATCGAGGCGGTGTCGCTGGACAGCACCAGCATCAAGGTGCATCCCGATGGGACAGGTGCGCTAAAAAAAACGGCCCCCAGGCTATCGGCAAGTCCCGAGGCGGATGGAACACCAAGATTCATATGGTTGCCGCGGATGCTCGAACGGCCGTAACGTTTGGCTTGTCCCCCGGGCAGGCGCACGATGCGCCAGAAGGTAGGCGGTTGCTCGCGAGCCTGGGCGCAACGAGTCGTCCCATTCACTTGCTGATGGACCGGGCCTATGAAGGCAACCAGACGCGTCAGCTCGCTCTGGACCTCGGTTTTATCCCAGTGGTCCCACCGATCAGCACCCGCATCGAACCCTGGGAATACGACCGAGAGATGTACAAGCGCCGCAACGAAGTCGAGCGCTTGTTTCGCCGCTTAAAAGGGTTTCGGAGGATATTTTCTCGCTTCGAAAAACTCGATGCGATGTTCCTCGGCTTTCTCAGCTTCGTGCTGGTTGTCGATGGTCTTCGTGTTTTGTGTTAACAGGCCCTAGAACGATCCGCGCACTGGGGTTGATGTACTCGAATGGCGCGTAATAGATCTTCACGTCGCCGCTTGCATCCATCAACAGGCGCAGATCGCGCACTACCGGAGGCATAAGCCCACAAAGAATCGGCTCGTACTTTTCGATCAAGTCTGTTTTCATTGTTTGATGTGTCCTGGTCTACGACTGGTCCGCCAGCCTGCTGGAATCAGTCCGAAGCCCACAGCCGGTCGTCATCCTGGGTCGCGGCCCAGAAGTCATCGAAAAGGGCCAGCTTGGCTTCGTCCTTGGTTGTGTAGGTCTTGGTGCTGAACCGGCTGCCGATCCGGTAGCCCCAGCGCTTAAACTTGTTCATGTGGACGCCGAGGTTGTGCCCATCGACGTTCAGAAAGCTGTTCCCCTTGGGGACACCCGCCACTTGCGCTGCAGCCATCGGGTCCGGCGTGCTGCGCGGTTGCGCAACTTAGCCTCACGCCGTTTCGGCCCCTCGTAGTCGCCGCTCATCTTCTCGGCGCAGACGCACCCTACGTCGAAGCTCTCGTCCAGATCTGGATGCTCCATGATGTGGACGTAGCGGATCTTCTCGTTGCCGCACATTTGGCAGGTCGCGGAGTCGGTCTCGCCTGCGGACGCGACCGTCGGCCCGCAGGTCGACCACGTCAACGCAGTGCCATCCCTTGTGGGGTACACCCGACTGGTCCCATCGATTTCCACTCACCACTGACCTCCCTGATCCTGGATCATCGAATACTTTCCTGTATGGCATTCCACGCCACATCCCAGCGTATCCGCTCCTGTTCGAGGCGGACTTGTTGGTCCCAGGCATTTCCTTTAATCGACTGGTAGAGCCTTTGTTCGGTATTGGTGAGTAGTGGGAGTTCTGTGGAAGAGTGCTGGTCTTTCTCCTCGACCCATAAATCGCGATGACTCATCAGCGTTGACTCATCCATCAGCACGGCCTTCAGGCTTGGGATGTATGTTCTGGCTCGATTAAGAATGGCAAAGCCATGAGTATCGATGTCACCCCAGTAGATACATTGCGCCTGTTGTAGCCATGGAAGCTGTCCCAAAACGTCAACCGCGTAGCCTAGTCGCATGATCACAACTGCCCCTGGTAGATCATCAAAAGCAAGGCCAGTTTGAAGGTTCTCAACAACGAAGACATGCTTTGGTCGTACACCAATGCTTGCGAACTCCTCACAGGGAGCGGAGATATCGCCAAGACCGCCCAAACGGGTTCTTAACTCCGGGTCTAGAACGCGCATGCGCAATAACTGCGGCTGTGCCCTCAAGCCGCAGCGCCAGAAGAAGTCGCGCTCTCCTGTTGGGTCACCCTGGAGCGTTGCAATCAAGTCAGAGATGATGCCCTTTCGAGAATCCAGCCATTTGCTGTCGGCACCGGCAACCGGAATTTGTCGTGGGTAGAGATTCGATTTCGGATTGCGATTGATCCAATCCAACATCTCTGCCAGTCGATGGAAATCGGCATCGCGGTAGTCAGCGAGGACATCAAAATATCTCGGCAACTGCTGCGCAAGTACCGGCCAGAGAGCAGTGAGCGTCTGATACCGAGACAGGGCGCGAACCCACCGTGCGGATGCACCGATCCACAGGGCAACATCTTCAGGGCCTCGTAACGCCAGTTTCTCTGGCAGTCGCTGAACGCCAAGCGCTTTCCATCGCCGCTCACACCAAGATAGTGTGCCGACCCCTTGCCAGCCTTGCCATGCGCTCACCCAAGCACGAACGCCGTCGACTTGTCTCAGTGCAGCCTGCTCCGTCGGAATGCCGAGCGGAACTTCCAGCGGCCATTGGACCTCGCCCGGATCACCGATCAACCATTCGCGGTGCTTGCTTTGAAAGCGACGGGCAAGAAGCTGCCGAACATCTTCAGGAAGCTTCAACGCTAGCCTCCTCTCGTGCGTGCTCTGGCAGCTTCAACCGCTGACGATCACCGTCGTACTCGATCAGCAGGACGCCTGAGACTCGCCGATCGCTGATATCCACGAAACAGGCACCACCGATGAATGGTTCAAGGGTCATGACTGACTTCAACGGCGTAGCGACCACCATCTGGAATCCGAAATTGGTAAAGATGTTCATCGCCAAAGCGGTGAACTCATTATCCGCCTTGTCGAAGGCTTCATCCAGCACGACGGGCGCGTACATCGGCACGCCGTGGTCGTTCCCGCCCAGTTGATATCGCAGGGCTGCGGCCAAGCACGTGGTGGCTAGCTTCTGCCGTTGGCCGCCAGACTTGCCTGCTCCGCTGCGGTAGATCTCGATCTCGACACCGCTTTCATCGATTTCCCGTCCGATGAACTCGACATGCTGTCGAACATCGAGCACAGTCTCACGCCAGCGCTTTTGCTCGGGGTCCTGACTGGCGAGTCGATCAACAAGTCGTCGCAAGGCCAGAAACCGTGCCTCGGCAAACTCGCGATCCTCCGTCCATGCATGGCTCAGCGCCTGCTGGATCTCCTGCTTGAACTCCTTGACGTCGACAAGCTGCCGGTCACTGGCGTCGATGTGGAGATAAGTGCGTTGATTGGCGCTCTGGTTGAAGGGCACCTGGCCAAGGCTGTCGTTGACCAGATCCATCCGTTCCAGGATCGCCTTACGCGCATCGTTCAGGTAGGTGGAAAGCGCCGCCAGATTCTGGTGACTTTGGTTCTGCAGCAATTCAAAGAACCGCTGCTCATAGGCGGGCAGACCATCCGTCTCCAGCCGAACCAGTTTGGCGAAGAAGTCTGGCGCGCTGGCAAGGCTCGTGTCCATATCGCCCGCGTCCATCGGCCATTGCCGTTTGAAATCGGCAAAGCGTGCTTCTATTTCTTTCTCGCACTCGGCGATCTTATCTTTGATCTCACTGATTTCTGTGTTGAGCCCTCTCTCAACAGCAGTTGTTACCTTGTCGAGGCTTTCGAGCCTGATCACGTCTGACTGCTGGGTGAATCGTTCGTCGAGCCCCTTGATCTGGTGGGGGGTCAATGAAACTCTGGAAGCATCTTGAAGGAGGGATTCGAGCTTTTGCGTGCTGTCTTTGATCTGCTTGAGAACTGAGTCATGCGCGACCTTGGCTTCGCGGAGATCCTTGTCAGCCTGCTCAACCAGGTCCTTTTGCTTGTCGATCCGTTGACTGATTTGCAGTAGGGCTGTATTGCCTTCCCGCGCTTCGCGGATCTGTCGCTCAATGGTGGAAATGCGATCCAGCAATGGGAGCAGATCTATTTCTTGCCACTGGAGATTCACCAGGGTTTGGCACTGTATCGCTCGGGTCGCACGATTCTTGTCTTGGTCGGAGAGTTTGTCGATCTCCCCGCCGAGGCGAGAAATGGTGTCAGCCAGTTCCTGCGCCTGAGCTTGAAAGAGCTCGAGCTTCTCCCGGTTATCGAATCCGAGCACCCAGTTTCGTCGGTCGCCGACACTTCTACGGTCGTCTTTTTCGTGCCGGGTTTTGCTGTGCTTGACCTGGCCTTCACGGGTGATGGCTCGATCTGCGCTCCTGAAGGACTGAATAGAG
The DNA here is from genome assembly GCF_000382185.1 of Bordetella sp. FB-8. NCBI lineage: Bacteria > Pseudomonadati > Pseudomonadota > Betaproteobacteria > Burkholderiales > Alcaligenaceae > Bordetella > Bordetella sp. FB-8. The sequence continues at coordinate 3,619,754 of NZ_KB907784.1, read as the reverse complement.
TCGACGCACGCGTAATCGAAGCGTTGCCGTAGTTCGGCCTGGAGCCAATCGGCATACGTCCCCTCCTTGACGTTCAGCTTGAGGACGAGCGAATTGGCACCAATGGGCTTGGCCTGCCACGTCTCCGGGCGGCCAGTCCGGTAATACACCAAGCGCTGCCCAAGGTGGGTGGTGTTGATGTGATTGGCCAATGCCGAATACTGGCGTTCGTCTACCAGGAGTGAGAGCGCAAATCCGTGCAGTACGCGCTCGATGGCTCCCTGCCATTCGGCCTCGTCAGGCTTCACCTCGACGAGTTCGCCAACAAAGGGAAGCGCCGACTCCGAGATTCCGATGGCGGCAGCGATGTCTCGACGCATTTCCAGCATGTCCGCCGGAATGTTCGATGGCTGGCGCTGAAGTGCCTGCACCTCTTTCAGTGCTTGCGAAAACGCGGTCTCGGCATCCTTCTTTTCTCTGTCCAGGCGGAACTGCTCGGCGCGGCTATCGTTGCTGCGCTGCTCCCAGTTTTCGACTTCCTGCCGCGCGCTGCCCAACAGCTCAGCGAAAGATTGAGGCGAATCCGGGAGACTCCAGCCCAGCTTCTTGCACGCATCTTCGGCCTGACCGCGTTTGCGCAGGCGATCTGTGCGCTGACCCTCCAGCCCCAATTTCTCGGCTTCCCATTGCTCGATCTGATCACCGCCTGCTTCACGGTGCTGTCGCTCCAGATCGCGCAAGGTCGTGGAATGGTTATCCAGAGTGCTTTGACGTCGACTGACTTCGCCTTCAGTGCCACTCGCTTGCACCTGCAGGGATTCGACATGCTGCTTGAGCAGATCAATGCGGCGGGTCTCTCGGTAGCCGTCCACGCCCAGTCGAAGCTCATCCAAGCCATTGCGCTGCAGCATCAACGAGTCCCTACGGATGTGCTGGTCCCGCGCTGGCGCGAGCGTTTGAACCTGCTCGCGGGCCGTGACGACTGCCTGGTGGGCCGCACTGAGTTCGCCGAATTCGCTGACCAAGCGATCCGCCACCTCGAAGGTCTCGGGCTTGTCGAGCATGAAGTCGCGCAGGAAGGTATTGAGGTCGCCGAGATTCTTGGCCGACTGGGTTTTGTGCAGCAAACGCAGCGCCATTTCGCTCTCGATGCCAAGCAGGCGACAGAACCGTTCGCAATAGGGACGAAATTCGTCGCGGGCGAATGCCTCCGGGAAGGACTGCTTGAGCTTACGGATGTCGAAGTTGGATTGGCCGAAGTCCTCGAGCTCGCGCAGGTCAAAGGCCCGCTCCATGACGAGGTGGTGGCGTTTGACGTCGGCGTTGCCGTTCGCATTGCCTCGCAGCCAGAACACCTGAACCAGCACCACAGACTGACCCAACGCATTCTGGTAGGTCAGCGCCAAGGCAGACCAGGTCGTCCCCGCGCGCAGGTAGCGAGTTGCGATTTCTCCCGACTCCCCATCCTTCTGTTCAGCCCACGCACCACGTATGTAGGTGACGAGGTTCCGGTCACGGCCACTGCGGTCCGCCTCGCGCGCAGCCGCGTTGAAATCGATCCAGCGAGGTGGCGTCAGCAATGCCGAAAATGCATCGAGAAGCGTTGACTTCCCAGCGCCGGATCGACCTACAAACAGAAAGCCTCGCTCGCTGATCGGCACGTCGTGCAGGCCGGAGAAAGTCCCCCAGTTGTAAACCTGCAGGCGGGTCATCCGGAACTGCTCGCGGGCAAACAAAGAGGCGGTTTGGGGTTTCGGGATCATTGGTCGGCCTCCTCATCAGCTTCAGTCTGAACCAATTGCGCTGGTGTCTCTCCGGCCGCCATGCGCTGATACAGGTGCGTCAGCGCTTGTATTTCCTCCGCCGAGAAGAGGAGCTTCAGCGTCGGCGAAATCTCGAAGCGATCCTCGCTCGAGCGAATCTTCTGCAGGATGCTGTGCTTCTTAATCTTCTCAATGGAGGCGTGAACTCGTTTCACGAACCCTGCACGGTCGGTATTGGCGGCGCGCTCGTAGAGGGAGAGAAACTCTGTGATCTCGTCTGTCGACACCACGGCACGGTCGCCCTGCGAGTCCGCCTGGGTCAGTCGTTGGCGAAGGTGAAGCAGCAGAATGGAGTCAATGAACGTAAGCTGGGCGCGACGCAACAGGAGAGGCACCTCAAGGTCGCCGGTATCTGCCTGGCGCGTGAAAGCCACTTGTACGTCTCTGTCGATAACCAGTTCGAGAAACAGCTCGGCAAGGCGCCGACGGATCACCGCTTCGTCTCGTACCAAGATCGGCCAGAGTTTTGGATGTCGACGTCTGTCGAGCGATGGCCCTGCCAGTAGCTGCACCAGGGCGCGCCGGGTATCCAGCGGCAACTCGCCGGTGTCGCCCATGAACAGGGTGTTGGCGGGTGCCTGAGCAGCATCTGGTGCTTGTGCTTCGGCTGGCATTGCCGCTTCGTCGTTCTCAGACCAGTTCATTGGCCCGCTCCCTCAAAAAGAAGATCTTTGGAATTCGGGCGCTACGACGCTCGTCGTCGCCTCCAACCCAGCCTACGGTTTCACTGTGGGCGGCCTTGAACCCATGCCGACTGCCCAACGCAAGCAGGCCGACGACGCTGCCCAACCCCTGTGCAGCGGGGAACTGCTCCAGCACGTCGGCAATCGATGCCTGAGAGCGCTGATCCAGGACTGCCAACACGTTGGCCTTCAGTGTTCGGAAGTCGATTTCCGACTGTGCGACCAGTTCGCTCACAGACTCCAGGTCGATTGGCGGCGCATCCCCTTCTGCCATCTGCCCGGGTAATGCTTGTAGTGATGGGTCGTGCAGCACCCATTGGGACAAGGAGCGCAATCGACTGCTCGTGAGCTCAAGCGTGTACTGGAGGGTTTCTGTGGCCCTGACCTCGTTCTTCAGGGCCAGTGCTGCGCGCTGGGCGTCTTTCAGTAGGTGGTTGAGTCGGCGTTGCTCGAGGTATTCACGACTCTGGACGAAGTGCTTCAGGCTGCGCGCGAAAGTCTGGAGCACCTCGTGAACCATGCCGCCCTGCTCAAGAAGGGTGCGCGTTAGCCGCAGTAGGAATCGTCTTTCCTTGGCTTCGAGCTGCCCCACGAACTCCCGCGACATGACGTTATCGAGCGCCTGGTCGAGCGTGGCCGCCTGTTCTGGGTCCGTAAGCAATCGCCAGAAAGCGGAGAAAGTCCTTCCGGCGTCGCTCTCTGAAATCAGGTCTATTCCGGCGAACAGCGAATCCAGCACATCTCCACGATTGCCATCGTTGTCCATGATGCGTTCACGGAGATCGCGATTGAGCTGGTCGAACTGATCGCGGACACGGCGGAAATCACCGGCCAGATCGTCGGCCAGCATGATGATCTCCCGCGTGCGCTCGAGCGCCATTGTATGAGGCAGCACGCGCATCTGCCCCTTCTGGATAGCGTCAATCTCCTTGTCGATGCGGGCTTGCTCGGCCATGAGCCGGTCGATGCGGCGGAATTTGTCAGTGTCGGTGTCCTCGGCAAGTCGGGCCAAGGCTTCAATGACGAGCGTCAGGCGACTTTCGGTTGCAGCGGAGTGCGGCTGTGCCAGTCCAGATACAAACCGAATGGCTTCGACGGCCGCCGTGGAGAGTTCATATTCCTCCTCTGAAGCCCCAGCCGGGAAGCGTCGCTCCAGGAACCCATCGGCGAGCCAGCTGGCGACATACGCCTGCGCCGTTTGAGGAAAGTCTTCACCTTGGGCGCGCAGCTCTTCCAGATCTCTTGCGATGCGTTCGTGAAAAATGGAGGCAGGGAGGCTTCGCTCGCCCTCATACAGATGAGATTGAAGCAGGCCAATGACGGTAGGCCCGGTAGTCGAGGCAAGCAGACGCCACGGCGGCTGCGCCCGCATGCGCCGGTAGGTTGCGATGGCTTTGTCTGCTTTCACTCCCATGCTCCAAAGTGCGGGCATTGCCCATCATACGGTAATCATAGTACGACGTATACAAGAATTAAAAACATTGTATTGTCACATTTTAAAGCGGCTTATATACTTAATACAACAATCCGCACAAGCATTCGTTAACCCGATAGAGCACTCAGGAATGCCCAAAGACCAACTTGCAGAACTAACCCAGCCTCAGCGCGACCGGCTCGCGTTCATTGAGCTGCGTGTGCGCTTCGTGGGGGAGATCCGTCGGCAGGACCTGGTTGCGCGGTTTGGCATCCAGTCCGCAGCGGCAACCCGGGATTTGGCGCTCTACAAGGAATTATCTCCGGGCAACATCGACTACGACCCAAAAGGCAAGGCCTACGTCCTGGGGCCCGACTTCCGCCCAATCTTCGACTTTCCTGCGGAGCGGGCGCTGTCTTGGCTGACGCAGGGCTTTGGAGACGGCGAGCCGATGCGGCTCAAGGCATGGGTGGCCAGCGAAAGCCCGTCACGGCTTACGCATCCGGATCTGGATGTGCTGGCAAGGGTGACCCGGGCGATCCATCAGGGGTGTCCGCTTGGCATCGAGTACCACTCAATCTCTAGCGGGCGGTCGGATCGCGAGATCGTTCCTTTCGCCCTGATCGACAACGGCCTGCGCTGGCATGTCCGTGCCTTCGATCGCAAGTCTCAAGAGTTCAGAGATTTCGTCATCACCCGCATCAAGCAGCCAATGGTGCTCAAGGGGATGCCGGTGGCTTCTCACGAAGTCAATGACCAGGACATCCAGTGGACCCGAATTCTGGAGCTGGATCTGGTTCCACACCCTGACCAGCCGCACCCTGAAATCTCCGAGATGGACTACGGTATGGAGCGGGGCATGTTGAAGATGAAGCTGCGCGCTGCCATGGCCGGTTACATCTTGCGTAAATGGAGCGTGGACTGCTCACCGACCCATAAATTGAACAGCCCTGAGCACAGGCTCTGGCTCAGAAATCACCTGGCGCTGTATGGCGTCCGAAGCGCTGTACTGGCACCCGGCTACGAAAGCCCAGAGCCCGTTGAGCCAGAACAGGACTGCGACTGATATGAATCCTCCACCAAACAATAGAGGAAGGTCGGGTGCATCCGATCATCATCGGACTTGCTGCGTCACCACGGACGGAGGTCCCCGATGAGTGGGCGCTGGAAGACGATTTCGCCATCCCAATTTCCGTGGGAGCAGGACGCTCTCGACTTTGTGCGGCGCGCGCTGCCAAACCGCGAGCCTTTTCGCGCCTACAGCAACTTCGAGTTTGTTGCCGATGACGGGAGCATTAATGAAGTCGATTTGCTGATCGTTTCCCGTTACGGCATCTTCCTCGTTGAAATCAAGAGCCGCCCCGGGGAGGTCAGTGGCGACTCCCGCACCTGGATCTGGCGAGACGGAGCGCGCGAATACTTTGACGACAACCCCTTGCTGCTCACGAACCGCAAGGCAAAAAAGCTCGCATCGCTGCTGCGAAAGCAGTTGACTGTTCAGAAACGTCGCACGCCCTACATCCAGTCCCTGGTCTTCCTGTCCGACCCGGCGCAACGGTGCAAGCTCGCAGGTCCTGCCCGGGAAAATGTCCATCTGCGGGCCGACATAGCAAACAAGCTGTTTGACGAAACAGCCCCGGTTGCCAGCGCGCAGCCAATTGACCGTGATCTGGCGACGTCGCTGAACCGGGCTCTGGAGACCATCGGCATCCGACCGCCGCAGCAGAGCCGGCGCGTTGGCGATTACCAGCTCGAGCAAGTCCTCGCTGAGACAGACTTTCACCAGGACTGGGAGTGTGTGCAGAATTTTGTGTAAACGGTTCGTTGGTAGGAAACTTCCGCAATCTGACCTGGAAACACGATGTCTACGAAGAGGCACGACGTACCGAGTCAGTTGCACATGGCATCTTGATTTATATATACAAATACGTTAACGTTTTTGTATATATTTCTGCTTGGAGATGGTCATGCCCATCACTTCCCAGGACATCGTTCCTTTCAACAAAGCGCGCACCAACCTGACGGCCTTGGCGGATGAGGTTCGCGCTGGTAGCGAAAAAATCATTACGCGCAATGGCGAAAGCTATGTGGCCTTGGTGGATGCACGCAAGCTCGACTATTACCACGAGCTAGAGCGTGAAAAACAGGCCCAGGCCGGTTTTCATGCAAGCCTATTGCACGATGCGATTGGTGGCATGCGGGACATTCGTGCGGGCAAGCCCGGCATCGACCCGGAGCAGGCCAAGGCGCGCGGTCAAAAAAAACTGGACGCAGCCATCGCCGCGCACAAGGCGCGGGTGTAGTTCATGCGTGTTGTGCTGCGCGAAGCCTACGAGCGTAGGGTTGATGAAGAACTGGCGTATCTGATTGAAAATGGCGCATATGCCGCCGCGCAGCGTCTGCTCAATCAAGCCTATGACGTGCTGCCGGATTTGCTGGGAAAATTTCCTCAGATTGGCCGAGACTTCATTGGCCGCAATCCAGCAACGCCGCAAGTGCAGGATGCATGGGAGCAAGCCCGCGAACTATTGGGCGACGACATGGAGCTGCGCGAATACATCTTGGGTGACCCTGTCTCGTTTCCACGTACATCAAGTCATGCAGCCGAACGGGCATTCTCCCATGCGACAGGGGCGAGGAAGCCGTTGGCCGAGTGCAGGCGCTGGCGGTTGTACCAGCCCTCGATCCAGTCGACGATGTCTAGCCGCGCCTGCGCCCGCGTTTCGTAGCGTACCTGGTAGACACGTTCGACCTTCAGCGTCTTGAAGAAACTCTCCATCGGTGCGTTGTCCCAAGCATTGGCCCTGCGGCTCATAGACATCGTGATGCCCAGGCCGGCCGCCAACGCTCGGTAGCGCCCGCTGGCATACTGCGATCCGCGATCGGTATGTACGAGCAGACCCTTTTCGGGCTTGCGTTGCCACCAGGCCGATTGCAGCGCGGCGCATACCAAGCCCGCATCGATGGCCTCGGACATCGACCACCCCACGATCCGCCGGCCTGCCAAGTCCATCACTGCCGCAAGATACAGCCAGCCCTCGCCGGTGGGCACATACGTGATGTCGGCCACCCAGGCTTGGTCGGGCTGCCAGCCATCGAAACGTCGATCCAGCAGGTTCGGCGCCACCGGCAGGCGGTGGGCCGAGTCGGTAGTCACCACGAACGGCCTTCTGTACACCGGCCGCAGCCCTTGGCGCCGCAGGCTTTTGCGAACCCGCTCGGCACCGACGATCTGGCCCTGCTGGCGCAGTCTTTGCACGATTCGAGGACGTCCGTAGCTGCGGCGGCTGGCCTGGTGGAGAGCGGCCACCTTGGCATCCAGGGCCTGATTGGCCAACGCCCTCTTGCTGGGCGGGCGCACGCGCCATTGGCAGTAGCCGCTGCGCGAGACACCCAGCACGCGGCACAACCGGCTAACAGGGTACTGGTCGCGATGTTTGTCGATCCAGGCGTACTTCATCGCGACACTTTGGCGAAGTACGCCGTCGCTTTTCGCAGGATTTCTACATCCAGCTTCGCTTCGGCCAATTCCCGGCGCAGGCGGCTGTTCTCCGCCTCCAACTCACTGATGGGGCGACGGGTAGGCGCCTCCCCCGCGACTGCCCCTACGCCGGTGCTGGCCGAGGCAACGCTCCGCCTTGACCAGTTTCCCAGCGTGGCCACCGGCACGCCAAGGCGCCGTGCCGCTTCGTGCCCGCCCACCGAGGCCGCGAGCCTGACAGCCTCTGCCTTGAATTGCTCTGTGTACTGCCTCTTGGGCAGCCTGCCTTCTTTCATCTCGATTCTCCGTACCTTTGAAGTTAACAACTTCTTGATGTACGTGAAATCGAGGCAGGGTCATTCGCTGCTTGTCAGCCCTTCGCGCTTGCCATTGTCGATCTCCTGGCGCTTGACCCAGGTCAGCAGGGTCTGCGATGAACAGCCAATCTTCGGCGCGATCGACTCGACCGCCAGCCACAGCGATGGGTAGTCCGCACGGTGCTCCTGCACCAGGCGCACCGCCCGTTCACGCACTTCCGGGGAAAACTTGCTCGTATTGCTCTTGCTCATGGCTCTATTCTCTCAAGAGTTAGAGCCTCCGCAAAACCCGGGGCGGTTCAATACTGATTTAGACTGTTTAGGGCAAAAAAAAGCCTTAGAGCTTTGATCTCTAAGGCTTTTTAGTCTAATTTAGACTCATTGATACGGGTTTTTGGTGGAGCCGGCGGGAATTGAACCCGCGTCCGTAAACCGTCCACAATCAGTTCTACATGCGTAGTCGGCCTATTTGGATTTAACCCTGGACTTAGCCGGACGACAGGCCGGACCAGGGCGATTCACGTAATTTAAGCGGGCGCCGTGTGACCCCAGCGCAAACCGATTCCCTGTAAATGACGCTGCTGCGGTTCAGGATGAGCTTGCTTCGGGGGTTATGGCCCTATGCAAGAATCCTTAGAAGGGTTGCCCCCTCTCCGCCCGACCCAAGGACAGATCGGTGCAGCGGCTCACCGCTTACGCGGCGAGAGCGAAACGCTCGTCGTTGGCGTTTAGTTTGTTTCCAGTGGTTTTACGAGCTTACTGGTGCTCGGCATGCGCTGAGTTGTTTCTTGATCCACGTCGAATCCGGATCGGCCCCGCAGAGCTATTGTAACCCGCAATTGATCAAAATAGCCGGTTTTAGGGCCGCGTGCGCAATCAATCAGTACGGCGCTGCTCAGCTACATTCAGGGCTGGCACAAACTCGTGGCCATGCCGTTTCAGGCTGAATAAAAGGGTAATCTTGCCGCCTGCCTCGCCCGATACCTCGCTGATCCACCGGTTGTCCCTGACGCTTTGGGGGCTGTTCCTGGCATTGCTTCTGGCGCTGTCGATATTGGGATTTGCCGCGTTGCGGCTAGCGGCTGATCGGGTCGTGCCGTTGGTCATCCAGCAGTGGGCGCAACTGAAGGCGCAAACCAACGAAGGTCTGCTCGTGCAGGCCGAGGCCAGCGTACGCCGGCTGCGTACGCAACTGGTACAGCGTCTGGACAACGCTGCGCCCGGCACTATCGCGCGTTTTGATAATTTGTTCGAACTCGATCCTGATGGCTTGTGGCGCGTGCGCTTCGATCAGGTGGATCCGATCAATGCGCCCACGCTGTACCTGCACAATGGGCCCGATGGCCTATCCGATTCGGAAAAACTGCGTGCCGTGGTCAGCTACGATCTCTTGCGCGAGCAGGGTCCGGCGTTGGTGCCGCCATTCTTCTCGGTCTACATGGATTTCGTGGAAAACGGGTTGATGGTGTATTCCCGCGGCATCAATTGGGGCGGCAACGCAGACGCGAACGCCAGCAACGCCGACTACCCCACCATGCGGGGTTCCGATCCGCGCCGCAATCCCAAGCGCCAGGTCTTCTGGACGCCGGTGTACCTGGACAAACAGGTCCACACGTGGATGGTTTCGGTCATCGCGCCACTGGACTGGCGGGGGCGCTGGATAGGTACCGTAGGACACGATGTGGCCATCCAGACCTTGATCGATTCGGTGGACAGCAATAACGGCACGTCCGTGCGGCAGCTCATCATGGACGGTCATGGCAACCTGATTGCCTACTCACAGTTGCGCCGGCGCATCGCCCAAGCGCAGGGCCAGCTGAGAATTTCCATGCTGCAAGATCCGGCGCTCGAGCAGGTGCAGCACATGGTGTTAGCCGCTCATACCGACACTGGCGCGGGCCGTACGCCCGACGGCAGCCAGTGGGTGGCCTGGTCACGCATCCGCGGACCGGACTGGTTCCAGGTCGACGTGCTGCCGCAGGCGCGCGTCAACCATCTGGTGCAACTGGGCTGGATGGCGATGTTCGTTACCGGCTTGGTGATCCTGTTGCCCTTGCTGTGGCTGCTGCGCAGGCGTGTTCATACGCTGGTAACCCGCCCCTTGCTAAGGCTGACAAATGCCGTGGACGCGCTGAGTCAGGGACGTATGCCGCAGCCCATCGGGCTGGGCAGCCCTGATGAGCTGGGTCGGCTGGCGGCGGCCTTCGACACCATGGTGGCCGAGTTGGCGCAGCGGCGCGAGCAGCTTGTCACTCAGGCCGAACGTGACGCGCTCACCGGGCTTTACAACCGCCGCCGCTTCGAGGACGAACTGGCGCGTTTCCTCAAGGACGATTCGGGTGCGGACCAGCATGGCGCCGTGCTGCTGTTCGACCTGGACGAGTTCAAGTACGTCAACGACACGTTCGGCCATCTGGCCGGAGACGCGATGCTGGTTCGCGTGGCGGGCGAAGCCGGTGCGCTGATGCGCGACACCGACATTCTTTGCCGGTTGGGTGGCGACGAGTTCGCCGTGTTCATGCCTCGTGCTACGCCGGCAGGCGTGCAGGCGCTGGCCGAGCGCATTGTGCGCGTCGTGGCGCTCACTACACTGGAAATCGAAGGCCGGACCGTGCGCCTGACCACCAGCCTGGGCGTGGCGAACTATCCGGAGCACGGGCAAGGCGCCGAGGAATTGGTCTCGCACGCTGATATGGCCATGTACCAAGCCAAGCGCCTGGGCAAGAACCGCTGGAGCATCTACCGGCCCGACCATGACGCCGTTCGGGCTATGGCGGCTCGCATGGCTTGGAACGAGCGCATCGACCGCGCGCTTGAGCGCAGTCTGTTACGTCTGCACTTCCAGGGCGTATACCGCGCAGACTCCGGCGAACTGGCGCACCTGGAAGCCCTGCTGCGAATGGTGGACGAAGCCGACCCGACGCAGTGCATCCTCCCAGGTCAATTCATCCTCCACGCCGAAAAAAGCGGCAGGATCCTCGATATCGACCGCTGGGTGGTGCGCGAAAGTATTGCGTTGCTGGCCGCGCATCCGGGGCTGCCCGCGCTGGCCGTCAATATTTCCGGTCGCTCGCTCGACGACCCCGATCTGCCCGGATTCATCGCTACGTTGCTGGCCGAGCACGGGGTGGCTGCGCAGCGGCTGCTGCTGGAGTTGACCGAGACGGCCGCCATCTCCGACCTGTGTGAGGCCGAGCGCTTTATCGACGCGCTGCGGCACACCGGCTGCACCCTGTGCCTGGACGACTTCGGCAGCGGTTTCGCCTCGTTTGCCTACCTCAAGCACCTGAAGGTTGGCGTCCTGAAGATCGACGGCATGTTCATCCGCGATCTTCCGCAGGAACACGGCAATCAGGTGTTCGTGCGCTCCATCATCGAAGTGGCACGCAGCATGGGCCAGCAAACCGTGGCCGAATTCGTGGAAGATGCCCAAACCCTGCGCTTGCTGCAGGAATACGGCATCGATTTCGTGCAGGGCTATTATCTGGACAGGCCTCGGGCGGATCATCCCGCACTGCGCAAGTAAGGCGCCGTCCCGAGGGGGCAGGCGTGGCACTTCAGGCCGGATCCGGCGCGACGGTCTTGGCGTGGGCGCGGCCGCGCAGCCATTCGAGCGTCAGCAGCAGCAGCACCGAGAACACGATCAGTATCGTGGCCACGGCCGCAATCACGGGGCTGATGTTTTCGCGTATGCCCGTGAACATCTGGCGCGGCAGGGTAACTTGATCGGGGCCGGCCAGGAATAGCGTTACTACGACCTCGTCGAACGAGGTGGAAAACGCGAACAAGGCTCCCGACACAACGCCTGGCGCAATGATGGGCAGCGTGATGCGCAGGAACGTGCCTACCGGCCCTGCGCCCAGACTATTGCTCGCGCGCACCAGATTCTGGTCGAATCCCTGCAAGGTGGCGGTGACCGTAGTGACGACGAAAGGCGCGCCCAGCGCCGCATGGGCCAGTATCAGGCCGGTATAGCTGTTGGTCAGGCCGTAAGGGGCGAAGAATAGGTAGATGCCCACGCCCACCACAACCAGCGGCACGATCATGGGCGAGATCAGCACTGCCATGAGCAGGCCCTTGCCGCGAAACTCGGTGCGGTGCAGGCCGGCTGCGGCCAGCGTGCCCAGCACCGTGGCGACGATCGTAGCCGAGGGCGCCACGATGAAGCTGTTGCGGGTCGCGCGGATCCACTCGTCCGAGTGAAACAACGCGTGATACCACTTGAGCGAGAAAGCGTGGATGGGATAGAGCAGCAGCGAGCTGTCGCTGAACGACAGCGGCACGATCACCAGTATCGGCAGCAGCAGGAAAAGCAGCAGCAGGAGACAGTAATAGCGCTGGAAGTAAAACCAGGCTTTTTCCAGGCGCGAGGCATGAGGCGGGAAGCGGTTCAGCTGTTTGTGCATGGTGTCACCCGAGTCCGAGTTCCCGTCCCGACAGCCGCCGGTAAAGCGAATAGAGCAGCAGCGTTCCCAGGAGCAGGATGAAGCCTAGCGCGCTCGCCATGCCCCAGTTGATGGTTTCGTTGGTGAAATAGGCGATGTAATAGCTGATCATCTGGTCGCTCGCGCCGCCCAGCAGGGCGGGGGTGATGTAGTAGCCGATGGCCATGATGAAGACCAGCAGCGTGCCCGCGCCGACGCCGGGGTAGGTCTGCGGCACATAGACGCGCCAGAACGCCGCGAACGGGTGGCTACCCAGCGAAATCGCGGCACGCTGGTAGGTACCGGGCACCGACTGCATCACGCTGTAGACGGGCAGCAGCATGAAGGGCAGCAGGATGTGCGTCATGGCGATGTAGACTCCGACGCGGTTGAACAGGAGGTCGAACGGCGTCTCGATCAGGCCCAGGTGCATCAGCGCCTTGTTGACCAGGCCCTCGCGCTGCAGCAGCACGATCCACGCGGCGATGCGCACTAGGATGGAAGTCCAGAACGGGATGAGCACGCAGATCATGACCAGGTTGGCCTTGCGCCGAGGTAGTCTGGATATCCAGTAGGCCAGCGGGTAGCCTAGCGCCAGCGTCAGCAACGTGACCACCAGGCTGATCAGGAAGGTTCGGCCGTAGATGTCGCGAAACGCCGAAGATCCGGCCGGGACATGGACGATGTCGCCGTGCGCATCGCGCTGCAGGTCCATGGACGCAAGCAGGTAGTACGACGAATACCGCGAGTCGTTGTCGACGATGGCGCGCCAGAATCGGGGCTCTGCCCAGCGCGGGTCGATGCCGAGCAATCTGTCCTTGGCGCTCTGGCCGGCATCGGCGGTTTCAAGATGCCGCATGGTCTTGAACACCAGCGAGCGGTATCCGGGAATTTCGTAGTTCAGCCGGCGCGCCAGTGTGCCGGCGCTTGCCGTGTTCCGGACTTTGCCCAGGTCTTGGATCAGCGCATCGTAGACTGCCGGGGCGGGCTCGGAGGTCTTGTCCCAGGACTTGAGCGCAGCGAGCGTGCGCGGCAGGCTATGGATGACTTCCGGGTTGTCGATGGCGCGTTCCAGCAGCGCGCCGATGGGGATAATGAAGATCACCAGCAGGAACAGGACCAGCGGCGCCACCAGGAAAAAGGCGCGAAGCTTGCGCCGCCGGTCGGCTTTGCGCATGGCCGACCGGATGGCGCGGGTATTGGATTCGAAGAGGGTTGCCGTCATGCCGGTGCTCGCTCGCGTGAGAACCCGCCGCCCCTCGGGGAGGCGGGGCCGGAAGTGATATCCGGCGGGTTACTGCGTGGACCAGGCGGTGAAGCGCTGTTCGAGCTCTTCGCCGTGATCAGCCCAGAAATCGTAGCTGGACAGCAGGGCGTTTTTACCGTTCTCGGGCGAGTTCGGCAGGTCGGCCAGGGTCTTGGCGTCGAGATTCTTGATGGCGGCCTTGTTGGTCGGACCGTAGGCGATCTGGTGGGAATAGGCAGCTTGCGGGCCGGGCGAGGTGGCGAACTTGATGTATTGCTCGGCCAGCGCCTTGTTGGGCGTTCCGGTCGGGATGACCCAGTAGTCCAGATCGTAGATGTTTTGGTTCCAGACGGTCTTGAGCGACAGGTGATTCTCCTGATTGGCGGCGCTGATGCGTCCGTTGTAGGCGGTGGACATGACCACGTCGCCGGCGGCCAGCATCTGCGGCGGCTGTGCCCCCGCTTCCCACCATTGGATGTAGGGCTTGAGTTCGGTCAGCTTCTTGAAGGCGCGGTCCACGCCGGCGGGCGTGCTCAGCACTTTGTAGACGTCCTGGGGAGCCACGCCATCGGCCATCAGGGCGAATTCCAGGTTGTAGCGTGCTCCCTTGCGCATGCCGCGCTTGCCGGGGAATTTCTTCACGTTCCAGAAGTCGGCCCAGCTCGTGGGCGCTGTCTTCAGGGCCTTGCCGTCGTAGGCCAGCACGGTGGACCACACGAAGGCGCCAACTCCGCATTCGCGCACGGCGGCGGGGATAAAATCGGATTTCTTGCCGATGTGGTCCCAGTTCAGTTTTTCGTACAGCCCTTCGTCGCATCCGCGGCCCAGGTCGCCGGTCTCGACCTCGACGGCGTCCCACACCACATCGTGGGTATCGACCATGGCCTTGATCTTGGCCTGCTCGCCGTTATAGGCGACGGCGATGATTTTCTTGCCCATCTCTTTTTCGAGCGGCTTGATGAAGGCGATCTTCTGCGCGTCGCCATTGGCGCCGCCGAAATTGACGACAGTAAGGTCGCGAGCCTGCGCATGTCCTGCTCCCACGGCGAGAAGGGCCGAGGCGAACGCGAGCGAGGAAAACTTTTTGCTGACTTTCATGGATTGTCTCCGTTATGGTTTGCTTGCTGGGTCAGTCGGTTGTTGCGAGCGGAAAAACAGCGTTGAAGGAACACCGCCGCGTCAGGGTTCGAAAGCCCGGACGTGTTCGGTGGGTACGGAAAGAAACAAGGGACTGCCGGCGCTGGCGCGGCTCAGGGATGCTCTCTGGTCCAGCGGCAGCTTGACGAACACGGTGGTCGAGTCCAGGACGCGGCAGCGCAGCCGCACGTGGTCGCCGAAATACACCTGGTCCTGGGCCTGCGCGGGCAGCGCGTTGCCGTCCTGTGGACCTTCGGCGATGCGCATACGCTCGGGGCGGATCGCCAGTATGCAGGCGGAGCCGGGCTGCAGTCGGCCGATGTTCAGGGCGTGGACGGCGGTGCCGTCGGAAAGGCGCACCACGCAGTTTTCACCGTTTAGGGTCTCGACCGTCCCGGCTATCTGGTTGCAGTCGCCCACGAAGCTCGCGACGAAGCGGTTGCGTGGTTCCTCATACAGGGTGCGCACGGGCGAAATCTGCTGGATCACGCCCTGGTCGAACACCGCGACGCGGTCGGACATGGTCAGCGCTTCGCTCTGGTCGTGCGTGACATAGACGAAGGTAATTCCCAGGGAACGATGCAGCGCCTTGAGTTCGAGCTGCATGTGTTCGCGCAACTGCTTGTCGAGCGCACCCAGGGGTTCGTCCATGAGCACCAGCTTGGGACCGAATACCAGCGCGCGCGCCAGCGCGATGCGCTGTTGCTGCCCGCCGGACAGCTGACCCGGATAGCGTTTGGCAAACCCGCTCATCTGGACCATGGCAAGCGCCTCGGCCACGCGCCTGGCGCGTTCGTCGGCGGGGACGTTGCGCACCTTCAGCGGGTAGTGCAGGTTCCTTTCCACCGTCATGTGCGGGAACAGGGCGTAGTTCTGGAAGACCATGCCAATGTTGCGCTTGTGGGGCGGCACGTCGTTCAGGCGCTGGCCGTCCAGAACGATGTCGCCGGCCGTGGGGAATTCGAAGCCGGCGAGCATCATCAGGCAGGTGGTCTTGCCCGATCCCGAAGGCCCCAGCAGGGACAGGAATTCGCCGTGCTGGATGTCAAGGTCCAGGTTGCGCACGACCAGCGTCTGGCCGTCGTAGGATTTCTGGACGCCGCGAAAGCGGACTAAAGGCTCGGACGGGGCGATGGACACGTGGCGGGCTCTTGTGGGTTGTTGTGTACGTTGACGGAGCGTCTTTAGCCCCGGATCGCTTCGGAAAGGATGTGCAGTCCTTCATCCAGGACGGCGTCTTCTATCGTGAGCGGGAACAGGAAGCGGATGACGTTGCCGTGGACGCCGCAGGTTAGTAGGACCAGGCCGTTGCGCAGAGCCCGCTTCTGGATGCCGGCCGCCAGTTCGGCGTTGGGACGGCGATCTTGCGGATGGTGGAATTCGACCGCGATCATGGCGCCCAGACCGCGCACTTCGGCGATGGCGGGTGTCGAGGCGGCCAGATCGTTTAGCGTGGCGCGCAGCCTGCTGCCCGTGACGCTCGCGCGTTCGACCAGGCTTTCGGTATCGATGATGTCCAGCACCGCCAGCGCCGCAGCCACGGCCAGCGGGTTGCCGGCATAGGTGCCGCCCAGGGCGCCGGGGACCGGGGCATCCATGATGTCGGCGCGCCCGCAGACGCCGGACAGGGGCATCCCGCCAGCCAGACTCTTGGCAATGGCCATCAGGTCGGGAACGACGCCCGAGTGCTCGATGGCGAACATCCTGCCGGTGCGTCCGAAGCCCGTCTGGACTTCGTCGGCGATCAGCAGGATGCCGTGCTGGTCGCACAGGCTGCGCAGCGCCTGCAGGAACTGCGGCGGGGCGACGTTGAACCCGCCTTCGCCTTGCACCGGCTCGACGATGATGGCGGCCACGCGGCGCGGATCGATGTCGGATTTGAACAGGGCCTGGACGGCGTCGAGCGAATCCTGCACGCTGACCCCATGCAGGGCATTGGGGAACGGCGCATGGTAGACCTCACCGGGGAAGAGGCCGAATCCCAGCTTGTAGGGAGCGACCTTGCCGGTGAGCGCCAACCCCATGAAGGTGCGGCCGTGGAACGCACCCGAGAACGCGATGACACCGGTACGCCCGGTGGCCGCGCGCGCAATTTTCACCGCGTTTTCGACGGCCTCGGCGCCGGTGGTGAAAAAGGCGGTCTTCTTCTTGTGGCTGCCAGGCGCGCGTGCGTTGATTTTTTCCGCCAGTTCGACGTAGCTGGAATAGGGCGAGACCTGGAACGCCGTATGCGTGAACTTGTTCAGCTGTTGCGAGACGGCGGCCACGACGCGCGGGTGGCAGTGCCCGGTATTGGTGACGGCGATGCCTGCGGCGAAATCGATGTAACGGCGGCCCTGGACGTCCCATAGCTCTGCGTTGAGCGCCCGATCCATATAGAAGTCGCACAGAACGCCGATGCCGTGGGGTATCGCTTCGGTTTTGCGGGCTTGCCAGGTTTGATTGTCCATGAGGTCTGTCCGTCTACAGATGGCAGCAAAGGGCGGGTTTTGCGGCCATTATGTGGATTGTCTGGTCTACAATCCAGAGCCATTTTTAAAAAAATGATGGAGCCAATCATGGATTCAGGATCGTTCACGCTGGCGGACTGGTTACAGCAGTGGCTGGACGTGGGCGCGGACGAGCCGGCCTACCGGCAGTTGTACCGCCTGATCCGCGACGCCATTCTGGACAACCGGCTGACTGCGGGTGCGCGGCTTGCGTCCTCGCGCGTCCTGGCCCGCGACCTGTCCATCGCGCGCAATACGGTGCTCCAGGTCTACGAGCAGCTCGAAATCGAAGGGTATGTCACCGCCGCCACCGGCCGCGGCACCTTCGTCGTCGACATCAGCCAGGACATGCCCGACCAGGCGGAGGCCCGAGCCAGCGCTCCGTCGTCTCGGAGCCCGGCGCAGGGACTTTCGCCGCGGGGCAGCAAGCTGATCGAGGGGGCCGGCTTCTCGAACCGGCAATGGGGAGCGTTCATGCCGGGGATCCCCGACGTAGCGGAGTTTCCGTACAAGGCATGGAACCGCATCCAGGGCAGGCACTGGCGCCGCGCGCCGACCGAACTGCTCATCTACGCGCCTGCGGGGGGGTATGAGCCGCTACGCCATGAAGTCGCCAACTACCTGAACAGCGCGCGGTCGGTCAACGGCACCGCGGAACAGGTCGTCATGACGACGGGCATCCACCAGGCCGTGGACGTGGCGACCCGGCTGCTGTGCCAGCCGGGCGACCTGGTCTGGATCGAAGAGCCTTCCTACTGGGGGGTGCGCAATCTGCTACTGTCGTCTGGCCTGCGCGTGGTTTCGGTGCCGGTGGACGACGAAGGCATGTGCCTGGCATCGGCGGACCTGTCGCGCCCGCCCAGGCTGATCGTCGTGTCGCCCTCGCACCAGTACCCCCTGGGCATGGTCATGAGCCTCGCGCGCCGGCGCATGCTGCTGGAATACGCCCGCCAGCACGGCTGCTGGATTCTCGAGGACGACTACGACAGCGAATTTCGCTATGGCAGCCGGCCGCTGCCTTCCCTGCAGGGACTCGATGAAAGCGGCCTGGTGCTGTATGCGGGAAGTTTCAGCAAGACGCTATTCCCGGGCTTGCGCGTGGGCTACCTGGTCGTGCCTGAGCACCTGTCTAGCGCCTTTGCCGTCGCAGTCGCGGAGTTATACCGTGAAGGGCAGCTGATCACGCAGTCGATCCTGGCCGAGTTCATCCGCGAAGGCCATCTGTCCTCGCACATCCGCCGCGTGCGCAATCTGTATGCCGAACGGCGGGTGGCCATGATCGCGGCCATCGAGCGGCACTTCGGCGACAGCCTGGAAATCCACGGTGGGCAGGCCGGCCTGCATCTGGTGCTGGGCCTGCCGCCCCACGTTGATGACTGCCTCGTCACGAAGGAGGCCTTTGTGCGCGGCGTGATCGTGCGCTCCCTGAGTCGCTACTACATGCGGCGCGCATGCGTTCGTCAGGGGCTGCTGCTTGGCTACGCCTCGGTGCCGCTCGATCGTATCGACGCCGCGTTCGACGTGTTGGCGACCGTGATCTGCCGCCACGTGCGCGGCGAGATCATATAGCGGGGATTGCGGCGGTCAGGCCGCCAGGGCTTGCGCCTCGGCCGGCACCGGCATGCGGATCAGGTGGTCGAAGGCCGAGAGCGCGGCCTTGGAACCTTCGCCCATGGCGATGACGATCTGCTTGTACGGCACGGTAGTGCAGTCGCCGGCGGCGAATACGCCTGGCACCGAGGTCTGGCCGCGGGCATCGACCTCGATTTCGCCGAACCTGGACAAGGCCACCGTGCCCTTGAGCCATTCCGTGTTGGGCACCAGGCCGATCTGCACGAACACCGCTTCAAGCGCGACGTGACGGCTTTCGCCCGTCTTGCGGTCGGTATAGGTCAGGCCGTTGACCTTGGTGCCGTCGCCGGTGATCTCGGTGGTCTGCGCCAAGGTATGCACCGTGACGTTGGGCAGGCTGTACAGCTTGCGCTGCAGGACGGCATCGGCACGCAGCGCTTCACCGAATTCCAGCAGGGTCACGTGCTCGGTGATGCCGGCCAGGTCGATGGCCGCCTCCACGCCGGAGTTGCCCCCGCCGATCACCGAGACGCGCTTGCCCTTGAACAGGGGGCCGTCGCAATGCGGGCAGTAGGCCACGCCGTGGTTGCGGTATTCCTGCTCGCCCGGCACGTTGACGTTGCGCCAGCGCGCTCCGGTGGACAGGATGACCGAGCGGCTTTTGAGCAGGGCACCGTTTTCGAGCTTGACCTGGATGCAATCCGCGCCAGGAATCAGTTCGACGGCGCGCTGCGTATTCATGATATCTACGCCATATTCCTTGACGTGCTCTTCGAGTGCCGCGGCCAGGCGTGGGCCTTCGGTCTCCTTGACCGAGATGAAGTTCTCGATGGCCAACGTGTCGAGCACCTGACCGCCGAAACGCTCGGCAACCACGCCGGTGCGCACGCCCTTGCGGGCTGCATAAATAGCCGAGGCTGCACCGGCCGGGCCGCCGCCGACGATCAGTACGTCAAAGGGGTCGCGGGCATTGAGCCTGGCGGCGTCGAGGGTGCTGGCATTGGCGTCGAGCTTGGCGAGGAAGTCGGCAACGCCCATGCGACCCTGACCAAAAGTCTCGCCGTTCAGGTAGATCGTGGGAACGGCCATGATCTCGCGGCTTTCGACTTCGTTCTGGAAGAGGGCGCCGTCTATCGTGGTGTTGCGGATGCGCGGGTTGATAAGCGACATTACGTTGAGCGACTGCACTACTTCCGGGCAGTTCTGGCACGACAGCGACATATAAGTCTCGAAGGTGTAGTCGCCGTCGAGGTTCTTGATCTGCTCGATCACGTCGGCATCGAGCTTGATCGGGTGGCCGCCGGCTTGCAGCAGGGCAAGCACCAGCGAGGTGAATTCGTGGCCCAGGGGAATGGCGGCAAAGCGGATGCCAAGATTTTCGCCGGGGCGGTTGATGCTGAAGGACGGCTTGCGCTCGTTGTCGTCGCGACGTTCGGTGTAGGAGATCTTGTCCGACATGGCGGCGATATCCTGCAGGAGCTCGATCAATTCGCGCGATTTCTCGCTGTCATCGACCGATGCGACGATCTCGATGGGCTGCGAGATCATCTGCATATAGGTTTGCATCTGGGTCTTGATGGCGGCGTCCAGCATGATCGTATTTCCTGTGTTCTGGTAGTTCGTGGGCTTGCTGCGCGTGCCCGGGACTCGTGGCCCCGGGCATCAGGGGGCTTGCATACTGCTTGCCGCTCTCGCGGCGTTACTTAGATCTTGCCGACCAGGTCCAGCGAGGGGGCGAGAGTCTTCTCGCCTTCTTTCCACTTGGCGGGGCAGACTTCACCCGGGTGCGAGGCCACGTATTGGGCGGCCTTGACCTTGCGCAGCAGCTCCTTGGCGTCGCGGCCGATGCCTTCGGCGGTAACTTCGACGCCCTGGATCACGCCGTTGGGGTCGATGATGAAGGTGCCGCGGTCGGCCAGACCCTGGCCCGCGCGCAGAACCTCGAAGTTCTGCGACAGTTCCCAGGTCGGATCGCCGATCATCGTGTATTTGATCTTCTTGATGGCGTCCGAGGTGTCGTGCCAGGCCTTGTGCGAGAAGTGGGTGTCGGTCGACACGGAGTAGACCTCCACGCCCAGTTTCTGGAATTCAGCGTAGTTGTCGGCCAGATCTTCCAGTTCGGTGGGGCACACGAAAGTGAAGTCGGCGGGATAGAACACCATCACGGCCCACTTGCCCTTCAGGGTGGCTTCGGTCACTTCGATGAACTTGCCGTCGCGCAGCGCTTGGGCCTTGAAGGGTTTGATTTGGGTATTGACGAGAGACATTGCAATTTCCTCTGTACGTGGGTGAAAAGACGGTATGGATGCAATGTTAGGGAGTCTTGTCGATTAGATCAAATTTATTAATTAAATCAAACCTATTGTTTTTAACTATACAAAGGGGGTGAACCCTCGATATCGACAAGTCGACCCATGCATCATTGGAGGGAAAGAACTGTCGTGTCGCGCCGGGAGCGGGAGCCGGGCGCTGGTGCACACCCGCTATTTTGGCAGCAAAGCGGTGATAGCGGGCCATAGTCCCGCGACGTCGTCGGCGCGCGCCTCGGCCCGCCAGGTATCGACCGCGCCGCTATCGCCCAGATAGCCGTAGGCGGCGGCAATGGCCGGCATGCCGGCGGCGTGTGCGGCCTGCACGTCGCGCAGATCGTCCCCCACGTAGAGGCAGCGGTCGGTGCCGAAACCGGCTTCCTGGGCCGCGTGCAACAGCGGTGCCGGGTGGGGTTTGGAGTGGGGGGTGGTATCGCCGCATACCAGGGTGGCGCAGTGCCGTGCCAGGCCCAGATGCGAAACGAGGGGGCGCGTGAGATGGGTGGCCTTGTTGGTGACGATGCCCCAGGCATGGCCCTGCATGCGGAGGTGTTCCAGCAGTTCGGCAATGCCCGGGAAAAGCCTGCTGTGCACGGTGGAATTGGCCGAGTAATGATCGAGGAACTGACGGCGGGCGGTTTCGTAATCGGGATGCTCGGGCTGCAGATCCAGCGCCACGCGCAGCATGCCGCGTGCGCCTTGCGAGGCGACGGGCCGCAGCACGTCGACGGGTAGGGGCGCCATGCCGCGCAGCGCGCGCTGAGCATTGGCTGCCGCGGCCAGGTCGGGGGCCGTATCGGCCAGGGTGCCGTCGAAGTCGAATAAAACCAGCGCGCTCATAAGGGTCATTGCTCTTTGCGTGTGGCGACCAGGTAGTTCACCGAGGTATTGCCGCTGAGCGTATAGACCTGGGTGAGGGGGTTGTATTCCATGCCCTTGAGCTCGACGGTGGTCAGGTCCGCCTTGCGTGTGTAGGCCGCCAGTTCGCTGGGCTTGATGAAGCTGGCATAGCTGTGGGTGCCACGCGGCAGGAGCTTGAGCAGGTATTCGGCGCCGACGATGGCAAACAGGAAGGACTTGGGGTTGCGGTTGAGCGTGGAGAAAAACACCCAACCGCCGGGTTTGGCCAACTGGGCGCAGGCATGCACGATGGAACCCGGATCGGGGACATGTTCGAGCATTTCCATGCAGGTGATTACGTCGAAGGAAGCGGGCTGCTCGGCCGCCAGCTGTTCGACCGGCACATTGCGGTAGTCCACCTTAATTCCGGATTCCAGGCCGTGCAGCTTGGCGATTTTCAGCGATCTCTCTGCCAGATCGATACCGGTGACCTCGGCGCCGGCTCGTGCCATGCTTTCGGACAGGATGCCGCCGCCGCAGCCCACGTCCAGGATGCGCCGCCCGGCAAGGCTGCCTAGGCGCTCGCGTATCCAATCCAGGCGCAGGGGGTTGATGGCATGCAGAGGCTTGAACTCGCTTTCCGGGTCCCACCAGCGGGAGGCCAGGGCACTGAATTTATCGAGTTCGGCTTGGTCGGCATTCACGCCGGTATTGGAGGAGGTGTCGGTGCTCATGGCATTAGGAAAAAAAAAGAGCCTCGCATGGCGAGGCTCTTCATTGTAGCGGCTGGGGGGGGCCAGCCGCGCGTCGGCAGCAATTACTTGCGGGTACCGACGATTTCGATTTCCACGCGGCGGTTCTTGGCACGGCCAGCGGCGGTGGCATTGCTCGCGACGGGATTGGACTTGCCCTTGCCTTCCGTGTAGATGCGGTTGGCGTCGATGCCCTTGCCCACCAGATAGGCCTTGACGGCGTTGGCGCGGCGTTGGGAAAGCTTCAGGTTGTAAGCAACCGAACCGATCGAGTCGGTGTAGCCGACGGCGATGATGGTTTCCAGGTTGATGGTCTGGACTTGAGTAGCGACCTGGTCCAGCAGTTTGCGGCCTTCGGGCTTCAGGACAGCCTTGTCGAAGTCGAAGAAGGCGTCGGCGTTAAAGACGACCTTCGAAGCCACCGGCGTGGGCTTGGCGGCCTGGGCAACCTGGGCGCCGCAAGCTTGCGAAGCGGTAGCGGGCGTCCAGAAATTATCGCGCCAGCACAGTCCAGTGTTGTTCTTGACTACTTCGCCAAAATTGCCGTGCCAGTTGTTGATGACGGTTTGGGCGGAAGCAGCGCCCGAAGCCGTCACGGCGGCAAAGGCGAGCGCCAGGGCGAATTTGGAGGGTTTGTTCATGTTTCTCCTCGTTGAGCTTGAAGCTGAGATAGGTGACTCGCAGCGTCCCCCGCCGCATATTAGGAAAACGGGGCCAGTATAGCAGTGCAAAGAACAGGTTCAAAGCGCGCCACTGGCTGCGTGCTGGAAACAATCTTAAGCCATTTACCGGGCTTTGGCGCCTCCCGCTTCTCGCATTGCCGCGGGATGTGATCTTTTCGGCACTGTAAGGGATTTTCCTGTTGGTTTTTGGCAACAAGCCTCAATGAGATGAACTGAATAAATTCATGAATTTGTCAGATTTTCGGCTGCTGATGCGTATTTCTGGCGCCAGCGCAATGGCCGACAGGACAAAAGTAGGTCAATGATAGAATTTTCTGTTTCCCGGCCAGGGCCATCGGCTCGGCTTGCCCCCGGACTTATCCCAGGGCCGGGTCCGGCTTACTCTTTGACGACCTAATCGCTAATTCAATATGGATTCCTTTGCCAAGGAGACGCTTCCGGTATCGCTGGAAGAAGAGATGCGCCGCAGCTACCTCGATTACGCCATGAGCGTGATCGTGGGGCGGGCCCTGCCGGATGTGCGCGATGGCCTCAAGCCGGTGCATCGGCGCGTGCTGTTCGCCATGCACGAACTGAACAACGACTGGAACCGGGCCTACAAGAAGTCGGCCCGTATCGTCGGCGACGTCATCGGTAAGTACCACCCGCACGGCGACCAGTCGGTCTATGACACCATCGTCCGCATGGCGCAGGATTTCTCCATGCGCTACATGCTGGTGGACGGCCAGGGCAACTTCGGCTCGATCGACGGCGACAACGCCGCGGCCATGCGCTACACCGAAATCCGCCTGGCCAAGATCGCCCACGAACTGCTGGCCGACATTGACCAGGAAACCGTTGATTTTGGCCCCAATTACGATGGCAGCGAACAAGAACCGCTGCTGCTGCCTTCGCGCCTGCCCAATCTGCTGGTCAACGGCAGTTCGGGTATCGCGGTGGGCATGGCCACCAATATTCCGCCGCACAATTTGTCGGAAGTGGTCGACGGCTGCCTGTATTGCCTGCGCAATCCCGAATGCACGGTCGACGAGCTGATCGAGCTCATCCCAGCTCCGGATTTCCCCACGGGGGCCATCATCTATGGCATCTCGGGTGTGCGCGAGGGTTATCGCACCGGCCGCGGTCGGGTGGTGATGCGTGCCAAGACGCACTTCGAGGACATGGAGAAGGGCAACCGTCAGGCCATCGTGGTCGACGCGATTCCTTATCAGGTCAACAAAAAATCGCTGCAGGAGCGCATTGCCGAGCTGGTCAACGAAAAGAAGATCGAAGGTATCTCCGATATCCGCGACGAGTCCGACAAAGACGGCATGCGCCTGGTGATCGAGCTCAAGCGCGGCGAGGTGCCCGAGGTCGTCCTCAATAATCTGTACAAGAACACGCAGTTGCAGGACACCTTCGGGATGAACCTGGTGGCGCTGGTCGACGGCCAGCCGCGCCTCCTGAACCTGAAGCAGCTGATCCACTACTTCCTGCTGCATCGCCGCGAAGTGGTGACGCGCCGCACGGTGTTCCAGCTGCGCAAGGCGCGCGAGCGCGGGCACGTACTGGAAGGCCTGGCGGTGGCGCTGGCTAATATCGACGATTTCATCGCCATCATCCGTGCGGCGCCCACGCCGCCGGTCGCCAAGCAGGACCTGATGGCGCGCTCGTGGGATTCCTCCCTGGTGCGCGAGATGTTGGCGCGCGCCGAAGGCAATGTGCTGGGCGGCAGCGCGGCGTATCGCCCCGATGGCCTGGAAGCCAATTACGGCCTGCAGGGCGATGGCCTGTATCGCCTGAGCGATACCCAGGCGCAGGAAATCCTGAACATGCGCTTGCAGCGCCTGACTGGCCTGGAGCAGGACAAGATCGTCGGCGAATACCGCGAAGTGATGGACAACATCTCCGACCTGCTCGACATCCTGTCGCGCCCCGAGCGCATCACGGACATCATCAGTGACGAACTCACGGCGATCAAGGCCGAGTTCTCGACAGGCGCGAAAGACACGCGCCGCGCCGAGATCGAAACCAATGCCACCGAGATCGACACCGAAGACCTGATCACTCCCATGGACATGGTGGTGACCATGTCGCACGGCGGCTATATCAAGAGCCAGCCGCTGTCCGAATACCGTTCGCAGCGTCGCGGCGGCCGCGGTAAGCAGGCCACCACCATGAAGGAAGACGACTGGATCGACCAGCTCTTCATCGCCAACACGCACGATTACCTGCTGTGCTTCTCCAACCGCGGCCGGGTGTATTGGCTGAAAGTCTGGGAAGTGCCTTCGGGCTCGCGCGGTTCGCGCGGCCGGCCTATCGTCAACATGTTTCCGCTGGCCGACGGCGAGAAGGTCACGGTGGTGCTGCCGGTCAAGGAGTTCAGCGACGATCACTACATCTTCATGGCCACATCGCGTGGCACGGTCAAGAAGACGCCGCTGTCCGATTTCTCCAATCCGCGCAAGGCCGGCATCATTGCGGTTGACCTGGACGAGGGCGATTACCTGATCGGCGCTGACCTGACCGACGGCAAGCACGATGTGATGCTGTTCTCCGACTCCGGCAAGGCGGTGCGCTTTGACGAGAACGATGTGCGCCCGATGGGTCGCAATGCCCGTGGCGTGCGCGGCATGATGCTCGAGGACAGCCAGTCGGTGATTTCGTTGCTGGTGGCCGGCGACGAGTCGCAAAGCGTGCTCACCGCCACCGAGAACGGCTACGGCAAGCGTACGTCCATCGTGGAATACACTCGCCACGGCCGCGGCACCAAGGGCATGATCGCCATCCAGACCTCGTCGCGCAATGGCAAGGTGGTGGGAGCCGTATTGGTGGATGCGGCCGACGAGATCATGCTCATCACGACGGGCGGCGTGCTGGTGCGCACTCGCGTGAGTGAAATCCGCGAGATGGGCCGCGCCACGCAAGGCGTGACGCTCATCAACGTCGACGACGGCAGCAGCCTGTCGGGCGTGCGCCGCGTGGTCGAGAGCGATGCCGACGAAGAAGATGTCGCGGAACAGGACGACGGCGCTCAAGCGCAGCAAGATACACAATAGAGGTGAAGGAGCAGCAGTATGGCGCGTCCCTGGAATTTTTCGGCCGGTCCGGCCGCCATCCCCGAGGCCGTGCTGCGGCAGGCGGCCGCCCAGATGCTGGACTGGCACGGCAGCGGCATGTCGGTGATGGAAATGAGCCATCGCGGCAAGCACTTCGTGCAGATCTGCGATGAGGCCGAGGGCGATCTGCGCGAACTGCTGTCCCTGCCTTCCGATTACGCTATTCTTTTCATGCAAGGCGGCGGCCTGGGCGAGAACGCCATCGTGCCCATGAATCTGCTGGGCCGGCGCGCCAGCCCGGCGGCGGATTTCCTGGTGACGGGCCACTGGTCCGTGCGCTCGCACAAGGAAGCCGGCCGCTATGGCGATGCCCGCGTCATCGCATCGAGTGCGCAAGCCACACAGATCGACGGGCGCGAACAATTGCCCTGGACCTGGGTGCCGGGCACGGACACCTGGACCGTCAACCGGG
The DNA here is from genome assembly GCF_000382185.1 of Bordetella sp. FB-8. Taxonomy (NCBI): domain Bacteria; kingdom Pseudomonadati; phylum Pseudomonadota; class Betaproteobacteria; order Burkholderiales; family Alcaligenaceae; genus Bordetella; species Bordetella sp. FB-8. The sequence goes on along the minus strand of NZ_KB907784.1, from coordinate 3,593,095 downwards.
ACGCGGCCTATCTGCATTTGTGCAGCAACGAGACCATAGGCGGCCTCGAGTACATGGACTGGCCGGATATGGCCGCGCTGGGCGCCCCCGACGTGCCGCTGGTGGTCGATGCGTCCTCGCATTTCCTGTCGCGCGCCTTGCCCATCGAGAAGACGGGCTTGGTGTTCGCGGGCGCGCAGAAGAATGTCGGCCCGGCCGGCGTCACCGTGGTGATCGCGCGTCGCGACCTGCTGGGCCACGCGCTGTCCATCTGCCCCTCGGCCTTCGATTATGCCAATGTGGCGGCCGAGCATTCGCGCTACAACACGCCGCCCACCTTCGGTATCTACATGGCCGGGCTGGTGTTCAAGTGGATCAAGGCGCTGGGCGGCGTCGCGGCTATCGAGGCTGCCAACATTGCCAAGTCCGAGCTGCTGTACGGCTGCCTGGATGCAAGCGGGTTCTATCGCAATCCGGTGCACAAGCCACTGCGCTCGCGCATGAACGTGCCTTTCGTGTTGCGCGATGAATCGCTCAATGATGCCTTTCTGGCCGGCGCGGACCAGGCCGGTTTGTTGGCCCTGAAGGGGCACAAGAGCGTGGGCGGTATGCGCGCCTCGATCTACAACGCCATGCCGCTCGAAGGTGTGCAGGCCTTGGTCGACTACCTCAAGGATTTCGAGCGACGCTATGGATGAGACATTGCAGGCCAGACTGGCCCCCTTGCGGGCGCGCATCGACGCGCTCGATGCGCAGATCCTCGATCTGTTGAGCCAGCGCGCCCGCGCGGCCCAGGAGGTTGGGGCGGTCAAGCACGAGCTGCACGCCGACGGGCCGGTGCTCAAGCCCGAGCGCGAGGCGCAGGTCATACGCACCTTGCAGGACAGCAATCCGGGGCCGCTGCCCGATGTGGCCATCGCTGCGGTATGGACCGAAATCATCTCCGCCTGCCGCGGGCTGGAACGGGGCATGACGGTGGCCTATCTGGGGCCGCGCGGCTCGTTTTCCGAGCAGGCTGCTTACGAGCACTTTGGCCGCGCAGTGAGCGGCCTGCCGTGCTCCTCTTTCGACGAGGTGTTCCGAGCGGTGGAGGCCGGTCAGGCCGAGGTGGGCATGGTGCCGGTCGAGAACTCCACCGAAGGCGCAGTCAATCGCAACCTGGACCTTTTGCTGAGTTCACCGCTTAAAATCCTGGGCGAGCGTTCGCTCCTGATACGCCACTGCCTGATGACACGCTCGGGCAATATGGATGGCATCACCACGATTTCGGCTCATCCGCAGGCGCTGGCCCAGTGCCAGGGCTGGCTGGCGCGCCATTATCCCGACCTGCGCACCGCGGCGGCGGCCAGCAATTCCGAGGCGGCGCGCGTGGCAGCCGAGGACGCGAGCGTTGCCGCGATCGCGGGCGAGACCGCGGCAACGGCCTGGGGGCTGTCCGTGGTGGAGGCCGGCATCCAGGACGACACCCAGAATCGCACGCGTTTTCTGGCCATAGGCCGCATCCAGCCGACAGGCAGCGGCCGCGACAAGACCAGCCTGATACTAGCCGTGCCCAACCGGGCCGGCGCGGTGTACGAGATGCTGGCGCCGCTGGCCGAGAACGGCGTGTCCATGAGCCGCTTCGAGTCGCGCCCGGCACGCACGGGGCAGTGGGAGTACTACTTCTACGTCGACATCGAAGGTCATCGCGACGATCCGGCGGTGGCTAAGGCGCTGGCCATTCTGCAAAAGCAGGTGGCGTATTTCAAGCTGCTGGGTTCGTATCCGGCCCAGTAGGCCGAGTGCGGCGGCATGCAGTGACGGATTCCGACAATATCCACGAGACATCGAGCCAGACATGAGCAAGCAAGAGTTTGCAGCACCGTCCTATATCGGCAACCTGCCGGCCTACCAGGCCGGCAAACCCATCGAAGAACTGGCCCGAGAATACGGGCTGGATCCGAAGCGCATCATCAAGCTGGCCTCCAACGAAAATCCGTTGGGCATGCCGGCTTCGGCGCGCGCAGCGCTGGGTGAGGCGGCCGCGACGCTGGCGCGCTACCCCGATGCCAACGGCTTCGACCTGAAATCGGCCCTGTCGTCGCGCTACGGCGTGCCCATGAATTGGCTGACGCTGGGCAACGGTTCGAACGACCTGCTCGAGATGATTGCGATGACGCTGCTGCCGAGGGAAAGCTCGGCTGTGTATGCGCAATATGCCTTCGTGGTGTATCGCCTGGCCACGCAGGCGCGCGGCGCGCGTCACATCATGGTGCCGGCCAAGGACTACGGCCACGACCTGGAAGCGATGTTCGAGGCCATCGCCGACGACACGCGGCTGCTGTTTCTGGCCAACCCCAACAACCCCACCGGTACCTTCCATACCGGCGCGCAAATCGAGGCTTTCCTGGCCAAGGTGCACGCCGCTCACGGCGACCGGGTGACAGTGGTCCTGGACGAGGCCTACAACGAGTTCCTTGATCCCGAGTTGCGTTTCGACAGCGTGGAACTGGTGCGCCGCTATCCCAATCTGGTGGTGTCGCGCACTTTCTCCAAGGCCTATGGCCTGGCAGGCCTGCGCGTGGGCTACGCGATCGCGCAGCCTTACCTGACCGAGTTGTTCAACCGCGTACGCCAGCCTTTCAACGTGAACACGCTGGCTCAGGCCGCAGCGATCGCGGCGCTCAAGGATGCGGACTTCCTGCAGCAAGCCTACGAAAGCAACAAGGCCGGCAAAGCGCAACTGTCGCAGGCCTTCGAGAAATTGGGCCTGCGCTATGTGCCCAGCTATGGCAATTTCGTGCTGGTGCACGTGGGCGATGCCGCGCGCATCAATCTCGAACTGCTCAAGCGCGGCATCATCGTGCGTCCCACGGCCAACGACGGCCTGCCCGAGTGGCTGCGCGTCTCCATCGGCCTGCCGCAGGAGAACGAGCGTTTCATCGAGGCGCTGGCGCAGATCCTGCAAGACAAATGAACGCGCCCAGTCGCCTCAAGGGTGCCAAGGGGGCTTCATGAGCGCTCTGCGCGTTCCGGTGTTGGCCGTGATCGGCGTCGGGTTGATCGGCGGATCCTTTGCGGCGGCTCTGAGGCGCGCCGGAGGGGTGGGGCGCGTGCTGGGCATCGGGCGCGATCCGAATTCGCTGGCGCGCGCCCGCGAATTGGGTCTGATCGACGAAGCCGTGAGCGCCGCCGAGGCGGCGCAGCGCGCCGATCTGGTGATGCTGGCCACGCCGGTGGGCAGCGTGGGCCGATTGCTGGCCCAGATGCGCCCACACCTGAAGCCAGGCATCGTGCTGACCGACGCCGGCAGCACCAAGGCCGAGGTGGCGCGCGCTGCGCGCCAGGCGCTGGGCCAGGACATAGGCTGCTTCGTGCCGGGCCACCCCATTGCCGGAGCCGAACGCACCGGGCCGGATGCCGCCGATGCCGATCTGTATCGGGATCGCAACGTGGTGCTGTGTCCTTTGCCGGAAAACCCGCCTCAGGCGGTCGATCTGGTGCGCCTGACGTGGCAGGACTGCGGCGCGCGCCTGATCGAGATGGACGTCCAATTGCACGATCGCGTGCTGGCTTCGGTAAGCCATATTCCTCATTTTCTTTCGGCCGCGTACATGGCGCAGGTGGCGGGCGAGCCGGATTCCGAGCGGCGCCTGGGCCTGGCCGGTTCGGGCTTTCGCGATTTCACGCGCATCGCGGCGGGTTCGCCCGAGATGTGGCGTGATATTTTTCTATCGAACCGCTCTGCCATGCAGGCTGAGTTGCTTGCCGTACGCGCCGTGTTGGATCAGGCCGAGCAGGCGCTGGCGGCCGGCGACGGTGCCGCGCTGCTGCAATTGCTGCAGCGCGCCGCATGCGCGCGCCGCGATTGGCGGCTCGGATCAACGGAGTCGTAATGACGCATGACTATCTCGACCTACCGCACGCGGCCCGGGCCCAGGGCACCGTGGCGCTGCCGGGTTCCAAGAGCATTTCCAACCGCGTGCTGCTGCTGTCCGCGCTGGCCGAGGGCAGCACGGAAATTTCCGGCCTGCTCGATTCCGACGACACTCGCGTCATGCTGGCAGCTTTGCGTCAATTGGGCATTCCGGTGAAGGAAAGAGGCCGCGGCAGTGCGCGCGTGCAGGGCACCGCGTCCTTTCCCGTCAAACAGGCCGATATATTCCTGGGCAACGCCGGCACGGCGTTCCGGTCGATGACGGCGGCACTGGCCTTGATGGACGGCGACTATCGTCTGTCGGGCGTGCCGCGCATGCACGAGAGGCCCATCGGCGACCTGGTCGATGCCCTGAACGCGCTGGGCGCGAGGGTCGAGTATCTGGGCCAGCCGGGCTATCCGCCGTTGAGCATCGGCCGCGGAAGGCCGCGCGCAGCTACCCCGGTGCGGGTACAGGGCAATGTGTCCAGCCAGTTCCTCACGGCCTTGCTGTTGATCTCGCCCCTGCTGGCGCGTGCCGCGGACCGGGAGGTCGTCGTCGAAGTCGTCGGCGAGCTGATATCCAAGCCCTATATCGAAATCACGCTCAACCTGATGGCGCGCTACGGCGTGACGGTGGCGCGCGAGGGCTGGCAGCGTTTCACCGTGCCGGCCGACGCCATCTATCGCAGCCCGAGTCGCATTCTGGTCGAAGGCGATGCCTCGTCGGCCTCTTACATTCTGGCGCTGGGCGCGATCGGCGGCGGTCCGGTGCGCATGAGCGGCGTGGGGGTCGACAGCATCCAGGGCGACGTGGCCTTTGTCCAAACCCTGAAGGCCATGGGCGCGCGCATCGACGCCGGTCCCGACTGGCTTGAATCCCGCGGTGTGCATGTCGCCGCAGGGGAGCGGCTGCGCGCCTTTGACGCCGACTTCAATCTCATCCCCGACGCCGCCATGACGGCCGCGGTCCTGGCGCTGTACGCCGACGGCCCTTGTCGCCTGCGCAATATCGGCAGCTGGCGCGTCAAAGAAACGGATCGTATCCATGCCATGCATACCGAGTTGGCCAAGCTGGGCGCCCGGGTCCAATCCGGTCCGGACTGGTTGCAAGTGGCGCCGCCCCTCCAATGGCGCGATGCGCACATCGGCACCTATGATGACCATCGCATGGCCATGTGTTTTTCGCTGGCCGCTTTCGGTCCGGCAAAGGTGCGCATACTTGACCCCGGCTGCGTGAGCAAGACCTTTCCGACGTATTTCGAGGTGTATTCGGGGTTGGTGAGTCATTGAGGCGTTTGTCGTGTGCGGGCAGTGTTGCTGCACGGGAAACCATTGGACTTGCGCGTTAAGAATTCGACATTTCAACCACATCGCTCCCCATCATGAATCCCATTCCAGTCATCGCCATCGACGGCCCCACCGCCTCCGGCAAGGGTTCCGTGGCCCATCTCGTCGCGCAGGCCCTGGGCTGGTCGGTGCTGGACAGCGGCGCGCTTTATCGCCTGACCGCCCTGGCTGCGCTCAGGCGCGGCATCGCGGTCGAGGATGCGCCCGCCCTGGCCCAGGCCGCCGCGCGGCTGGACGTGCGATTCCAGAGCGAATGCATCTACCTGAAGGGCGAGGATGTCACTGACGCCATTCGCCAGGAGCAGGTCGGCAACCTGGCCTCGCGTATCGCCGGCTACCCTGATCTGCGCCGCGCGCTCCTGGAGCGGCAGCGGGCTTTTCGGGTCGCGCCGGGGCTGGTGGCTGATGGTCGGGATATGGGGACGGTTGTCTTTCCCGATGCGCCCTTGAAGGTCTTTCTTGTCGCGGCCGCCGAGGCTAGGGCGAAAAGACGCCATAAGCAATTGATCAATAAGGGAATTTCTGCTAATATAGAAGAGCTTTTGCAAGATTTGCGGGCGCGGGACGCGCGTGACATGCAGCGCGCCGCTGCGCCGCTGAAGCCTGCGCAAGATGCCCGCGAGCTCGATTCGTCATGCTTGACCCTCGAGCAAACGGTGCAAGCCGTGTTGGATATGTGGAAAGTAATCTCCGCATATTGATGTGCGTTTTTTAAGCAGCAACGTCCTGTCGGCCGTGTTCGATTCCGAGTGGCGGCGGCAGGTTTTACCACTCCACTGCGTGCGTCGCGGTGTGTATTTTTAACGGCCAATTCCGGCCAGGACCTTTAACCTAAATGTCTTCCCTTAACCAAGCTACCGGCGGCGAAAGCTTTGCCGACCTGTTTGCCCAAAGCCTCAAGAGCCAGGACATGAAGTCCGGCGAGGTCATCAGCGCCGAAGTCGTGCGCATCGACCACAATTTCGTGGTCGTCAACGCCGGCCTGAAATCCGAAGCGCTCATCCCGCTCGAAGAATTCCTGAACGATCAGGGCGAGATCGAAGTCAACCCCGGCGATTACGTCTCGGTGGCCATCGATGCCCTGGAAAACGGCTACGGCGACACCATCCTGTCGCGCGACCGCGCCAAGCGCCTGTCGGCCTGGCTGTCGCTGGAAACCGCGCTGGATAACGGCGAACTGGTCACCGGCACCATCACCGGCAAGGTCAAGGGCGGCCTGACCGTCATGACCAACGGCATCCGCGCTTTCCTGCCCGGCTCGCTGGTCGATCTGCGTCCCGTCAAGGACACCACGCCGTACGAAGGCAAGACCCTCGAATTCAAGGTCATCAAGCTCGACCGCAAGCGCAACAACGTCGTGCTGTCGCGCCGCCAGGTGCTGGAAGCCAGCATGGGCGAAGAGCGCCAGAAGCTGCTCGAGACCCTGCACGAAGGTGCCGTGGTCAAGGGCGTGGTCAAGAACATCACCGATTACGGCGCGTTCGTGGACCTGGGCGGTATCGACGGCCTGCTGCACATCACCGACATGGCCTGGCGCCGCGTGCGTCACCCCTCCGAAGTCCTGGCCGTTGGCCAGGAAGTCGAAGCCAAGGTCTTGAAGTTCGACCAGGAAAAGAGCCGCGTCTCGCTGGGCGTCAAGCAGCTGGGCGAAGATCCGTGGGTGGGCCTGGCTCGCCGCTACCCGCAAGGCACGCGCCTGTTCGGCAAGGTCACCAACCTGACCGACTACGGCTCGTTCGTTGAAGTCGAAGCCGGCATCGAAGGCCTGGTGCACGTGTCCGAGATGGACTGGACCAACAAGAACGTCGATCCGCGCAAGGTCGTGACCCTGGGCGAAGAAGTCGAAGTCATGGTCCTGGAAATCGACGAAGACCGTCGCCGCATCTCGCTGGGCATGAAGCAGTGCCGCCAGAACCCGTGGGAAGAGTTCGCCACCAACTTCAAGCGTGGTGACAAGGTCCGCGGCGCCATCAAGTCGATCACCGACTTCGGCGTGTTCGTCGGCCTGCCCGGCGGCATCGACGGCCTGGTGCATCTGTCCGATCTGTCCTGGACGGATACCGGCGAAGAAGCCGTGCGCAACTTCAAGAAGGGCGACGAGATCGAAGCCGTGGTTTTGGGCATCGATACCGACAAGGAGCGCATCTCGCTGGGCGTCAAGCAGTTGGAAGGCGATCCCTTCAACAACTTCGTCGCTACGCATGACAAGGGTGCCGTCGTCCCCGGCACGATCAAGTTGGTCGAAGCCAAGGGCGCCATCGTGACCCTGTCGGTCGAAGTCGAAGGCTACCTGCGCGCTTCGGAAATCTCCGCGGGCCGCGTCGAAGACGCCACCACGGTCCTGAAGGCCGGCGAGAACATCGAAGCCATGATCATCAACGTCGACCGCAAGACGCGCTCGATTCAGCTGTCGATCAAGGCTCGCGACAACGCCGAGACCGCTGAGACCATCCAGCGCATGTCCGAAGCCAGCGCTTCGTCGGGCACGACCAACCTGGGCGCTTTGCTCAAGGCCAAGCTCGACCAGCAGCGCGGCGAAGGCTGATAGCGGGTTGGTGCCTCAGTGACCAAGTCGGAGCTGATCGCAGCGTTGGCGGCCCATTATCCCCAGTTGGCCGCCCGCGACACCGATTACGCCGTCAAGACCATGCTCGATGCCATGACCCAGGCCCTGGCCACGGGTCAGCGCATCGAGATCCGTGGCTTTGGCAGCTTCTCGCTGTCGCAACGGTCTCCTCGCGTCGGACGCAACCCCAAGTCGGGCGAGCAGGTGCTGGTGCCTGGCAAGCAGGTGCCGCACTTCAAGGCCGGCAAGGAGTTGCGCGAGCGTGTCGACCAGGTTGCCGACGAACAACTTGCCGGCAGTGCTGAAGGGTCTTCCGATCCCGCGTCATCCGAGATGGATCTGCACGCCATGCATTGAGCTTCTCATGGCGGCGAACCAAAGAGAAAACCCTTCCGACCAGGAAGGGTTTTTTGTTTGCAAAGCGGACTTGTATTCGAGTTTCTTGCCCGTTACCCGGCAGCTTCAATCAGACCGCTTCGAGCGCCGCCGCGACCGCCTTGCCCGCCTCGGTGGTATTGAGCTTGCCGCCCAGGTCCGCCGTGGTCTGGCCTGCGGCCAGGGTCTTCTCGATGGCCTGCAGGATGGCGTCGTGGGCCTGGCGGTAGACGCCCTGGCCGTTGCCCAGGAAGTCCAACATCATGGCCCCCGACCAGATCATGCCCACCGGGTTGGCGATGTTCTGGCCGTAGATGTCGGGTGCCGAGCCGTGCACGGGTTCGAAAAGAGAGGGGAAGGTGCGCTCGGGGTTGAGGTTGGCCGACGGGGCGATGCCGATGGTGCCGGTGCAGGCCGGACCCAGGTCGGACAGGATGTCGCCGAACAGGTTCGAGGCCACGACCACGTCGAAGCGCTCGGGGCTGATGACAAAGCGAGCCGCCAGAATGTCGATGTGATATTTGTCCTGGCGTACGTCGGGGTACTGCTTGCCCATTTCGGCGAAGCGCTCGTCCCAGTAGGGCATGCTGATGAAGATGCCGTTGGACTTGGTGGCCGAGGTCAGATGCTTCTTGGGCCGGCTTTGCGCCAGTTCGAAGGCGTATTTGAGGATACGGTCGGTGCCCTTGCGGGTGAAGATCGATTCCTGCAGCACGAACTCGCGGTCGGTGCCCGCGAACATCTTGCCGCCCACGGACGAATATTCACCCTCGGTGTTCTCGCGCACGATGTACATGTCGATATCGCCCGGCTTGCGGCCGGCCAGGGGGCAGGGTACGCCGGGCATGAGGCGGGCGGGGCGCAGGTTGACGTATTCGTCGAAGTCGCGGCGGAACTTCAGGAGCGATCCCCAGAGCGAAATATGGTCGGGCACGATGTCGGGCCAACCCACGGCGCCGAAATAGAGGGCATCGCAGTCCTTGAGCTGGTAGAACCAGTCGGCCGGCATCATGTCGCCGTGCTTGGCGTAGTAGTCGCAGCTCGCCCATTCGATGTGCTTGAATTCGAGCTTGATGCCGAATCGCCTAGCGGCGGCCTCGACCACGCGCAGGCCTTCGGGCATGACTTCCTTGCCGATGCCGTCTCCGGGAATGACGGCGATCTTGTGCGTCTTCACTGCTTGCCTCGCTGTGTTCGTTGATGGTATCGGACAATCTAGCACGGCCGTCGACGGGTGGGATTAGGCCGCCGTGCAAGTTACAATCCGAAGCCCGAAGTCCGAATTCCTAGCTGGGAGTCTGTCTCATGCGCTATTTCGTCTGGATCCTGCGCCTGTTGGTCTTCATCGCCGTATTGATCTTCGCCGTGAAGAACACCGATCCGGTCAAGGTCAATTTTTACGCCGACTACGCGATACAGAACGTGCCGCTCATCGTGGTCATGCTGGTCACCTTCGTGGTGGGGGCCGTTTTCGGCCTACTGCTGACGGTGCCCATGGCCATGCGCCGCCGCCGTGAGGCCTCGCGCCTGCGCCGCGAGGTCGACCGCCTGAAGTCCCTGGCCCAAGCCGCCGCGTCGCCGACCCCGGTGTCGCCGGAGGCCATCGCACCCATGTCGCCGCTGTGAGTCGGCTGTTTTTCTTAGCATCGAGCACGATACGTGGATTTTGAACCCTGGTGGCTGATTTTCATTCCCATGCTGTTCGGCCTGGGATGGGTGGCTGCGCGCTTCGATTTTCGTCAGATGTTGCGTGAAACGCGCACCCTGCCGGATTCGTACTTCCGTGGCCTGAATTTTCTGCTCAACGAAGAACCCGACCGGGCCATCGACGCCTTCGTCGAGGTGGCCAAGCTCGATCCGGAAACCACCGAGCTGCACTTTGCCTTGGGCAGCCTGTTTCGCCGGCGCGGCGAAATGGAGCGCGCCATCCGCGTGCATCAAAGCCTGCTGAACCGTGCCGATCTGCCGGTGGCCGAGCGCGACCACGCCCAGCACGAACTAGCGCAGGATTTCCTCAAGGCCGGCATGCTGGATCGCGCCGAAAGCACCTTCAACACGCTCAAGGACACGCGCTTTGCCTTGCCGGCGCTGCGTTCGCTGGTGCGCATCTACGAATCCGAGCACGACTGGCCGCGCGCCATCGAGGTGGTCAAGACGCTGCAAGGCCTGGTGGACGAGCCTGTGCCTCAGATCGTGCACTACCACTGCGAACTGGCGCAGACGGCGCTGGCTGCCAAGCCAATGAACGCCGAGGCTGCCAATGTGGCGCTGGACGCCGCCGATCACGCAGCCAAAGGTTTCGACGCGGCAGCCTCGCGCGGGGCGCGGGCGCGCGTCGCCATGCTGCGCGCGCAGTTGGCGCAGATCGAGCAGAACCCCAAGCGCGAGCGCCTGTACCTGGAGTCGGTCCTGACCGACGCGTCGGAATATGCGGGCCTGGTGGCCGAGCGCCTGCTGGCCAATTACACCCAGTCGGGCGAGGCGGCCCAGGGGCTGGACGTGCTCAGCCGGCACTATGCGCAGCATGCCTCGCTCGATCTTTTCAACGTGGTTTTCCGCGAGTTGCGGGCCCAGCGAGGCCAGGCGCAGGCCTGGCGTTTCGCGCGCGAGGCAATGCGCAGCCATCCATCGTTGCTTGGGCTGGATCGCCTGCTCGAAGTCGAGCTGGCCAACCCCACGGCGGGCAGCCCGGCCGCAGGCGCTTCCGATGCCGTGCCCACTGATGCGCGCCGCGACGATGCCGTGCCCGGCGGGGATCTGACCCTGCTGCGCAGCCTCATTCACAAGCACACGCAGCGGTTGGACCGCTACGTTTGCAAGTCCTGCGGCTTTCAGCCGCGCCGTTTCTATTGGCAATGCCCGGGCTGCAATGCCTGGGAAACCTCGGCTCCTCGTCGTCTGGAGGAACTGGAATGACCGACATATCGTCTTTTCCTGCCCGTGCCATCGCACGCAGTCGCGTGCTGGTGGTGGGCGATGTCATGCTGGATCGCTACTGGTTCGGCGAAGTGGACCGCATTTCGCCGGAGGCGCCGGTGCCCGTGGTTCACGTGGCGCGCCGTGAAGACCGACTCGGCGGGGCGGCCAACGTGGCGCGCAACGTCGCAGCCCTGGGCGGCCTGGTCACGCTGGTGGGCGTGACGGGTGCGGACGAGGCCGGCGCGTGTGTCGGCCAGCTTGCGCAGCAAGCCGGCGTGCATGCGGATCTAGTCAGCGACGCTGCGCATCCCACCACGCTCAAGATGCGTGTGCTGGGACGACAGCAGCAGATGCTGCGCATCGATTTCGAGCAGCGTCCTGCGCAGACCTCGCTAGATGGCGTGAGCGCGGCCGTGGCGCGCCATCTGCCCAATCACGATGTGATTGTTCTGTCCGACTATGCCAAGGGCGCGCTGGACCGCGTCCAGGACCTGATCGCCCTGGCGCGCGAGCACAAGGTGCCGGTACTGGTCGACCCCAAAGGCGACGATTACGATCGCTATAAGGGCGCGACGCTGGTCACGCCCAACCGCTCAGAAATGCGCCAGGCCGTGGGCCGCTGGAAGGACGAGGACGACCTGACCGCGCGCGCGCAGCTACTGCGTGCCCACCTGCAGCTTGAGGCTTTGCTGGTGACGCGCTCGGAGCAAGGCATGACGCTGTTCTCGGCGGGTTCGCGCGAGCACGTCGACGCGCAGGCGCACGAAGTGTTCGACGTTTCCGGCGCGGGCGATACCGTGCTGGCCACTCTGGCGCTGATGCGTGCCGCGGGCCTGTCCTGGGTCCAGGCCATGGGCTGGGCCAATCGAGCCGGCGGCATTGTGGTGGGCAAGCTAGGTACTTCAACCGTCACCGCCGCGGAACTGGCGGGAGGCTGATCATGACATATATTGTTACCGGCGCTGCCGGCTTTATCGGCAGCAATCTGGTGCGAGGCCTGAACCGCCGCGGCATCGACGACATCATCGCCGTCGACGATCTGACCGATGGCGACAAATTTCGCAATATGACTGACTGCCGCATCGCCGATTACCTGGATAAGGACGATTTCCGCGTTCGCGTGCGGGAAGGCCGCTTGCCCGACGTGCGTGCCGTGTTGCACCAGGGCGCCTGCTCGGACACGACCGAGCGCAACGGACAATTCATGCTCGATAACAATTACCGCGTCACGCTGGAATTGTTCGAATATTGCCAGAGCCGCGCCACCCCCTTCCTGTATGCCTCGTCGGCGGCCGTGTATGGCGGCTCGGCGGTCTATGCGGAAGAGCCGGCCAACGAGGCGCCGCTCAACGTCTACGGCTATTCCAAGCTGCTTTTCGACCAGGTGCTGCGTCGGCGCATGCAGCGGCTTGTCGCGCAGGTGGTGGGTCTGCGCTATTTCAACGTCTATGGTCCGCACGAGCAGCACAAGGGTCGCATGGCCTCGGTGGCCTTCCATAATATGAATCAGTTCCTGGCCGAAGGACATGTGCGCCTGTTCGGCGGTTGGGACGGCTATGGCGACGGCCAGCAGAGCCGCGATTTCATCTCGGTGCAGGACGTGGTGGCCGTGAACCTGTACTTCCTCGACCACCCTGAGCAGTCCGGCATCTTCAATTGCGGCACCGGCCGCGCCCAGCCGTTCAACGACGTGGCCGCTGCCGTGGTCAACACGCTGCGCGCCGAGAAGGGCGAGGCGGCGCTGCCGTTGGCCGAACTGGTCGAGGCCGGGCTCATTCGCTACGTGGCGTTCCCCGACGATTTGAAGGGCTACTACCAGAGCTATACCCAGGCCGATGCATCCAATCTGCGCGCTGCTGGTTTTACTGAACCCATGCGCGATGTGCAAACCGGCGTAGCCGAATACGTGCGCTATTGGCGCGCCAAATAAGGCCGCGCTAGGTACTTCCCGGGACGGACATTTCCGTACACCGCGTTCTCCGGCATCGCGCGCCGCCGCGCATGATGGCCGGCCGGGCTGCATCCAGCACCCCGGCCAACCAGGAGAAGCGCATGAATCCCTTTCTGAACGACACGATTGCCCGGCCTGCGCCGCGCGCCGATTTCGCGATGGGCCGCCTTTTGCCGGCGGGCCGCCGGTTCGTGGGTGGTGTGGCGGGGCGCCTGGCGGTGGCGGGCGGTCTGGCCCTGGTCATGGCATCGTCGGCCCACGCGCTCGACGCCAACAGCGCCAGCGCCGAGCAACTGGAGTCCTTGCGCGGCATCGGCCCCAAGACGGCACGCATCATCGTCCAGGAGCGCCAGCGTGGCGGCCGCTTCGAATCCATCGAGGATCTTTCCGATCGCGTGCGGGGCATCGGTCCGAAGCGGGCCCAGTCCCTGCAGGCTGCCGGACTTACCGTGGGCGGCAGCCCGGCTGCCGGCACACCGGCAGGCGCGCCCCGACCCGTGCCGGCGCGGCTGCCGGGGCGGCCTTGAGTAGGCCACCCTGAATTGAACATGGATATGCCGGGTTGGAATTTGGCCGGGCGGTATGATCGAAGCCTGTATTTTTCGGCATCCAGCAATGAACATCATCGATTACCCCACCATCGAACAGACCATCGGCAACACGCCCCTGGTACGCCTGCAGCGCATTCCCGGACAGGCCGGCGCGGCGCGCGGCAACGTTATCCTGGCCAAGCTCGAAGGCAACAATCCTGCGGGTTCCGTGAAAGACAGGCCGGCCCTGTCCATGATCCGGCGCGCCGAAGAGCGCGGCGAGATCCGGCCCGGCGACACCCTGATCGAAGCCACCAGCGGCAATACCGGCATAGGCCTGGCCATGGTTGCGGCCATGCGCGGCTATCGCATGATCCTCATCATGCCCGACAATCTTTCGCTGGAACGCCGTGCTTCCATGACAGCCTATGGCGCCCAGCTTATTCTCACGCCCGCCGACAAGGGCGGTATGGAATACGCGCGCGACCTGGCCATGGAAATGCAGTCCGAAGGCAAGGGCAAGGTGCTCGACCAGTTCGCGAATCCCGACAATCCGCGCGCCCACATCGAGACCACGGGTCCCGAGATTTGGCAACAGACGGGAGGGCGCGTTAGCCATTTCGTCAGCGCCATGGGGACGACGGGCACCATCATGGGCATGTCCATTTACCTCAAGGAGCGCAACCCGGCCATCCAGGTCATCGGCGCCCAGCCGGCTCCCGGCTCGCAGATTCCCGGCATCCGCAAATGGCCCGAGGCCTACCTGCCCAGGATTTTCGATGCCAGCCGCGTCGACGCATATGAGTCGATCGAGCAGAACGATGCGCAAGAGATGGCCCGACGCCTCGCGGCCGAAGAGGGTATCTTCGCGGGTATTTCATCGGCTGGCGCCCTGGTGGCCGCGCTGCGCCTGGCCGAGCGCGTGAACGACGCCACCATCGTCTTCATCGCCTGCGATCGCGGCGATCGCTATCTGTCCACCGGCGTGTTCAATTCGCAGGGTTGACCGGGTTCCCGAGACGTGCGAGGCGGCTGGAACCCCGACGCCGCGCAGATGAATCAAGAACCCAGGCAGTCAAAGCCCGGATCCCGCCAATATCGGCCCCACCTGCTGCGCGACGGCATCCGCCAGATCCGATACCGCCGTCGCATAGAAGTAGCTGTGGTTGTACTGCGTGATCGCAAAGAAATTCGGCGTTCCCGTCCGGTACTGCGCCGTTCCGCGCGCTTCTTCGTCCAGATCGACGATGCCCAGCCGCTGCTGGCCCCATCTCCCGGCCTGGGCGCCAGGCGCCAGCCGGGCGCCGTCGGCCTGCAATTGGTCCCAGCTCATGGTGGGCGCCAGCCCCCCCACCACCAGGGCGGAAGGGTCTGCCGGCAGTCGCACCGGCGCGAATACGGGCACGCCGCGCACCCAGCCGTGCTGAGCCAGGTAATTGCCCACCGACATGATGGCGGCGGCCGGATCGTTGGCCAGGTCGATATGTCCGCCGGTATTGCCCGAACTGTCCACTGCGTATTGCATGATGCTGCGCGGCATGAACTGCGGCATGCCGATCGCGCCGGCATACGAGCCGCGCGTATCGATGTCCAACCTGCCCTGCAGCGCCAGCGTGAGGAAGTCGCCCAACTGGCCGCGGAACATCGCCGCGCGATCGGGCTTGTCGGGCACCGGGTAATCGAAGGCCAGGGTCGAGAGCGCATCGATCACACGAAAGCTGCCCATATTGCGGCCGTAGAGGGTTTCCACGCCGATGATTCCGGCGATAATTTTGGCCGGCACGCCATAGCGCTGTTGCGCCTGATTCAATGCCGCGGCGTTTTCGCGCCAGAATTCGGCGCCCCAGCGGATGCGCCTGGGTTCGACGAAGCGCGAGCGGTAGGTGAGCCAACTGCGCCACACCTTGTGTCCGGGCACGGACGGCATGATCAGGCGCGCCACCGTCGCGCTATAGCGCGCGCCGGACAGGCTTGCAAGCACCTGATCCAGCGGCAGGTCCCGGCGGGCGGCCAGATCGCGCGCGAAGTTGTCCACGTCGGGGCGAAGCCGGCCGTCTGGCAGGGTGGTGGAGGACGGTTCGTCCGAGGGACCGGGTTCGGACGGTCCAATGTGTATCGCGCCGGAAGACGAGGATGTGGGGGGCAGGGTTGGAACAGGCGTCCTGGGGGGGGAGGAAGCGCAGCCGGCAAGCATGAAGGGAACCACCAACCCGCCGATCCGCAGCAAACGCCTGAGCATGAACATACAATCTTCCCTATGGAGACCTTGTATTTTACCCACCCGTCGTGCCGGCAGCACGAAATGGGCGACTGGCATCCCGAGAGTCCGCAGAGGCTCGATGCCATATCCGATCAATTGCTGGCCAGCGGGCTGATGTCCTTGCTCGATGCGCGCCCGGCGCCTGCGGCGGACCGCGCGGCGCTGCTGCGCGTGCACGAGGCGGCGTATCTCGACTTCCTGGCGGCGAGCGTGCCGGCGCAGGGCGAGTACACCCCCCTGGACCCCGATACGCTGATGAACTGCCATACGCTGGATGCGGCGCTGCACGCGGCCGGCGCCGCGGTGGCGGCGGTAGACGCCGTGATGACGGGCCAGGCCGAGACCGCCTTCTGTTCGGTTCGTCCCCCCGGGCACCATGCCTGCCGCGACCGCGCCATGGGCTTTTGCTTTCTCAACAATATCGCCATCGGCGCCGCGCACGCCATGGCCGTTCATGGCCTGCGGCGTCTGGCCATCGTCGACTTCGATGTGCATCACGGCAACGGCACCGAGGAGATGTTCGCGGGCGACGATCGCGTGCTGATGTGCAGTTTCTTCCAGCACCCGCTCTTTCCCCACAGCGGGACGAGCCAGCCGGCGGCCAATATGGTCAATGTGCCGGTGCCGCCCTATACCACAGGGCCGGCCGTGCGCGCCATCGTCTCCGAACAGTGGCTGCCGCGGCTGGACGCGCACCGGCCCGAGCTGATCCTGGTGTCGGCGGGCTTTGACGCCCATCGCGAGGATGACATGAGCCAGATGGGCCTGGTCGAGTCCGACTACGCTTGGATTACCGACAAAATCGTGGGTGTGGCCGACCGCCACGCGGGGGGGCGCATTGTCAGCACGCTCGAGGGTGGCTATGAACTGTCGGCCTTGGGCCGCAGCGTGGTGGCCCACATACGGGCGCTGTCCAAGCTGTAGAATCGAAAGATTGCCGTAAAAATTTCATAGTCGGAAAGGTTACTCGGATAGATAGGAGACTGTTGGATGAAGGTGCTTGTACCCGTCAAGCGCGTGGTTGACTACAACGTCAAGGTGCGCGTCAAGAGCGATCAGACCGGTGTCGATATCGCCAATGTAAAGATGTCGATGAATCCGTTCGACGAGATCGCGGTGGAAGAAGCCACGCGGTTGAAGGAATCGGGCAAGGCCACCGAAGTGGTGGCGGTGTCGTGCGGCGTGGCCCAGGCGCAGGAAACCCTGCGCACGGCGCTGGCCATTGGCGCGGACCGCGGCATCCTGGTGCAGACCGACGCCGAACTGCAGCCGCTGGCAGTAGCCAAGCTGCTCAAGGCGCTGGCCGAGAAGGAAGCCCCGCAACTGATCATCCTGGGCAAGCAGGCCATCGACGACGACGCCAACCAGACCGGCCAGATGCTGGCCGCGCTGCTGGGCTGGCCTCAGGCCACCTTCGCCAGCAAGATTGAACTGGGTGATGGTTCGGCCACGGTGACCCGAGAAGTGGACGGCGGCCTTGAGACGATCAAGATCAAGCTGCCCGCCATCGTCACCACCGACTTGCGCCTGAACGAGCCGCGCTACGTGACGCTGCCCAACATCATGAAGGCCAAGAAAAAGCCGCTCGAGACGCTGACTCCGGCCGACCTGGGCGTCGATCCAGCTCCGCGCATCAAGACGCTGAAGGTGACCGATCCGCCGGCGCGCAAGGCCGGCATCAAGGTGGCTGACGTGGCCGCGCTGGTGGACAAGCTCAAGAACGAAGCGAAGGTGGTGTGAAGATGACGATCCTGGTTATTGCCGAACACGATAACGTCCACCTGAAGGGCGCGACGCTGAACACGGTGGCCGCGGCAGCGGGGATACAAAAATACGCCGGCGGCGAGGTGCACGTGCTGGTGGCGGGCAGCAGCGTGCGCGCCGTCGCCGATGCCGCCGCGCAGGTCGCGGGCGTGGCCAAGGTGCTGCTGGCCGACGCGCCGCATCTGGCCGACGGCCTGGCCGAGAACCTGCAGGCCCAGGTGCTGGCCATTGCCTCGAGTTACAGCCACATCCTGTTCCCGGCCACGGCCTCGGGCAAGAACGTGGCCCCGCGCGTGGCGGCCAAGCTGGATGTGGCGCAAATTTCGGACATCATCGGCGTGGAATCGGCCGATACCTTCGTGCGCCCGATCTACGCGGGCAACGCGATCGCCACCGTGCAGTCGGGCGATGCGGTCAAGGTGATCACGGTGCGCACGACGGGCTTTGACGCGGTGGCCGCCACGGGCGGTTCGGCTGCGGTGGAGCCGCTGGCCGCCGCCGCCGATTCGGGGCTTTCCAGCTTCGTGGGCCGCGAGGTGGCCAAGAGTGACCGCCCCGAACTGGCAGGCGCCAAGGTCGTGGTCTCGGGCGGTCGCGGCATGGGCAGCGCCGAGAATTTCAAGATTCTCGAACCGCTGGCCGACAAACTGGGCGCGGCCATGGGCGCCTCGCGCGCGGCAGTCGATGCGGGCTACGCGCCCAACGACTGGCAGGTGGGCCAAACGGGCAAAATCGTCGCGCCGCAGCTATACGTGGCCGTGGGCATTTCGGGCGCGATCCAGCACCTGGCCGGCATGAAGGATTCGAAGGTGATCGTGGCGATCAACAAGGATCCTGAGGCGCCGATCTTCGGCGTGGCAGACTACGGCCTGGTGGGCGACCTGTTCCAGCTCGTGCCCGAGTTGGCCGAGGCGCTTTAAGGCCGCTATACGGCGTGATGCTGCAAACCCGAGGCTGCCGGGGGGATCCGGCGGTCTCGGACGATTGAGCAATCGGAAATTCAGCGGTGGCCTTGCATCCTCTTGGCGACCATGCCCTTGAGCGCGGCGTCCCTCACGAATATGCCGGCACGGCATTCGAATTGGATGGGGCTGGAGAAGACGCTTTTCTCGTCGTGGCGGGCGGTTGGTTTTTTTGAATGCCGGCCGACTGTCGACCTTGCCGAAGCCGCGCTCATTACGCGTTACCTTACATGTCGTCACGCCCGTGCCGATCGGGAGGGAACCGGAAATATAATGATGGGATAAATCGAGGAGACAACCTTGGCCTATCAGGTTCCACTGCAGGACATACGTTTCACGCTCAACGAGCTGGCTGGCCTGTCCGATGTGCTCGGGCTGCCGAACCAGGAGGAGATCGGCCCCGATCTGGTCGACGCGATACTTGAAGAAAACGCCCGGTTGGTCGAGGAGGTGGTGGCGCCGTTGAACGCGCAGGGCGATCGTCAACCGCCTGTCTGGCAGGACGGCCGGGTGCATGTGCTGCCTGCCTGGGCGAAGGCTTACGCTCAGTATGGCGAGGGCGGCTGGCAAGGTCTGCCGCACCCCGTGCGGTGGGGCGGACAGGGCCTACCCAAGCTGGTGGCGGCACCGGTGCATGAAAGCTTCCAATCAGCCAGCCTGGCCTTCACGCTGTGTCCCATGCTGACCGATGCGGTAATTGAGGCGCTGCTAACGGTGGGCAGTCAGGCGCAGCAGCAGCGCTATCTGCCCAAGCTGGTCAGCGGCCAGTGGTCGGGTACCATGAATCTGACCGAACCGCAGGCCGGCTCGGACCTGGCCCTGATCGCTTCACGCGCCGTGCGCCAGAACGAGGGCAGCTACCGGCTTTACGGCCAGAAAATATTCATCACCTACGGCGAGCACGACCAGGCCGAGAACATCGTGCATCTGGTGCTGGCGCGCACGCCGGACGCGCCGCCGGGCGTGAAGGGCATCTCGCTTTTCATCGTGCCCAAGTTCCTGGTCGAGGACGACGGCAGTCTGGGCAAGCGCAACGACATCTGGTGTGCCAAGCTCGAACATAAGTTGGGCATACACGCCAGCCCGACCTGTGAACTGATCTACGGTTCGGGCAAGGGCGAAGTGGGCGAGGGCGCAGTGGCCTATCTGGTGGGCGAGGAAAGGCGCGGCCTGGAATACATGTTCATCATGATGAACGCGGCGCGTTTTGCGGTGGGGCAGCAGGGCGTCGCGGTGGCCGAGCGGGCCTATCAGCATGCGCGCGATTATGCTCTGGGGCGCATCCAGAGCCGCGCCGTGGAGGGTTCGGCCGGCCCGGTGGCGATTGCGCACCACCCCGACGTGCAGCGCATGCTGCTGACCATGCAGGCCCTGACCGAGGCGGCACGATCCGTCTCCTACGTGGCTGCGGCGGCTCACGATTTGGGCGCACACCATCCCGACGCGGCCGTGCGCGCGAGCCAGCAGGCCCTGTACGAATACCTGGTGCCCGTGGTGAAGGGTTTTTCCACCGAAGCGGCCGTGGAGGTGGCTTCGCTGGGCATCCAGGTGCACGGCGGCATGGGTTTCATGGAAGAGGCCGGCGCGGCCCAGTATTACCGCGATGCCCGCATCCTGCCCATCTACGAAGGTACCACGGCCATCCAGGCCAATGACTTCGTGGGCCGCAAGATCGCGCGCGACGGCGGCGCGGCGGCCCACGCTTGCATTACCGCCATGCGCGAGACGCTCAAGTTTGTGGCGGCTCAGGCGCAGAAGGCCGATGCCGGTGACCGCGACGCGCTAGAGCTGCTGCGTCTGAATTTCGAGCAGGCCATCTGTGCCTATGAAGATGCCGTGGCCTATGTGGTGCAGAACGCCGCAGGACAGATCAGGGCGGTGTATTCGGGCAGCGTGCCCTTGCTGATGCTGGCGGGCACGGTGCATGGCGGCTGGCAGATGGCGCGCGCGGCTCTGGTCTGCCGCAGGCACCTGGCCGCGGGTTCCACCGATGCCTATCACCGCCGCAAACTGGCGACCAGCCTGTTCTATGCCGCGCATATCCTGCCGCGCGCGCTGAGTCTGTCGGCCGCGGTGCGCGGCGGCGCTATTGCCGATGCGTGCGGCATGCAATGGGAAAAGGCCAGCATTACATAAGATTATGCGGGCAGGCTATTTTTGCCTGTCCTTCTTGGGTGCCAGAATGACCGACATGGCCCCATAACTTTGCAGGAGAGTTTCCATGGCACAGCTACGCCTGGGCGACGTCGCCCCCGATTTCGAACAGCAATCTTCCTCCGGCCCCATTCGTTTTTACGAATACCTGGGCAACAGCTGGGGCGTGCTGTTCTCGCATCCCGCCGACTTCACACCAGTGTGCACCACCGAACTGGGCTATACCGCCAAGCTTGCCAGCGAGTTTGCCCGGCGCAACGTCAAGGTGTTGGCCTTGTCGGTGGATGGTGCCCAGTCGCACAAGGACTGGATCCACGACATCAACGATACGCAATCGACCACGGTGAACTTTCCCATCCTGGCCGACGAAGACCGCAAGGTTTCCGAACTCTACGACATGATCCACCCCAATGCCAGCGCCACGGCCACGGTGCGCTCGGTATTCATCGTCGACCCGGCCAAGAAGGTGCGGCTCATCATCACCTATCCGGCCAGCACAGGGCGCAATTTCAATGAGATCCTGCGCGTGATCGATTCGCTGCAGCTGACCGACAGCCACAGCGTGGCCACGCCGGTGAACTGGCAGGACGGCGACGACGTGATCATCGTGCCTTCGCTCAAGGACGAGGCCGTGCTCAAGGAAAAATTCCCCAAAGGCTACAAGGCCGTGCGGCCCTATCTGCGCATCACGCCGCAACCCAACAAGTGACCCCAGGCCGGCAATCGGCCGTAATTCGGGGCCGGGCGCACGAGCGTCCGGCCTTTTTGATTCGGGTATGCTCTTGCGCGAACCTAAAATGGCATGTAACCCGCAATGAATACTTCTCCAGCACAAAGCGCTACACAGAATCTGGACGTCCCGCGCTGGAACAGGCCAGTCTTCAAGGCCGCGCTGATTCTGAATGGCATCGTCGCCTATTGCATCCTGCATGCCGACCGCCTCTACGTGGACGACCTGGGCCGAGTGCATAGCGGCTACACGGGCTGGACGGGCGATGGCCGGCCGCTGACCACACTGGTCATGCAGTCGCTCAACATGGGCACACCCTTGACCGATCTGACGCCGCTGCCGCAGATCCTGGCCGTGCTGCTTCTTGCCTGGTGCGCCATGCTGGTCGCCCGCAAATTCGCGATCCGCGATGCCGCGACAGCGACACTGGTCGCCTTTCCGCTGGGCGCCAGCCCCTTCTTCCTGGAAAACTTGTCGTACAAATTCGACGTGCTGACCATGGTGCTGGCCCTGACCTTGGCCGTTGCGGCGGTCTGCGAGACGCCGTGGCGCGGACGCAGAATGGGGTGGGGCGCGCTCTGCCTGTTGGGCACGCTGTGCCTGTACCAGCCCGCGCTCAATGCCTTCCTGGTCTTGAGCGTGCTGGAGTTCCTCTACCTGATGTGGCGCGATGCCACGCCCGGCACGCTCGCGCGCCAGGTGCTGGGCCGTCTGGCCCAGGCGGTGGCGGCGATGATTCCTTACAAAATCATCGCCGATGTGATCCTGCGCAACCCTTATGCCAGCTACCACGCTGCCTTGCTGCGCCCCGGACAGTGGTCGGCCTTGTCCGACAATGTGCTGAGCTATTGGGAGCTGATACGCGAGGGCTTGAGCGAGACCGGCTCCTGGCCTTTGAGGGCGGCGCTGGCGCTGGGCCTGGTCATCGCCCTGATGTTCGGGCTGCGCTATGCGGCCCGCTCCTGGCGGTACTGTAGTCTGGCCGGACGCATTGGTCTCGTGGTGCTTGTTCCGATCATTCCGGTGGCGTTGACCCTCAGTGCCCTGGGGCCTCTGCTGTTTCTCAGCGAGGCCGTGATCGAGCCGCGCATCCTGGTGGGTATCGGGGCCTTGATCTCGGCCTGTCTGGTGCTGCTGTGCATATATTGGCGTGAAACCGTGCCTTGGGCTGGCCTGCGGCGCTACGGCCTGTGGACGCTTCTGGGGCTGCCGGCCTACAGCATGCTGCTCCTGGCAGCAGTCTACGGCTATGCCATGCAGGCGCAGAACAGCTATGAACACCGTATCAGCGCCAGCCTGGCTGATGACTTCGTCAACATCAACCAACGCTATGCGGCGCGCGGTGTCGACCTGGAGCACTATGTTTTGAACGGCACGGCCGGATATCCGCCGGTGCTCAACCTGACGATGAAAAAGTATCCCTTCCTGCGGCGCTTGGTCCCCATCTATCTGACCTCGGGCTGGGGGTGGGTGCGCGATCTGCTGGGCCAGTACCGCATGCGCGAGACCATGGACACGCTGCCGGGCAGCTTGAGCGACGCCGTCAGCCATCAATGCGACAACCCGCCTGTGCGCATTACCTCCAACTACAAGCTCTATGTGGTGGGTTCCATCGTGGTGGTGTCTTTCAATAATGCGGTGCAATGCACGTTCGATCAATTGCAGCAACCCGTGGCCCCTCTCAAGCACTTGGGCATCCCGAAGGGCAAGCTGCCGCAGTGACCGTGCGATGGTTCGCCCTGCGCGCTGCCGGCGCTGGTGGGAATAAGCTGATAACAGCAATGGCCAATACAGGTCAACGATTAATTTTTTGCCCTGTTGCTTTGTTGATAAATTGTTTAAAAACAATAGCTTGTAATATTTTTTGAAGGTTTTTTCATCAGGCGAAATCAAGAGTTCTCCAGGGGTCTTTTCTTGGAGTAAATTGGACTCGTCGATTTGAGGGCGATGGATTGCTTGCAAAAAGTACTGTTTTTTTATACAGTACTCGAATGGCAAACATCGATCGTTCCTCTTTCGCTGTTTCCGCCGGTTCTGGGTCCCCGGCTACCGCCCCCGCCGCTTTGCGCGGTCGGGGTGCGGTTACTAACGTGGGGCACCGCTACCAGTCGGATACCCGTGTCGAACCTCTCGAAAACGAGTGGGCGGTCGAGGCTGCCGACGACTGTGTCGGCGAGGAGGGCGACGCTGCGCCGGCTCCTCTGACGCAAGTGCGCCCCGAGCAGGTCCGCACGCTGCTCTCCCGTAACGATTCCCCCGATATTCCCTTCGAACTGGCCATCAACCCCTACCGGGGCTGCGAACACGGCTGCGCCTATTGCTACGCGCGCCCTACGCATGCCTATCTGGGGTACTCGCCCGGACTCGATTTCGAAACCAAGCTGACCGCCAAGGTCAACGCCGTCTCGGCGCTGCGCGCCGATCTGGCCAAGCGCAGTCATCGTGTCTCCCCCATCAATTTGGGTTCGGCTACCGACATCTACCAGCCCATCGAGCGGCAATGGCGCCTGACGCGCGGACTGCTCGAACTCATGCTCGAAACCCGCCACCCGGTCACCCTGGTCACCAAGAATGCCCTGGTCGAACGCGACCTTGATCTGCTCACCGCTCTTGCCGAGCGCAATCTGGTCATGGTCTACGTCAGTATCACCACGCTCGATGCGGACATGGCACGCACGCTCGAACCCCGGGCGTCGGCGCCCTGGCGCCGGCTGCAGGCCGTGCGCACCTTGACGGCCGCCGGCGTGCCGGTCGGGGTGCTGGCAGCGCCCATGATTCCCTTCATCAACGACGCCTTCCTCGAAGCCATACTGGCTGAGGCGGCCGGGGCAGGTGCCCGCTGGGGCAGCTACACCGTGATCCGGTTGCCCTGGGAAGTCCACGCGGTGTTCGAGCAGTGGCTGCGCACGCATTTCCCCGACCGTGCCGAACGCGTCCTGCACCGCATCGAGGACTTGCGCGGCGGCCGTCGCAACGATCCACGCTTCGGTACCCGTATGCGCGGCACTGGCCTTTGGGCAGACCTGTTGCGCCAGCGATTTTCGCTTGCAGCGCGCAAGCACGGCCTGAACCTCACCCCCCGGGCGCAGCTCGACTGCCAGCAGTTCGTTCCTCCTGTCACCCGCATTCTCAGTGTCCGCAGTACCCCGACGTCTCCCCAGTTGTCCCTGTTCGTTTAATCCGATCCAAGGCTAGGCGGGCATGATGCCCAGGCTGGCCGTTAGACCCCAGGAGTGCCACCATGAGCATCGCCGCTTCAGCTGTTCTTCCCTCGCTGCCGGTTTCGGGTTTGCGCCAGCCGGCATTCGGTGTGTCCGCCCCCGGCAAGTCCCGCTCGGGCCAGGCCCCGCTCCGGGAGCCTGCGGCGCAGGTCCCTGCGCGCAAATGGCCTTTTCCGCCCGAACCCCAGTCGACGGCAGCGCAGCCACCCGTTTTTCGGCCGGCGTCGTCGCTGGGCGACGTACGCAAGCTGTCCTCCAGCCAGATCGTGTCGCGCAAGGACATGCTGCTCGACGTGCTGATGGTTGTCGCCTGGGGCATCGCCATTCCCGCTCTCATGTGGCTGGGCGCGGTTGCGGGTTTTTGAGCAAATCCGGCTGCTCGGTCTCGGTGCTTGCGGCTTGACGCGCAGAGCGGTGCGGTTCAATCCGATGGGCAGCCTCGATACTTAGGCTTGCTGTGCTGTGCTGTGCTGTGCTGTGCCGGCCAAGGACTGTATTGGTGAAGAAAGGGCTAAGTGCTTTGCATATATAGGTTTTTTGGTATAGAATCTTGGGTTCGCTTCATCCTCTGCCTACAGACAAAACAACTTTCTCCTCTGCTGGCAAGATGCTTAAGGAGCTAATTTCCATGAATCTCATCCAAACTCTCGAGCAGGAAGAAATTGCTCGCCTGACCGGCGGCAAAGCCATGCCTGACTTTGGCCCCGGCGATACCGTGATCGTCAACGTGAACGTGGTCGAAGGCACCCGCAAGCGCGTGCAGGCTTTCGAAGGCGTGGTCATCGCTCGTCGCAACCGTGGCCTGAACTCGTCCTTCATCGTGCGCAAGATCTCGTCGGGCGAAGCGGTTGAACGTACCTTCCAGCTGTATTCGCCGCAGATCGCTTCGATCGAAATCAAACGCCGCGGCGACGTGCGCCGTGCCAAGCTGTACTACCTGCGCAGCCGTTCGGGCAAGTCGGCTCGCATCAAGGAAAAGCTGGTCAGCAAGACCCAGCGGCAAGCCCAGGCCTGACCCGGTTTTCAGCCCGAAGCCCTTGCAAGGCAAAAAAAAGGCACCCGGTGGGGTGCCTTTTTTACACCGATTCATCATGTCCGACTCCGCATCCCCTCGATCTCGCAATGCGTTCGCGCCCGGCTTCGATCCGTCGAACCAGCCCTGGCAGGTGGCCGATAAGGGATTGTCCGCCCTTGGCCGGCAGTGGTTCGAGCCTGAGCCGTTTCGCCGGCTATGGTCGGCCATTCCGGGGTGGCAGCAGGACGAGAAGTCAGGCGGAGCCGATCTGCGCTCCACCGGGCGCCAAGCCGCCGTGCTGTTGCCGCTGGTGGCACGTCCTGAAGGCTTGCACATCATGCTCACCCAACGTACGGTGCACTTGCGCGACCACGCCGGGCAGATCAGCTTTCCCGGCGGCAGCATCGAAGCCGAAGACGCCAGCCCTATAGAGGCTGCCTTGCGTGAGGCATTCGAAGAAACCGGCCTGCCGCATTCTCACGTGGAAGTGCTGGGCACCATGCCCCAGTACGCCACCGGCACCGGTTTTGCCGTGACGCCGGTGGTTGGGCTGGTAAGCCCCGGGTTCGCGTTGACCCCCGATGACTTCGAGGTCGCCGAGGTGTTCGAGACGCCCATGGCGTTTCTGATGGATCCGGCCAATCACAGGTTGTACCAGGCCCAGTTGCCCGATGGCCGCCAGCGCCAGTATTTCGCCATGCCCTGGGAAGGATATTTCATTTGGGGAGCCACGGCGGGAATGCTGCGCAATCTGTACCGTACATTGCTCAGCGCGGTACTCAGGGTCGAGGATCCGGGTTTTTGAGCTTGATGAATGGGCCGGCACTGTGGGTTCGCCCATTCATTGCCTTTCAGGCGCCCGCGCGGACCTAACGCAGCCGTGACAGAGGAAGTCCCGAAGTCGGAGCCTGGGCGGTCAGGATCGAACCCGAGGCAGACTCGGTGCAATACAAAGTGCGCTTGCCAGGGCCTGCGAATGCAATATTGGTGGTGGATGTGCCCATTGGGCTGCGCCAGACCACGATGGGTTCGGCGCGAGGATTGAGCAGCCATACATAGCCCAAACCCGGGTTGGCGACGATGACATTGCCTTGCACGTCCACGGCAAGGCCGTCCGGTCCACTAGGGCCATAGGATGTGAAAAACTGGCTCACCTTGCTGACGCTGCCATCTGGCAGCAGTGGCACGCGCCACACGCAATTGCCGCGCGTAACCGCAAGGTAAAGCACTCGTTCGTCGGGCGACAGGGCCACGCCATTGGGGCTGGGCACGTTGTCGAGCAGCAGATCGAGTTGCCCATTCTTTCGCAGGCGATAGAGGCGCCCGCTGGGATCGTGCAGGCCGCTCTGGCCTTGATCCGTGAAGTACAAATTGCCTGCGTTGTCGAAAATCAGATCGTTGACGCCCTTGAATCGCTCACTGTTGCGGCGTTCCAGGTAAGGCTCCACGCGTCCGGTCGACAGATCCAAAAGCATCAAGCCGTTCTTATAGTCGGTAATGAGCAGCCGGCCGGCATCCAGGAATTTCATGCCGTTGGGTTCCCCGTCATATTCAGCCACGAGCGTCCAGAGTCCCGAGCCGTCTATCCGGAATATGCGTCCCCACGGAATGTCCGTGACATATAAATTGCCGGTATCGTCAAATACCGGCCCTTCCAGGAAGCAGTCCGTCGCGGCGCCCGCACGGTTCGCGTCGGCCCAGGCGCTGCGCTGGGGCCGGCGCAAGGACTCCGGCATCGAAGAGAACACCGAGAAATCCTGGATTTGACATGCATTGAGCAGGAACATGGGGGATTCTTCGTTCAGCGTTTTTCGAAAGCGATCGCGTGAGCTACCTTACTCCACATGGCGCCGCTGTCGTGCAGCATGCGCGCGAAGCCCTTTGCGTCCACGTAGCGGGGGTCGGCGCCCATCTTGTGTGCGAACGTCTGCATGTCGGAAGACGCCATGGCCTTGGCGATCTCGCTTTGCAGCCGGTTCATGACCGCGGGCGGCGTGCCTTTGGGGGCCCAGAGCCCCGTCCAGTTGACTACCCCATCGAAGTTCTTCACCCCGGATTGCGCGAAAGTCGGGACATCGGGAAGGACCGCCAGGCGTGTCTTGCCGCTGACGGCCAGTAGGCGCAGATTACCGCCTTGCACGGGTCCCATGATCCCCGTGGTGGAGGCAAACTGGAAGTCGATGACATGGCCCAGCAGCGCCTGCGTGGCTTCGGCCGCGCCCTTGAACGGTATGTGCATGAATTTCACATGGGCGGCGATGGCCAGGCCCTCGGCGGCAAAGTGGGGGGTCGTGCCGGGCCCGCCCGAACCGAATTTCACGGTTCCCGGCGCAGCCTTGGCCTTGGCCAGCAGATCGCTCAGCGACTTATAGGGGCTGTCGGCGTTGACGGCCAGGGCCATCGGCGCGAATAGAAATGCCGCAACGGGCTGCAGATCGTGGGCGGGATCGAAGGGCAGCTTCTTGAAGATATAGGGCAGGAGAGAATAGGTCGTGTCGTTGGCGACCAGGGTGTAGCCATCGGGCTTGGCCTGGGCCACGTAATTGACGCCTATGGTCCCCGTCGCGCCAGGCTTGTTCTCGACGATGAAGCTCTGGCCGGTCTGCTCGGTCAGCTTCTGGGCGATCTTGCGCGTGGCCACGTCGACCGCCCCGCCGGGGCCATAGGGAACGATGATGCGCACGGGGTGCGCGGGCCATTGCTCCTGGGCGTGGGCCGTGCCGGCGCCCAGCAAGAGGGTCGCGGTGCCCAGCAGCGCGGTCAGGAATTTGCCGGGATTGGAAAAAACGCGATATTTCATTGTCTGTCTCCTTTGAGTTGTCGATTGAGCTGTCTGGTGGTGCGGCTATTGGGCTTGCAGGTTCAGTTCGTGTGCCAAGGTCTTGTATTCGTCGATTTCATGCGCCAGCCGGGCCTGGAACGCATCGCCGCAGGTGTGCTGGGGCTGCAGTCCCAGCCTGTGCAGGGAGGTGGCCGTCTTGGGATCTTCGGCGAAGTCGGTGGCTGCGCGGATCAATGCCTGGCGCACCGCATCCGGCATGCCTGCAGGTCCGAGCACCCCATACCAGGCTTCGGCGGTATAGCCCTTTACGCCGGCCTGGGCGAAGGTCGGCACTTGCGGCAATTGCGGCAGGCGCTGGGCCGTGGCAGCGGCCAGGGCGGTCAGTTTGCCGGCCTGTATCTGGGGCAATACGGACCCCAGGGTCGCTATCGAGCTGTCGACCTGTCCACTCATCAGGTCGGATATCGCCTGGGATGCGCCTTTGTAGGGAATGTGCGTCATCGAGGTGCCCGTCAGGCGCAGGAAGCGTTCGGTGTCGAAATGGCCGGAGCTGCCGATGCCGGGCGTCGCAAAGGTATGCTTGCCTGGCTGGGCCTTGAGCTGGGCGATGAAGTCGCCCAAGGTCTTGACCGGCATGGCGGGACCGACCACCAATACGGATGGGCTGCTGGCCACCGAGCAAAGCGGGGTGAAGGAACGCAAGGCGTCGAACTTGATCTTGTCGCTGTAGAGCGCTGGCAGCATCGCATGGTTGGTTGCGCCAAACAGCAAGGTATAGCCGTCGGCCGGCGATTGCGCGACGAACTGGGCCGCCACGATGGTGTTGGCGCCAGGCATGTTCTCTACGATGAACGATCGTCCCAGTTCATGCGCAGCGTAGGCCGCAAAGGCGCGCGCCACGATGTCGGTGGGGCCGCCAGCGGAAAAGCCGACGATGACGCGCACAGGCTTGGCAGGATAGGCTGCCATGGCGGCCTGGGCGCAAAATGCCAGGACGATGCCCAGCAATATCTTCAATGTCTTCATGTTGTCTCCTTGTTTTTGAAATTTGCCCTAGGGGCGTCAAACGGTGGCTATGGGTGTGAGAGGGGATCCGGCTGCTCCCGGCAGGCGCAAGGGCGGCGCGGTGAGCAGGAATTGGCTGCGGCCATGCGCTCGCAGCCAGCGCGCCAACGGGGTCAGCCACCACAGTTCGCCCAGGTGGATGCCGTTCTTGAACAGGCAGTGTTCGTGCAGAGGCAGCCGCGGCCCGCGCATGGGTTGTCCTTGCCCGCCGAATCCGACGGTCTGGATCAGTTCGACGGCAGGGTTGTCGCAGATCAGGCAGGCCAGCCGCACGTCGATAATCCAGTCCAGCAGGCGCTGGTCGTTGCCGTCCAGCCCGCTGCCTGTCGCGTGCAGCCGGGCAACATCCGGCTGGCGGTTCATGGCCGTCAAGGTGTCGCCGAATCCCGTATGCAGGCACACCATGTCGCCCGGTTCGATCGATACCGCATCGGCTTCAATGATCCGCATGAGTTCGTCGTAGCCCACGGCGTGTCGCGTGCGTCCGACGTGGCGCTCCAGGTCGATCAGTACGCCGCGGCCCTGAACGCCATGCCGGGCGAGGTTGTCGATGCCCAATGCCCCGGCATCCGGCCCGGGGAAACGGGCCCATTCGGCGACGGCGGCCGGATCTTCGGCCGCGGCCAGCACATGTTCGCCGGCGCGAAATCCGTTGTAGAACACGGCTTCAGGAAAGCCGTCGCCATCGGCGTCGAAGCGGCTGCCCATGTGGGCCAGGCTGTCCCATTGCGTGGAATACTGCGTATTCATCAGCAGGACATCGTCGCAGACCACGTCCGTCAGCGCCTCGTTTTCGCTTGCATACGACCAGCAAAACCCCTGCGCGCCGACACTCTTGCCGTCGCGCAGCGTGGAGAAACGCTGGGTGGGAAGCCGTCGGGGATTGAGTTGCGTGCCGCCCGGCATGTCCAAGGGCAGCGACAGGCAGAACGTCAGTCCCTCGCGTACCTGCGCGATGCCCTGCAAGACCTTGCCTCGATCGACGAGGTTCATGCGGCCGAGCCGGTCGTCGGGGCCGAATTCCCCCCAATGACTTGCGGGTGGGGCATGCTTCCAGCGTGGACCCGGGAGAGTCGTCATTGCTGTCTTCGCTCAGGCCTGGCCATGCAATGCGGCCAGTGCGTTCTTGGCGGCGGCAATGCCCATGTTGACGTAGGCTTCTTGCGTGACGCCGCCGATGTGGGGGCTGAGAATGATGCCGGGTTCGTTGCGAAACGGATGCCCGGCCGCCATGGGTTCGACGCCGAAGCTGTCCAGTCCCGCGGCCTTGACCTGCCCGGACCGGATTGCCTCGAGCAGCGCCATTTCGTCGACCAGGCCGCCGCGCGCCGTATTCACGACGTATACGCCGCGCTTGCACTGCGCGAGCGTTTGCGCATTGAGCAGGTTGCGGTTTTCCTCGGTCAGCGGGCAATGCAGGGAAATCGCGTCGGACTCGCGCCAGATCGTTGCCAGATCGGCCCGGCTTAAATAGCCTGGAAGATCGGTTGCATAGGGGTCGTAGCCCAGGATCCGCATATCCATGCTGTCGGCCATGCGCGCCATTTTCCGACCGATGGCGCCCAGTCCGACCAGTCCGAGCGTCTTGCCGGCAAGTTCAGCGCTCTTGTGCGTGGCCTTGTCCCAGTAGCCTGCGTGCATGCGGGCATTCAAGCCCACAATCGACTTGGCGCAGGCCAACAGCAGCGCCATGGCTTGCTCGGCCACGGCAGCGGCATTGGCGCCGGCAGCCGCGACGACCTGGATGCCGCGCGCCGCCGCCGCGGCCTTGTCTATGGTGTCGGTGCCGCTGCCGTGTTTGGAAATGACTTTCAAGGAGCGTGCCGCGTCCATCGCGGCCGCACCGACCTTGCTGTAGCGCACGATGATCGCAACCGGGTCATGGTCCCGGCAGAGCGAGACGATGTCTTGCTCAGTGGGATTTTTCCCGGCGTAGACGATGTCGTAGGCGTCCAGCAGTTCCAGCGCCTGCGGCGCCAGGTCGGCTGCAGTGACGAGAATGGCAGGCTTGCCGACGCCGTCGCGGTGAGATGTGCTCACAGCGTCTCCCCTTCCTTGAGCACGCCGGCGGTGCGCAGCGACGAGTCCAGCCACTTGGCGGCGGTATCACCGGCCTTGATGGCAGCGATGCGCGCGGCTTCGTCCTTGACCTTCTTGTCAGCCATGGGTAGCAGTCCGGCCACTTTTTCACGCTCGACCACCACCACGCCGTCGTTGTCGCCGATGATGAAATCGCCGGGATGAACGGTGATTCCGCCGACGGTCACCGGATGCCCAATGCGCCCGCCGATATTCTTGGTCGGGCCGTTGGGGTTGGTTCCAGCCGCAAATACCGGATAGTCCATCTCGATGATTTCCAGGCTGTCGCGCGCCGCACCGTCCATGACCACGCCGGCCAGCCCCAGTTGCTTGCACGCAGTCATCATGATGGTGCCCATCAGCGCCGAGTTCAGATCGCCCTTGCCGTCGATGACCAGCACATCGCCGGGCCGGGCCAGCGCAATCGCCGCGTGGATCATCAGGTTGTCGCCCGGCCTGACTTCCACGGTAAAGGCCGTGCCGGCCAGTTTCATGGCCGGATGCAGCGGCCGGATGCGGCCATGCATTGCGCCGCGCCGGCCTGCCACATCGGCCAGGATGGCAGGCTGAAAGCGGCTAGCCTGCGCCACGATGTCTGCGGGAACCCGCGTGAAGTTTTTGATGATGTCGGGATTGCCCATGTTGGATCCTGATTTGCGAATGAACGATGAATATGCGGAAACTCCAATGGGGAATTCCCGGGGAAAATGTGCCGGTTTGCGGCCGGCGCTTTTTTTTGGAGCGGACGAGTCTTAGGCCTTGATTCCCGCCTCGCGGATGAGCCTGCCCCATTTCTCGTAATCGGCGCGGCGCAGAGCGTCGAGCTCATGCGGCGTTCCGCCTACCAGGGTGATGCCCAGCTTGCCGGCCAGGTCCGCCACGGCAGGCGCTTTCAGGGCCTTGTCGATTGCCGTGTTCAAGCTCTGAATGACGGGCGCCGGGGTGGCTGCGGGTGCGAAGACGGCTTGCCACTGCACCACCACGAAATCCTTGAAGCCCTCTTGCGTCATGGTGGGCGTGTCGGGGAGTTCGGGTAGTCGCTCGGCGCTGGTCACGGCCAGCGCGCGCAAGGCGCCGCTCTGAACGTAGGGCAAGGCCGCGGCGGCCGGGGCAAACATGAATTGCACCTGCTCGCTCAAGGTATCCTGCAGCGCAGGCGTGTCGCCCTTGTACGGCACATGAATGAATTTCGCGCCGGTCTGCTTCTGCAGGAGCTCGCCCTGCATGTGCAGAATCGTTCCCGTGCCGCCGGAGGCGAACGCGATTCTTCCCGGCGCGGCCAGGGCCGCGGCGACCAGCTCCCCGACCGATTTGTACGGCTGCCTGGCGCCCACGACCAGGATGTGCGGAATTGTGCCGACGGTAGTGATCGGAGCGAAAGAGCCGATGGGGTCGTAGTTGAGCTTGCCCATCAGGTGGGGGGCAATCGCCTGGGGGCCGATGGAAGTTCCCAGCAACGTCAGGCCGTCCGGTGCGCTGCGCGCAACAAAGGACGCGCCTATGGTGCCGGTGGCTCCAGGCCTGTTTTCCACAATCACTTTCATGGAAGACTGCAGGCCTAGCTGCTGGGCAATGCTGCGGCCCAGGACGTCGGTGCTGCCGCCCGCGGGATAGGGCACCACCCATACGATGGGCTTGCCATCCGGCCAGGCGCTCGCGGCTCTGGCGATCATGGGCAGGGCCGCGGCGCCGGCCAGAAAGCGCCGGCGAGTCAAGCGAGGGAGACGGAACGATGCGTCCATGTTTTTTCCTTCTGATGTGTGGGTTCGGCAGCGAAGCCGTAGAGCCTCGCGGGATTCGTGACCAGAATGCGTTCGAGCGTGGCGGCATCGCCGGCCCATCGGCTCAGCCGGTCCAGTTGCAGCGCGTCGTCGGGCATGGGCTGCATGCCTGCCGATGCCGTGGCATGCGGCCAGTCGCTGCCCCAGACCACCCGGTCAGGCGCCGCGTCGATATAGCTGCGCGCCAGGTCATCCAGATCGGGATCGTCGGCTCGGCCGATATCGCTGACGATGTAGCCTCCGGAGAGCTTGACCCAGGCCAATCCGTCGCGCAGCAGCGCCATCAAGACGGCATGGGCTGGCTGGCGGAACACGGGCTGGCGCAATGCCGGATGGCGCAACGCATGACCGGGATTGATGCGCCCCATGTGATCGAACACCAACTGCACGGGAAGCCGGCGAAGACGATCGGCTATTTGCGCCAGGAGACTGGGAGGCATCAGCAGCTGGATGTGCCAGCCCAGATCCTTGACGCGTCGAGCCAGGGGCTGGAGATCGTCTAGCGTGTTGGCCACGCCCAGCGAAAGATTCAGGCGGATGCCTCGTACGCCCGCCTCGTGCAGCGCCAGCAACTGCGCGTCGCTCTGCGTGCCGTCGATGACCGCCACGCCGCGTGCCGCCTGTCCCAGCTGGGCCAGGCCCTGCAGCATTGCGCGATTGTCGTAGCCGTAAGTCGACGGCGTCACCAGCACCGCGCGCTGTAATCCCAGGCATTGCTGCAAGGCCCGGTACTGAGCCGCCGAGGCATCGGGCGGCACCAGCTTTGCGGTGGGCGCCGCCGGAAAGCGGCTGTCATAGATATGTACGTGGCAGTCGCAAGCCCGCCGCGCTATGACCGTGCGGGGAGCCGTCGTCGTGGAGGTGTAGGCAAACGTGGCCATGGCATGCCTGGATCAGTCGATGTGCGCTCCGGATTCCTTGACCAGCTCACCCCAGCGGATCCGGTCCTTGTGGATCAGGGCGGCAAAGCCCTGAGGGCTGCTGATGTCGACCTGGGCGCCCTGGGACTTGAATTGCTTTTCGATCTCCGGCGACTTCAATGCCTTGACCAGAGCATCGTTCAGCGTCTTGACCACAGCAGCCGGCAGATGCGCCGGACCGAGCAGGCCGAACCAGGTGATTCCCTCGAAGCCCGGATAACCCGATTGCGCGAACGAAGGCACGTCCGGCAGATCGTCGGAGCGCTTGAGCGAAGTGACCGCCAGCGCGCGCACGATCCCGCTGCGAATGGGACCGATCAAGGTCGGTACCGACGACATGTACATGTCGACGCGGCCGCCGATGACATCGGTCAGGCCTTGCTCGGCGCCCTTGTAGGGAACGTGTGTGACCCGGATCCGCGCGTCTTTCTGGAATTCAACGGTCGACAAGTGGGCCACCGTTCCGATGCCCGATGTCGCGACCGTAAGCGAGCCGGGTTTGGCCTTGGCCGCCTTGACCACGTCGGCCAATGTTCTGAAGGACGACTTGGCGCCGGTGACCAGTACCAGCGGAGCCTGCGCCACCAGGCCGATGGGCGTCAGGTTCTTTTCCGGGTCGTAGGGCAGGTGGGCATACAGCGTGGGGTTGATGGCCAGGTTGCTGGTCTGGCCCAGCACGATGGTGTAGCCGTCGGGGGCGGCTTGAGCAGCCACGTTGACTCCGATGTTGCCGCCCGCGCCGGGGTGGTTTTCAACGACGAAGCTCCAGCCGGTATCGGCGCCGATCCTGGAGGCGATTTCGCGCGCCAGTGCATCGGTGCCGCCTCCCGGAGGGAAGGGCACGATCAGACGGATGGGCTTGTCCGGGTAGGCTGCTTGCGCGCTCAGGGGCAGAACGGCGCAGGCCAGTGCGGCGGCCGTCAATACATGACGAGCGATTTTCAATTTTGTCTCCTAGTTGTTTTTTGAATGCGACGGAATTGTGTCTTCTTGTTCTGCACAATACAATGGCATTTCGTATAGTGAGACATGTTCCGGTAAATGAACAAAATTGATGATTCAAAAGATACGGAATTGACGCCCGAAGATGGCGTGGTTGCGGTCAGGCGCGCCATGCGCATCCTGGAAGCGTTCGGCGGAGAAAGCGCCTATCTGTCGCTTGCGGAATTGAGCCGGCGCACGGGCTACCACCGCTCTACCGTGCTGCGTCTTGCGCGTACGCTGGCATTGGACGACTACCTGGCCCAACAGCCGGACGGCTCATGGAGACTTGCCCATGCAGCGGGTTGGCTCGGCGCCTGCTATCAGGCAACTTTCAATGTGCATGATGTCGTCGAACCCATGCTGCGGGAACTTTCCATCGCAACGGGCGAAAGTGCGACGTTTTATGTGCGCGAGGGAAGCCAGCGCATTTGCGTGGCGCGTATCGATGGTTCCAAATCCATACGCCATCATGTCCGCGTGGGTTTGACCCTGCCGCTCGAGCTGGGCAGTCCGGGACGCGTGCTATTGGCTTTTTCGGGGGCCGAGGGAGAGCCCTATGAATCGATCCGCCGGGCAGGCTACGCCACGTCTGTGGGCGAGCGGGATCCGGAGGTATCCAGCATCTCGGCGCCTGTGTACGGCATTCAATGGAAATTGCTGGGGGCTATCGGTATTTCAGGACCCATGTCCCGCCTGACGAATCAGACGCTGATCAAGCACAAGGAAGCTGTTTTGTCCGCCGCCAGCAGTATCTCGCGGGCCATGATGGGGGTGCGTCAGGACGGGTCATACCGGAAATTTTGAGTCGGCGCCTGTGTCAAATGCAGCAGGCGCCGGTATTTACTCAATACCGCTGCGCCGTCTCGTGCTCGTGCAGAATGCGCTGGTACAAGGCGTAGCGTTGCGGCGCGATCTGTCCGCCCCGGGCTGCGGCGACCACGCCGCAGCCCGGCTCGTGTCGGTGACTGCAGTTGTAGAAGCGGCAATGCTCGATGTGCGGCAGAAATTCCGGAAAGCCGCGCACGATTTCTTCGCGCGACAGATGCGAGAGTCCGAAGGCCTGGAATCCGGGGGAGTCGATCAAATCGCCGCCCGGCTCGGGCAGATGGTATAGCCGGGTGCTGGTGGTGGTGTGGCGGCCCATGTCCAGCGCGGTCGAGTATTCCTGCGTGGCGGCCAGTGCCTCGGGCACCAGGGCATTGAGCAGGGTGGACTTGCCCATGCCGCTCTGGCCCAGCAGCAGGCTGGTCTTGCCGGTCAGGTACGGTGCCAGTCGTTCGCGCACGGCCTGCGGTTCTTTCGCGCTCAGTTCGACGACGGGTACATCCAGGGCCTGCAACGGCGCCAGCCGTTCGCGCGCGGCAGCCAGGCCGTCGACCAGGTCGGTCTTGTTGAGCACGATCAGCGGAACGATGTCCGCGCTCCAGGCGCCGGCCAGTGCGCGGCCCGTCAGGTCGTCGGAAAAAGTAGGTTCCACCGCCACCACGATGAGCAACTGGTCGACGTTGGCGGCGAACTGCTTGGAGCGCATTTCGTCTGAGCGGTAGAGCAGGTTGCGGCGCGGCAGCACGGCGTCGATGGCGCCTTCGTCCTGGCCCTGGAGCGTGATGCGCACGTAATCGCCCACCGCAGCGCCGGCTTTCTTGCCGCGCGGAAAGCATTGCCGCACGCTTGCGTCAGGAAATTCCACACGGTAGTGGCGGCCGTGCGCCGCAATGATGCGCCCTTCAG
Source organism: Bordetella sp. FB-8 (assembly GCF_000382185.1). Taxonomy (NCBI): domain Bacteria; kingdom Pseudomonadati; phylum Pseudomonadota; class Betaproteobacteria; order Burkholderiales; family Alcaligenaceae; genus Bordetella; species Bordetella sp. FB-8. The sequence continues at coordinate 3,556,082 of NZ_KB907784.1, read as the reverse complement.
TCATGAGGCTCCCAGGGCGCAGCGCGCCCGCCGGTTAAAGAGAATGAGCGCACCAGGCGGCTCGGCGCGCTCATGTCTGCAGCAGATGGCGGATGCGCACGGACGCGGGCGGGTGACTGTCGTAGAAAGCCGAATGCACCGGGTCGGGCGTGAGCGTGGCTGCGTTGTCGTCATACAGCTTGACCAATGCCGATACCAGTTGCGCGGCCGAACTTTGCATGGCGGCATAGCGGTCTGCCTCGAACTCGTTGCGCCGTGAGTACCAACTGCCCAGCGGAGTGAGCGGGAAGGTGAACACCGGCAGCACCAGGAAAAAGAGCAGCAGGGCCAGGGCATTGTCGCTGCCGTCGCCGCGGGGCAAGGCTCCCAGCCCGGCATAGAACCAGGGCTGCTGTGCCAGCCAGCCCAGCAGGGCGAAGAAGACCAGCGCCAGCACGAAGCTCATGACGATGCGGCGGGCGATGTGTCCGTGCGCGAAATGCCCCAGCTCGTGGGCCAGCACAGCCTCGATTTCATCTGCGTTCAGGCGCGCAATCAGGGTGTCGAAGAACACAATGCGGCGCGCCTTGCCGAACCCCGTGAAATAGGCGTTGCCGTGCCCCGAACGGCGCGAGCCGTCCATGACGAACAAGCCGCCGAGCGCGAAGCCACAGCGCAGCGCCAGCTGGCGGATGCGAACCGCCAGTGTTGCGTCGGCCAGCGGCGTGAACTTGTTGAACAGCGGCGCGATGAACATGGGATAGATAAAGAGCAGCAGCAGGTTGAAGGCTACCCACAGGCCCCAGGCCCATAGCCACCAGGCGGCGCCGGCCTGTCCCATCAGCCACAGCACGGCCGCGGCCAGGGGCAGGCCCAGCACCAATCCCAGTGCGATGCCCTTGACCGTGTCGGCCACGAATAGGGCCGGTGTCATGCGGTTAAAACCGAAGCGTGCTTCCAGGCGGAACTGCCGCCACAAGGCGAAAGGCAGCCCCAGCACGCCCATCACGGCTGCCACGGCCACCAGCAGCAACAATTGACGCGGCAAGGAGTGATCGGTGATGTGGCCCACGACCCGGTCCAGCCATTGCAGGCCGCCCAACAGCGTCATGGCCAGCAGGATCGCGGCGTCGTACACCTGCTCGACCCAGCCCAGCCGTAAGCGCGCCCGCGTGTAGTCGGCCGCGCGCTGATGGCTCGCCAGATTGATGCGATCGGCGAATTCGTCCGGCACCCGGTCGCGGTGGTCGGCCACGTGGCGCATCTGCCTGGCGGACAGCCACATGCGCACGGCCAGGTCGGCCAGCAGCAGAACGACGAAAATCAGGGAGAAGAGGGCGGCAGGGGACACGGCGGGGTATGAGAAAATCGGCTTTTGATAAGGCAAATTATAGGGCGATGAGCAAATGACCAACGATGCAAACAAGCAAGCAGGTGTAGCGCAGCCGGGTGTGGCGCGACACGAGAGCCGTCTGGTCTGGCTCGACATGGAAATGACTGGGCTCGAACCGGAAACCGACCGCATCATCGAGGTGGCCGTGGTGGTCACCGAACCCGATCTGACCGTGGTGGCCGAAGGTCCGGTGTTGGTGATTCATCAGCCCGACAGCGCGCTTGATGCCATGGATAGCTGGAACAAGAATACGCACGGCAAGAGCGGCCTGATCGACAAGGTCAAGGCATCGACGCTCAACGAAGCCGATGCCGAGCAGCGGCTCATTGCTTTCCTGTCGCAGCATGTGCCGGCCGGCAAGTCGCCGCTGTGCGGCAACAGTATCAGCCAGGACCGGCGCTTCATGTTCCGCTACATGCCGACTTTCGAGCGTTTCTTTCACTACCGCAACCTGGACGTGAGCACGCTCAAGGAGCTGGCGCGCCGCTGGGCGCCCAAGGTGTACAAGGGCTTCGAGAAAAAGAGCCGTCACGAAGCCCTGGCCGACATCTACGAGTCGATCGACGAACTCAAGTACTACCGCGAGCACTTGCTCAAGCTGTAAGGCGCGGGCCGCATGGCGCGGCGGTTTTTCTATCCGCGCTGGGCGGCCAGTTCCTTGGCCACCGCGTGGAAGTCGGGCCGCTCCAGCAGCCACGATACGGCAAAGCCCGCCACCAGGCCCCAGAAGGCCGCGCCGATGTTGGCAATGCTCAGGTTGGCCACCGTCACCAGAAAAGCCACCATCGCGCCCAGCGTAAAACGGGTGCGAAAAGCCGTGACGAAGGAAGCCTGAAGCACCCGCAGCATGGCCAGACCGCCCAGGGCCATGATGAAGGCGCCCGGCGTATGCAGCAGCAGTCGGGTGAACAGCGGCGAGAACAGGCCGAACACGATGGCCAGCAGCGCGCAGAAAATGGCGCCGGCGTAGTGGCTCTCGCGCCTGCCCGACGAGGTGATGATGGCGTTGGTCGGACCCGTCAGGCAGGTGCAGGCGCAGCCCACGGCGGCGGTGATCAGGCTGCCGATGCCGCAGGCTACGGCCACCGCGTTGGTCGGGGTGTCGTGGCCCGCCGCTTTCAAGGCGGCAATGCCTTGGCCGTTCTGCACAACCAGCACGGCAATGGTCAGGGGAATCACCAGCTCGACCATGGCCCGCCAAGACCAGACCGGCGGCTCGAAGACGGGCCGGGCCAGCACGGCCCCCGCGCCTCCCAGGTTCAGGTCGTGGCCCTGGCCCGACAGATAAATGGCCAGCACACCGACAATAAGCGCGCCCAAGATCGGCGGCATGCGTCTACCCAGGGCGGGGACAGCGCCTAGTACCAGCCAGGTCACGACCATGGGAACTGCGATGGCCACGTTGCTGTGCATCGCGCGCACCAGGTTCAGTCCGAAGTTCAGGAACACGCCGGCGACCATGCCCATGACCACGGGCATGGGGATGGCATTCATTACCCGCCGCACCCAGCCGGACAGACCCAGCAGCAGCATCAGCAACCCGGTGACATAACAGGCGCCCATCACCTGGGCAAAGCTCAGGTGGCCCAGGGCAGGGCCGATCAGCACCGTGCCCGGTATGGTCCAGAAGCACACCAGCGGCTTGCGGTAGAACCAGCACAGAAACAGGCTGAGCAGGCCGTTGAGGGTGAATGCGCCGAACAGCCAGGACGCCATCTGCGCCTCGGTCAGGCCTGCATGGGTGCCGACCGCGAGCACGATGGCAACCGGCCCGGTCGCGCTGAAAATCATGCCTATCAGGCCGTTGGCGGCGGCGGTGGGAGTGAGATCGGCGAGGATCTGGCGCCAGCCGGGCGGTGCGGATAGGGGGCGTTCGAGCATGGTCCGGTATCGTGTTTTGTCAGGCTTGCGTGTCTCGTCCGCCGAAGCGTTTGAAGGCGGCGTTGCCCAATGCCTGATAGTGGGCGTTGTCCTGGCCGGCGATGCGATCGAGATGGGCTTCCGAACCATCGAAAAGCTGCCAGTACAGGCGGGCGCAGAGCGCGCGGGCCTGATGGCCGGGCCACGCTGCGGGCAGCAGGGCGGCGGGCAACCTGGGGTCGTGCAGCACGGTGCGGCGCCAGTGGTGCAGCAATAGCACGCGGGCGGCAAAGGCCTGCGCGGGTTCGGGACTGTCGTCCTGCAGCAGTCGGGCCAGCGGCTCGAAGTTACGGATATAGAGCCGGTATTGTCCGGCTACTTCTTCCAGATTCCAGCACTGCGCGGCGAGACTGGCTATGGGCAGGCCGCCTGCGCCAGCCAAATCCTGCGCCGCCAGTACCAGCGCCTTGTCGGGAATGCCGAGCTTTTGCAGGATGTCGTGCGCCGTGCCCGCTTCGATCTGGGGGTGGGCGAACAGGCCCGGCGCCATCATGCCGAAGCCCTCCCAGAGCAGTTCGCGGCGCAGTTCGGCGCGCTCGGCCATGGCGTTGTTGCCGATGCGAGGCAGAGCCACCAGCGTCCATGTGCCGTCCCAGGCAGATTTGGCGCCCTCGTAGATGCGCGGCGAAGCGTGCGCCGTGTCGCGCTGACCATGTTCGGCCAGTCGGTACAGGCTGCGTCGGCCATGGCGTTCTGCGCGTAGCCAGCCCCGGGCTACCAGGCGGAATACGCTGGTGCGCAGCTGCCGCTCGTTGATGCCCAGCGGCTCCAGCAATTCGATTAGGCTGCCCAGCCAGATGGCCCCACCGTGCGGGGCCAGCGCGTCACCCAGCAGGCTCACGCACAGCGACTGCGCGCGCGGCGGATCGTCCTCGAGCAGGCGTTGCAAAAAGCGGTCCAGCGGGGTGGGGGCAGCAGCCATGGCGCCGGCTCCGGCAGAGGATCGGGGACAGTTCCGACATGATACATAATTCAAATGTGATACGGTTTTTTGATTGACAATGAAAAATCTGTATTTAATAATCTTGTTTATCGACAGGTCGCGCCTGCGGGCGTAAGTTCAAGTCCGTCAGGGCAAGCGAAGCGGCCTTCCCGTGGGTGTGCAAGGAGACAAATCATGTACGCGCAATTGGTCGAAACCGGCGTGGCCCGCGTTCGCGGCGTCGACGAACTCTCCGGCGACGAGCAGACTTTTCAGCGGCGCCTTGAAGAAGGCGTGCGCATCGAGTCCAAGGACTGGATGCCCGAGGCCTACCGCAAGACCTTGGTACGCCAGATTTCACAGCACGCCCATTCCGAAATCGTCGGCATGCTGCCCGAGGGCAACTGGATCACCCGCGCGCCCAGTCTGAAGCGCAAGGCCATCCTCATGGCCAAAGTGCAGGACGAGGGCGGCCACGGCCTCTATCTCTACAGCGCCGCCGAAACCCTGGGCGTCTCGCGCGACGAACTCATATCCGACCTGCATTCGGGCAAGGCCAAGTACTCCAGCATCTTCAACTACCCCACGCTTACCTGGGCCGATGTGGGCATGATCGGCTGGCTGGTCGACGGCTCGGCCATCATCAACCAGATCCCGCTGTGCCGTTGCTCCTACGGCCCCTATGCGCGCGCCATGGTGCGCGTCTGCAAGGAAGAGTCCTTCCACCAGCGACAGGGCTACGACCTGCTGGTGCAGATGTGCCTGCATGGCACCGCCGAACAAAAAGCCATGTGCCAGGACGCCTTCAATCGCTGGTGGTGGCCCGCCCTGATGATGTTCGGCCCGCCCGACGCCGACTCGCCCAACAGCGTGCAGTCCATGCAATGGAAGATCAAGCTCTTTTCCAATGATGAACTGCGCCAGAAGATGATCGACCAGACCGTGCCGCAGGCTGAATACCTGGGCCTGACCATCCCTGATCCCGATCTGAAATGGAATGCCGATCGCGGCCACTACGATTTCGGCGAAATCGACTGGTCCGAGTTCTATGCCGTCCTCAAGGGGCACGGCCCCTGCAACCGCGAGCGCCTGGCCGCTCGCGCCAAGGCGCATGAAGAAGGCGCCTGGGTGCGCGAGGCCCTGGTGGCCCATGCGGAAAAGAAATCGCGCCGCAAGGCCGCCTGACCCCAAGGACAAGACATCATGAGCAAAGAATGGCCCCTGTGGGAAGTCTTCATCCGCAGCCAGCACGGCCTGGCCCACAAGCATGTGGGCAGCCTGCATGCGCCCGACGCGGAAATGGCCATCAACAACGCGCGCGACGTCTACACCCGCCGCAATGAAGGCCTGAGCATTTGGGTTGTGCGCGCATTCGACATCGTCGCCAGCAGTCCGTCGGACAAGGAGCCGCTCTTTGAGCCGGCCAACGACAAAGTCTATCGGCATCCGACCTTCTTTCCCATGCCCGATGAAATCCATATGTGAGGCGGGAGCGGCAGACCATGGACAAGACACTATTCCAATATCTGCTGCGCCTGGGCGATGGCGATCTCATCCTCGCCCAGCGCCTGGGCGCGCTCATCGGCCACGGTCCCATCCTCGAAGAGGACATGGCCCTGACCAACACCGCGCTCGATCTTCTGGGGCAGGCGCGCATGTGGTTGACCCTGGCCGGAGAAGTCGAAGCTGCCGGGCGCGACGAAGACGCGCTGGCCTACCATCGCGACGCGCCCCAGTTCCTCAACCCGCTGCTGGTTGAACGACCCAACGGCGACTACGCCCAGACCATGGTGCGCCAGTTCTTCTACGATGTCTGGCACTACTACCTGCTGCAAGGCTTGGCCCACTCCGGGGACGAGCGCGTGGCCGCTATCGCCGCCAAGGGCATCAAGGAAGTCGCCTATCACGTGCGCCGCTCCAGCGACCTGGTGGTGCGCCTGGGCGACGGCACAGACGAAAGCCATGCGCGCATGCAGGCGGCGGTGGACGAACTGTGGCGCTATACCGGCGAGCTCTTCACCGACGACGAGATCGACCGCGATGTCGCCGTTCGAGGTCTGGGCTGCGAACTGGCCGGCCTGCATGGGCCTTGGCTGGCGCATGTGCGCGAGGTCCTGCAGGAGGCCACGCTTGTCGTGCCCGATGAGGGGCAGGCCTATCACGCGCTGCTGCGCGGCGGGCGCCAGGGCCGCCACACCGAAGACCTGGGCTTTGTGCTGGCCCAGATGCAGCACCTGCAGCGCGCCTATCCCGGAGCCGTATGGTGAGCGCCGCCTCCGTTGTCCCATGCGAGCAGGTCATGCAATGGCTGCAGGCGGTGCCCGACCCCGAGATCCCCGTGCTGTCGGTGCTGGATCTGGGCGTGGTGCGCGAGGTGCAGTGGGAAGGCCAGACCTGCGTGGTCACCATCACCCCTACTTATTCGGGCTGCCCGGCCATGCGCGAAATCGCGCAGGACATCGAACGCGTCCTGCGCGAGCACGGCGTGTTCAGCACGCGCGTGCAGACGCGCCTGGCGCCCGCCTGGACCACCGACTGGATGAGCGAGCGCGGCCGCCGCGCGCTGACCGACTACGGCATCGCACCGCCGGCCGAGCGGGCCGTCGACGTCTCCGGCATCCTGCGCCGCGCCGATATGCCGGCCGTGGCCTGCCCCCTGTGCGGTTCGCGCGATACGCGCCTGGTAAGCGGCTTCGGCTCGACATCCTGCAAGGCCCTGTACCGCTGCGGCGCCTGCCGCGAGCCTTTCGACTATTTCAAGACCCATTGATTCAGGGGCGGCGCGATGAGCAGTTCCTTCCATAAACTGAAAGTCGCCGGCGTCGAGCGCAACACGCGAGACGCGGTGGTGGTTACCTTTGATTTGCCCGAGGCCCTGGCGTCCGAGTTCGCCTTTCGCCCAGGCCAATACCTGACGCTGCGCACCCAGATCGAGGGCCAAGAGGTGCGGCGTTCGTATTCGATCTGCTCGGCGCCCGACGAGGGCCGGCTGCGGGTGGCCATCAAAAAGATCGACGAGGGTGTGTTCTCGACCTGGGCCAACCACGCGCTGCAGCCCGGGCAGAGTCTGGACGTGATGCCGCCGGCGGGCAACTTCACCATCGACTTCGACCCCGACCGATCACGCCATTACGCCGCCTTCGTGGTGGGCAGCGGCATCACGCCGGTGTTGTCGCTGGTGAAGACGGCGCTGTCCGCCGAGCCAAACAGCCGCTTCACGCTGTTCTTCGGCAACCGGGCCTCGTCCTCGGTACTGTTTCGCGAAGAGATCGAGGACATCAAGAACCGCTATATGACGCGTTTCTCGCTGGTCTACATCATGAGCCGCGAGGCGCAGGACATCGAACTGTTCAACGGCCGTCTCGACGGGGACAAGGTGGCCCAGCTGACGCGCACCTGGATGCCGGTCGATTCCATCGACTATGCCTTCATCTGCGGCCCGCAGGACATGATCGAAAGCGTGAACCAGCGCCTGCAGGCGCTGGGCATGCCCGGCGACCGCATCAAGTTCGAGCTTTTCGGCGCGCCCAAGGGGCCGCGCTCGCTGCGCACCGGCCGCGATGCCGCCGCCGCGCCGGGCAAGGGCCAATGCGAAGTCACCGTCGTCAAGGACGGCCACAGCCGCAGCTTCTTCATCGACAAGAACCGCGACAGCGTGCTCGACTCGGCGCTGGCGCAGGGCGTAGATTTGCCATACTCGTGCAAGGGCGGCGTGTGTTCCACCTGCCGCTGCAAGGTCGTACAGGGCGAGGTGGATATGGACGCCAACTTCGCACTCGAAGACTATGAAGTGGCTCGCGGCTTCGTGCTCAGTTGCCAGAGTTTTCCGGTCAGCGACAAGCTGGTGCTGGATTTCGACCAGGAAACCTGAGCGATGCACGCGCCCGGACTTGCGTCCGGGCTTTTATTTATTTCAGACAGATAATTCGATTCATCGAACCCACCGCGGAGAGACCAAGTGCCCATCGATTTCTTTGAACGCCACCAGGCCGTGCTGGAACAGGCCCAGCGCGTTGCCGCCGAGCGCGGCTACTGGAGTCCGCATCCCGAATCGCCCAGCCCGCGCAATTACGGCGAAGGCGCCGCCGAGGCGGGCGCGTCGGCGTTCGAGGCGCTGCGCGGCAAGCCTTTCCCCTTGGACCTGCCGCTGGCCCAGGGTAGCGTGGGCGGCGAGGTTTCTCCTTTCGGCTTTGCGCTGGGCATTACCTATCCGCGCGTCAAGCCCGATGCGCTGATCGGCGCTGCCACCAAGGCCTTGGTGCAATGGCGCCGCGCCGGTCCGCGCGCCTGGGTGGGGGTGTGCCTGGAAATTCTGCATCGGATCAACAAGCGCTCGTTCGAGATCGCCAATGCCGTGCAGCACACCACGGGTCAGGCCTTCGTCATGGCCTTCCAGGCCGGCGGCCCGCACGCGCAGGACCGCGGCTTGGAGGCGGTCGCCTATGCCTGGCAGGAGATGGCGCGCATCCCCGCCCGCGCGCTGTGGGAAAAGCCGCAGGGCAAGAACGACCCCATCCGCATGGAAAAGCAGTTCACTGTCACGCCGCGCGGCGTGGCGTTGGTGATCGGGTGCTGCACCTTCCCCACCTGGAACGGTTATCCGGGGCTTTTCGCCAGCCTGGCTACGGGCAATACTGTCATCGTCAAGCCGCATCCGGCTGCCATCCTGCCCCTGGCACTCACGGTCAAGATCGCGCGCGAGGTGCTGGTCGAGGCTGGCTTGGATCCCGACGTGGTGCAGTTGGCCGCGCACGAGGCGGGCGACGACACCGCGCAGGACCTGGCCTTGCGTCCCGAGGTCAAGATCATCGACTTCACGGGCAGCACGCAGAACGGCAATTGGCTCGAGACCCATGCGCGCCAGGCCCTGGTCTATACCGAGAAGGCCGGCGTCAACCAGGTCGTCATCGATTCGGCCGAGGACTTCAAGGCCGTGGCGCGCAACCTGGCCTTTTCGCTGGTTCTGTATTCGGGCCAAATGTGCACTGCGCCGCAGAACATCTACGTGCCGCGCGGCGGCATCCGTACGGCCCAAGGCTCGATGAGCTTTGACGAAGTGGCTGCCGCGCTGGGCGCGGCCCTGGAAAAACTGACGGCCGATCCGGCCAAGGCCGTGGAATTTCTCGGCGCCATCCAGAATGAGGCCACCGTGGCCCGCATCGAAAAGGCGTCTGCCCTGGGCCTGACGGTGGTGGCCGAAAGCCGCGTGCTGGAACACCCGCAATACCCTCAGGCCCGCGTGCGCACGCCGCTGCTGCTGCGCGCCGAAGCGGGCCACGCGGCGCTAACGCAGGAATGGTTCGGTCCGGTGGCTTTTATAGTGGCCACCGATTCCACCGCGCACAGCATCGAGCTGACCCGGCGCAGTGTGCAGGAGCATGGCGCGCTGAGCCTGTCGGTCTACACCACCGACCCGAAGGTCGCCGAGCAGGCCCGCGAAGCGGCCGAGGAATCCGGCGTGGCGCTCTCGCTCAACCTGACCGGTGCCGTCTTCGTCAACCAGACCGCGGCCTTCAGCGATTTCCACGGCACCGGCGCCAACCCGGCGGCCAACGCAGCCCTGTCGGATTCGGCTTTCGTGTCCAATCGCTTCCGCGTTGTGCAGACGCGCTGGCATGTGTGAGGCGGGCATGGCGTATCAAAACATTCTTTTCGACCTGAATGAGGGCATCGCGCGCCTGACCTTCAACCGGCCCGACAAGCTCAACAGTTTCACGGCGGCCATGCACGGCGAAGTGGCTGATGCGATTGGCCGCGTCGAAACCGAAGGCGCCCGCGTGCTGCTCATCACCGGTGCGGGCCGCGGTTTCTGTGCCGGGCAGGACCTGAGCGAGCGCAAGCCTTCGGACCAGCCCATAGACCTGGGCGAGACGGTCGACACCTACTACAACCCGCTGGTCAGGCGCCTGCATGCGTTGCCCATGCCGGTTATCGTGGGCGTGAACGGCGTGGCCGCGGGCGCCGGGGCCAACCTGGCTTTCGCCGGCGATATCGTCATCGCCAAGGAGTCGGCCAGTTTCATCGAGTCTTTCTCCCGGCTGGGCCTCATTCCCGATACCGGCGGCACCTACGCGCTGCCGCGTCTGGTGGGCCGCGCGCGCGCGTTGGGCCTGGCCCTGCTGGGCGACAAGTTGCCGGCGCGCCAGGCCGAGGCCTGGGGGCTGATCTGGCAATGCGTGCCCGACGAGCAGTTCGACGCCGAGCTCGATAGGCTGGCGCTGCACTTTGCGCAGGCGCCCACCAAGGGCCTGGCTGCCACCAAACGGGCTCTGGCGGCCAGCCTGGGCAACGATCTGGCGACCCAGCTCGACCTGGAGCGCGATCTGATGCGCGAAATGGGCAGGAGCCGCGACTACGCCGAGGGCGTGGCCGCCTTCCTGGAAAAGCGCGCACCGCAATTCAGGGGGGAGTGATGGACAGCACTGTCGTGAATGTTCCGACCGATCCCCAGGCCCTGGCCCAGGCCGTGGCCGAGGGCATGTACGCCAAGGACCCGGCCACGCAGGGGCTGGGCATGCGCGTGGTCGAAGTCGCGCCGGGCTATGCCAAGCTGACGATGACGGTGCGCGGCGACATGCTCAACGGCCATCGTACTTGCCATGGCGGTTTCATCTTCTCCTTGGCAGACAGCGCTTTCGCCTTCTCGTGCAATTCGCGCAACGTCGCCACCGTGGCCTCGGGCTGCACCATCGACTACCTGGCGCCCGGTTTCGAGGGCGACATGCTCACGGCCCTGGCCCAGGAGCGTTCGCTGGCCGGCCGCACGGGCATCTACGACATCACCATCACCAACCAGGAAGGCAAAACCATCGCCATCTTCCGCGGCCGCTCCTACCGCATCAAGGGGCAGGTCATCGGCGACTCGCACCAGGCCTAGCGCCCCAGTGAAACATGCGTGGAAATAAAAGCAGGAGACAATCATGAATACCCTCAGCAAGCCCGGCCTGGATCCCATCGAACACGCCAGCCGTGATGAGATTGAGGCGCTGCAGCTGCAGCGCCTGAAATGGACGCTGGCCCATGCCTACAACAATGTGCCGCACTACAGGCAGGCCTTCGATAATGCCGGCGTGCATCCGGACGACCTCAAACAGCTGTCAGACATCGCCAGGTTTCCCTTCACCACCAAGAAGGAGCTGCGCGAGAACTATCCCTTCGGCATGTTCGCCGTCCCGCGCGAGCAGGTGTCGCGGGTGCACGCCTCCAGCGGCACTACCGGCAAGCCGACCGTGGTGGGCTACACCAAACAGGACCTGGACAACTGGGCTGGCCTGGTTGCGCGTTCGATCCGCGCTGCCGGCGGCAAACCGGGCGACGTGGTGCACGTGGCCTACGGCTACGGCCTTTTCACCGGAGGCCTGGGCGCACACTACGGCGCCGAGAGGCTGGGCTGCACCGTGATCCCGATGTCCGGCGGGCAGACCGAGAAGCAGGTGCAGTTGATCCAGGATTTCAAGCCCGACATCATCATGGTCACGCCCTCGTACTTCTGCAACATCCTCGAAGAGCAGCGCAGGCAGGGCGTTGACCCGCACGCCAGTTCGCTGCGCATCGGCATCTTCGGCGCCGAACCCTGGACGGGCCAGATGCGCAAGGACATCGAATCCGAGGCCGGCATCGATGCGGTCGACATCTACGGTTTGTCCGAAGTGATGGGGCCCGGCGTTGCCAGCGAATGCGTCGAGACCAAGGACGGTCCGGTGGTGTGGGAAGACCACTTCTATGCCGAGATCATCGATCCGCAGACCGGCCTGCCCGTGGCCGATGGCGAGGAGGGCGAGCTGGTCTTCACCTCGCTTACCAAGGAGGCCATGCCGGTCATCCGCTACCGCACGCGCGACCTCACGCGCCTGCTGCCTCCCACCGCGCGCAGCATGCGCCGCATCGGCAAGATCACCGGCCGCAGCGACGACATGCTGATCATCCGCGGGGTCAATGTGTTTCCCACCCAGGTCGAGGAGCAAGTGCTCAAGATCGCCCAACTGGCGCCGCACTACCAACTGGTGCTCACGCGCGAGGGCAATCTGGACGCGCTGGAGATCCTGGCCGAAGTGCGCGCCGAGTTCGAGCACCTCTGCGAAGCCGAACGCGATGCCCTGGGCAAGCAGCTACAGCACGCGGTCAAGTCCTACATCGGCGTGACCGCGCGCGTGCGCGTCGCCGAAGGCGGTTTCGTCGAACGCACGCTGACCGGAAAGGCCCGCCGCGTGGTCGACAAGCGGCCGCGCTGATTTTTCCAGCCCGAGTTCTCGGGATTGGCTACCATGGCAGGCATGGCCGATCCCGGATTTCCCCAATTTTCCGCCTGGCGCCTTGGCCTGGCACTGATGCGGCGCGACGCGCGCGCAGGTGAATTGCGGCTGCTCATCCTGGCCCTGGTGGTGGCCGTGGCCTCGATTACCAGCGTGGGCTTTCTGTCCAGCCGAGTGTCACAGGCGCTGGTGCGCGATTCGGCCCAGATGCTGGGCGCCGACCTGGTGTTGCAGGCCGATGCGCCCATTCCCACGGATTTTTCCGTCCAGGCGCGCAGACTAGGCCTGAACCTGTCCGCGGTCGAACAGTTTCCATCCATGGCCAGTTCGGCCTCCCGCGCCCAGCTGGTCTCGCTCAAGGCCGTCGAGCCGGGTTACCCCTTGCGTGGCGTACTGCGCGTGGCCGGCCAACCCTATGGCCCGGACGCGGCCACCCGCGATGTGCCCGCGCCCGGTACGGTCTGGGTCGATGCGCAGCTCCCCGCGCTGCTTGGCATCAAGATGGGCGATAGCATTGCCCTGGGCGATGCGCATTTGCGTGTGGCCAAGGTGCTGTCCTACGAACCCGACCGCGGCATGCAGTTCATCGATCTGGCGCCGCGCGTGCTCATGAATCTGTCTGACCTGCCGGCTACCGATCTGGTGGTGACCGGCAGCCGGGTCGATTATTTCCTTCTGGCAGCGGGCCCGCCTGATGCCGTGGCAGGATATCGCGCCTGGCTCGAGTCCAGGCTGGGGCGCGGACAAAAGCTTGCCAGCCTGGGATCGGGCCGCCCCGAAGTGCGCCGCACGCTGGACCGCGCCCAGCGCTTTCTCGCCCTGGTGGCCTTGCTGGCCGTGATGATTGCCGCGGTGGCTGTGGCGCTGGCCGCCGGCCGGTTCATGCAGCGCCACCGAGACGGCATTGCCGTCATGCGCTGCCTGGGCGCGCAGCAGGCGCAGGTCACGCGTTTGTTGCGGGTCGAATTCGGCGCGGTGGGCCTTTTTTCCTGTGCGGCGGGATGCGCGTTGGGCTATGGCGTGCATCAGGTACTGGTCTGGCTGCTTTCCGGGCTCATCAATACGCATTTGCCCGCGCCGTCCTTTCTGCCTGCCTTGCAGGGCATGCTGACCGGCATGCTGCTGCTCCTGGGTTTTGCCATGCCGTCGCTGTCGCGACTGCGCCGGGTGCCTCCGGCCCGCGTATTGCGCCGCGATCTCGATGCCGCGCCGCTCCGCGATCTGGCGGGGTACGCCCTCGGGGCGCTGGGCATGGCCCTGATGATCTGGTGGTTCGCGGGCGATGCCAGGCTGGCCGTCATCGTGGCAGGTGGCTTTCTCGGGGCCTTTCTGGCGTTCGCATTGGCTGCCTGGCTGTGCGTGCTGGCCCTGGGCAGGCTGCGCAATGTCTTGCAAGGCGCGCCGGCTCTGCGTTTCGCCCTGGCTGGCGTGGTGCGCCGCCGTCTGGCCACCATCACGCAGGTGTGCGCCTTGGCGGTGGGCCTGATGGCGCTGCTGCTGCTCACATTGACCCGCACCGACCTGATCGCAGGCTGGCAGCGCTCCTTGCCGCTGGAGGCGCCCAACCGCTTTCTCATTAACGTGCAGGACGACCAGCGCGACGCCGTGTCCCGGCAGCTCGCAGACGCCGGGCTGGTACAAGCGAAGCTCCTGCCCATGGTGCGCGGCCGCCTGATCGCGGTGAACGGCAAGCCCGTCGGGCCGGACGATTACGACGATCCGCGCGCTAAGCGCCTGGTCGATCGCGAGTTCAACCTGTCCTACGATGCCAGCCTGCCCAAGGGCAACCGCATTGCGCAGGGCAGATGGCTGCGGCCGCACGGGCAAGGCGAGGTGTCGCTGGAAACGGGTCTGGCCCAGCGGCTGCGCCTGCACCTAGGCGACAGGCTGGTGTTCGAAGTGGGCGGACAGGACGTCGATGCCAGGGTGACCAGCTTGCGCACGGTTGACTGGGATTCGATGCGGGTCAATTTTTTCGCCATCCTTTCGCCGGCCACGCTCTCGGGGCTGCCGCGCAGCTGGATCACCTCGTTTTACCTGCCCCCGGGCCGAGGCGCGGTGCTGCGCGTGCTGGTTGCCCGATTCCCCAACCTGACGGTCTTCGATGTGGCCGCCATCTTGCAGCAACTGCAGGTCGTGCTGGCCGAAGTGAGCCGCGCGGTGCAACTGCTCTTTGCCTTCACGCTGCTGGCGGGCATGCTGGTCCTGGCCGCCGCACTGGCATCTACGCGCGATGAGCGCGTGCGCGAAGCGGCGGTGCTGCGCGCCCTGGGCGCCACCCGCGTGCAATTGGCCCGCACTCAGCGCATTGAATTGTTGGCGGTCGGGGCGCTGGCGGGCCTGCTGGCTGCGTTCGGAGCCGTCGCCCTGGCCTGGTTGCTGGCCGAGCAGGTGTTTCGCTTTACCATGGCTCCCAGCCTCTGGCCCTGGCTGGCAGGACCGGCGGCCGGCATGCTGGTGGCCTGGACCGGCGGTGCCCTGGCCCTGCGCGGCGTCTTGCGCGCGCCGCCCTTGGTAAGCTTGCGAGAAACCTGAACCCTGTTTCGATGAGCTTTCCATGACAGCGATCACCCGAGTCGAGCCGATTTTCGAGCCCCTGGATTCCAGCAAGACTTTCTTCGAACTGCTGGGCGGCGAGCCTGCCGTGCGCACCTTGGTCGATCATTTCTACGACCTCATGGACATGGAGTCCGACTTCGCCGTCCTGCGCGGCGTGCACGGCCCCAGCCTGGACCAGGCGCGCGACAGGCTCTTCTGGTTCCTGTGCGGCTATTTCGGCGGTCCCGATCACTACATTGAGCGCTTCGGCCATCCGCGCCTGCGGGCGCGCCATCTGCCGTTTTCCATCGGCGAAAGCGAACGCGACCAATGGGTGGCCTGTATGGGGCGCGCGATGCAGGACCAAGGCGTTCCCCAGCCGCTGCAGGACCGGATCCTGCATTCATTCTTCGGCGTGGCCGATTGGATGCGGAATCGGGCGGGCTGATCCGAGAGGGCCTCGCCGGATACCCCGCAGACGGCGCAATAACCCAATAAACGCCAGCAAAGAACCCAACAAACAACAACCAGAATTTCCCCAATTTTCCCTGGAGGAAAAGGCTTTATCATTCCGCTTTTTGGCAAACCCTGGACGCAAGATCCAGACTAAGGGAAAACGATGAAGCTCGCAAAACACGCAGCGACAATACTCGCGGCAACCCTGGCGCTGGCTGCCTTTAGCGCGACAGCGGCGGAAGAAAAAATTCTCAACGTCTACAACTGGTCCGACTACACCGCGCCCGATACGATTCCGGGTTTCGAGCGGCTGACCGGGATCAAGGTCCGGTATGACGTCTACGACAGCAACGACGTCCTGCAGGCCAAGCTCCTGACGGGGCATACCGGCTACGACGTGGTGGTGCCGTCCACCAACTACGTCGCGCGCCAGATCCAGGCCGGCCTGTTCCAGAAGCTGGACAAGGCCCACATGCCCAACCTGAACTACGAGGATCCCGCCATCATGGCCTTGGTGGCCTCGGTCGATCCCGGCAACCAGTACGCCGTGCCCTGGGGCATGGGGACGGACGGCTTAGGCTACAACGTTACCGCGGTCAGGAAGCGCCTGGGTGACAAGGCCGATCTGGCCAGCTGGGACATGCTTTTCAACCCCGCAAACGCCGCCAAACTCAAGGACTGCGGTATCTCCGTGCTCGATGAGGCTGCCCAGGTGTTCCCGGCCGTGCTGCACTATCTGGGCAAGGATCCCAACAGCACCAATCCCGACGACTACAAGGCGGCGATGCAGGTGCTCATGAAAATCCGCCCCTATATCCGCGAATTCAATTCCTCGGGCTATATCGACGAAATGGCCTCCGGCGACCTGTGCATGGTCTACGGCTATTCGGGCGACGTGATGATCGCCCGCCACCGCGCCCGCCAGGCCAAAAAGCCCTACGACATCAACTACTTCATTCCCAAGGGCGGAGCGCCGGCCTGGTTCGACGTGATGGCCGTCCCCAAGGATGCGCCGCATCCCCAGAATGCGATGGCCTTCATCAACTATATCGAGACCCCTCAAGTGCATGCGGCCATCACCAACACCATGTTCTATCCCAACGCCAACAAAGAGGCGCGCAAATACGTGATCAAGGAGGTTGCCGACAATCCGGAGATATATCCCACACCGGAAGTGGCCAAGACGCTCTTTGTCATCAAGGCGCTGCCTTTGAGCATCCTGCGCCTGCAGACTCGCCTGTGGTCCGAGCTCAAGTCCGGGCGATAGGCGCATGAGTGCCTCCATCCCGGGTCCCGACGAATTCGTCAAGATCGAGCAGGTCGTCAAGATCTTCGGCGACACGGTCGCCGTCAGTTCGGTCGATCTCTCGGTCGCCCGCAACGAGATATTCGCGCTCCTGGGCAGCTCGGGCAGCGGCAAGTCGACGCTCCTGCGCATGCTTGCCGGTTTCGAGCAGCCCACCTCCGGTCGCATCCTGCTTGATGGCCAGGACATCACCCGTGTGCCGCCCTACCAGCGGCCGGTCAACATGATGTTCCAGTCCTATGCGCTCTTTCCGCACATGACGGTCGAGGCCAACGTGGCCTTTGGCTTGAAGCAGGAGGGGGTGCCCAAGGCCGAAATCCACGACCGTGTTTTCGAGGCGCTGACCTTGGTTCAGATGGCTGGCTATACACGCCGCAAGCCGCACCAGCTTTCGGGCGGTCAGCAGCAGCGCGTGGCCCTGGCGCGCAGCCTGGTCAAGCGGCCCAAGCTGCTGCTGCTCGACGAACCCATGTCGGCGCTGGACAAACAGATCCGCCAGAAGACGCAGATCGAACTGGTCAAGATCGTCGAGCAGGTTGGGGTGACCTGCATTCTGGTCACCCACGACCAGGAGGAAGCCATGACGATGGCGCGCCGCCTGGCCGTCATGACCGAAGGCCAGATCGTGCAGTGCGGCACGCCGCAAGATGTCTACAATTTTCCCAATTCGCGGTTCGTGGCCGGGTTCATCGGCACGACCAATCTGTTTGAGGGCTCGATCGTCATCGACGAGCCCGATCATGTCGCCATCGAGTCCACGGATCTGTCGCGGCGCCTTTATGTCAGCCATGGCGTGAGCGAGCCGCTGGGCATGGAGGTGGCCGTATCGATAAGGCCCGAGCGCGTGGTGGTTGCACGCGGGCATCCCCCGGGCGACTACAACTGGTCGCGCGGCATCGTCAGCCACATGGCATGGATGGGGGGCTACGCGCTCTATCAGGTACGCCTGGATTCGGGCAAGATGGTCCAGGCCAGCGTGCCCAGCCTGACGCTCGTCCGCATGGATGCGCCCGGAATCGGCGACGAGGCCTATGTCAGCTGGGATGCCGATAGCGCCACGGTGCTGGCAGCATGAAGACCGCGCTCTCGCGCTTGAAGCCGTCGGGACGCACGCTGGCCATCCTGCCGCCCTATGCGTGGATGGTGGCTTTCCTGCTGGTGCCATTCCTGCTGGTACTCAAGATCAGTTTCGCTGATCTGAGGTTCGGCATTCCGCCCTACACGCCGCTCATACATCTTGAAGACGGCATCGCCAAGCTCGATCTGCATTGGCGCGGCTATGCCATGCTGTTCTCCGACAGCCTATACGCCGCCACCTATCTCAATTCGATCAAGATGGCTGCGGTCACCACGATCTGGTGCATCCTGATAGGCTATCCGGTGGCGTATTACGTGGCGAGGTCATCCCCCAGGACGCGCAAGCTGCTGCTGCTGGGCGTGATCCTGCCATTCTGGACGTCCCAGCTGCTGCGCGTCTATGCCTGGGTGGGCATCCTGCGCAACGACGGACTGCTCAATCAGCTGTTGATGACACTGGGCCTGACCCATTCGCCCATCGAAATCTATCGTACCGATCTTGCCGTTTACATCGGCATGATCTACGCCTATCTTCCGTTCTTCATACTGCCACTCTATGCCAACCTGGTGAAGATGGACCTGCGCTTGCTGGAAGCGGCCTATGACCTGGGCGCTCGGCCCTGGAACGCTTTCTGGCGCATCACGTTGCCCCTGTCCATGCCCGGGGTGATCTCGGGGGCCATGCTGGTGTTCATACCTTGCGTGGGCGAGTACGTCATTCCCGAAATGCTGGGGGGCGCCAACACGCTGATGATGGGCCGCGTGATGTGGAACGAATTCTTCAACAACGCCGACTGGCCCATGGCTTCTGCGGTGACCATCGTGATGGTCTTGCTGCTGCTGGTGCCTTTGGCCCTGTTCCAGCACTATGAGGTCCGCAACCAGCAGCGGGAGGCGGGACGATGAATGGTCCCAACAAGACCTTGCGCCTGCTGGCCCTGACGCTGGGCTACGGATTCCTTTATCTGCCCATCGTCTGCCTGGTGGTGTTTTCGTTCAACGCATCGGCGGTGCTGACCTCCTGGAGCGGGTTCTCGCTGCGCTGGTATATCTCCCTGCTGCACGACGACACGCTGCTGTCGGCGGCGCTGCTGTCCTTCAAGATCGCGCTGCTTGCAGCCACGGCAGCCACGGTCGTCGGCACCTGGGCCGGCTATGTGCTCGCGCGCATGGGGCGTTTTCGCGGTTTTGCACTTTATGTAGGCATGCTGAGCGCACCGTTGGTCATTCCCGAGGTCGTGCTGGGCATCTCGCTGTTGCTGATGTTCGTCGAGATGCGCAGCGCGCTGGGCTGGCCCGCCGAAAACGGCAGCTTCACCATTTGGGTCGGGCATGTCATCCTCTGCATGTCCTACGTGGCGGTTATCATTCAGGCGCGCGTGCGCGATCTGGATCGCTCGATCGAAGAGGCGGCGCTTGACCTTGGCGCGCCGCCGCTCAAGGTCTTCTTCGCGATCACTTTGCCGCTCATCGCGCCTTCGCTGGCATCGGGCTGGCTGCTGTCGTTCACGCTGTCGCTCGATGACGTGGTGACCTCCTCATTTCTGTCCGGGCCGGGGGCGTCCACGCTGCCCATGGAGGTGTTCTCGCGCGTGCGATTAGGCCTGAAGCCCGAAATCAACGCCCTGGCCACGATTTTCATCCTGACCGTGGGTGTTTTCGTGGTCGTGGCCAACCGCCTGCAATGGCGCAAGGAGAGTTCGGCATCATGAACAAAACCACGCTTTACGGTCTGGCCAAATGTGGCACCTGTATCAAGGCCCGCGAATGGCTGGACGCGCACGGCGTCGCCCACACGTTCGTCGACTACCGCGACGAGCCGGTGTCCGCGGCCACGCTCAAGGCCTGGGCCGGCAGGGTCGGCGGCTGGGAAAAGCTGGTCAACCGCACCTCGATGACATGGCGTGCCTTGCCGCAAGAGCGGCGGGCCGCTTCCACCGATGCGCAATGGATCAAGCTCATCGCCGATTATCCGGCGCTGGTGCGCCGGCCAGTTACGGTAACTGGGAACGGTGAGGTCACTGTGGGATTTTCAGAGAAACGCTATGGCGAGCGTTTTGCCTGATGGCGTTTGCTGAATTGAGTAATGAAACGTCGATCGGGTCGTGCCGCAGCCCCCAGGCCCCGGCGCGATCCGATCGACTTGCAGTATCTTGCAGTACGTTGGCGCCGCATCGTGCGGCCAGAACCTGCGAAGGCAACGCAACTCGTCAGTTCTGAATAACGTCTACGGCCTGACGGTTGCGATGAGGCCAGTGCGGCGAGATGGACGCGCCTTCCAGAGCAGGGCGTAGATGACCGTGGACGACACTGCGGTGAAGATAGGCCCCCAAGTGGATCCGACCCCGGCAAGCGACGGGTCTATCGTGCTGAGCTGCAGCATAGCGATGCCAACTACCGTGCCAACCACCCAGGAAATAAGGCCGTTGCTGTTGAATGCACGGTAATGCTTGTCGCCAATAGCGGCATGTTCCTGGTTTCGTCCGTCGTCAAGCAGCACATGGGTCAGGGCAATGGCGACCCAGGCCGTCACCAGGACGCCCTGCCAGGCGAGCGCAAGCAGGATGTACTGCACGATGGGCAGAAGCATGATCAGGAAGATGATGATGGAAGATATCAGCACCCACACGACATTTGGCATATGAAGCCGCAGCATGCGCTCGCCGAATGCCCGTAGATTGGAGGCGCCCAGATAATAGTTCGCGGTATTGATGCGGGTTTGGGATGCGATGATGACAATCAGACCAAGCAGGCCCATCAGCGAAACAATGCCGCCAGCCAGGCCCGTTTCTGAAACCTGGATGCCGGGAATGGTGAAGGTGAGAAAAATGCCGACGAATGCGGCAAAGCCGTAGGCCAGAACATAGAAAACGGAGCCGAAGGTGTAGCGCTGATGAAATTTGATGTCCTGCCGTTTGCCCAGGGCGGAGAAATCCATCGTGAACATCATCATGACCCACACGCCCATGTACCCTGCAAACGTGGCCAGCCAACCGGGGCCGCCTTTGACGAACGGAAGCTCGACTGACGGGGCATGCGTTAACCACGCGTTGCTAAAACCGTATTTGGAGCCAGCCCAGATAACAGCCGCGATAAGCCCAAAGAAGTAAAGCGGCATTAGCCAGCCGTTGAGTTTGTCGAGGAAGCGACGCACGCCGCCGATGATAAGAGGGGTCGAGTAGATGACGACAATCAGACTCCATAGCCACTTTGGCCCGCCAAATGCCGCCATGAATGCGTAAGCGACGATGGAACCTTCGAAAACGGCGTAGTAGATGGCGGTGAGCGCGAAGATGATGGTCGCAATGGATGAGCCGGTAGTACCCAGGATCGTGCGCGAAAACTGTGCGACGGTGGTCCGGTTGTTGATGGCGTACTTCGACAGCGCGGCATTAATCGCACCATAGCAGAAGATAGTCAGCACGATGCCGATAATCGCATTCACGGAGCCATAAGCCGAGGCCATGGCAGCACCGATGTAGACGAAGAAGAATGCGCTTGCCGTGCCGTACCAGGCCATGGCAAGGGAGCCTCGGCTCATCTGGTCTTCATCGTTGCCCTGCCTGGCGAGCGCGTCCGTCGCTTCGACATCCTTGTTGCTACCGGTAAGGTTTATATCCATGGTCTTTGTTCCCCAGTTGGTTATGGATCAGGATTTATGACCTGAGCGCCTGGCGCATGCGCTCGAGGTTTTGCTTACGCCGCGCCTTCGATCGCCCGGCTTGATGTCCACGTTGACGAGACGCGCATTGTGGAGTGGGTTTTTCTATATGGCTTCCTACTCATGGGAATAAGCGCCTTAAACAATTCGTCGATACGGGTTATATGGCGGGGGGCGGGAGACAATGCCTTGCCGCGTGGATATACGCTTGTGTGCGCACTTCGATTTGCCAGTTTGCGTACATCGGGGAAAGTCCGAAGCGTCAGCCAGACAAGGCTTGTCGGATTCTGGCCAGATGTTGTTTGTGCAGCCTCCTGGCTTGCAGGGCTTGATGCATGTCCACGCGCAGGAAATGCGCCTTGTTATTGGGTTGCATTTGCGCAATCAGGTTCATGTCGGCGCTGATGACGGTTCCGATCACTCCGTAGCCACCACCCGATACGGCATCCCGATGCACGATGATGGGTTCCAGGCCGCTGGGCACTTGTATGGAGCCATAGGGGTAGCCGGAGTCGACGATGTTGGAAGGATCGCTGCCGGCACCGAATGGCGGCGTGCGGTCTATATACTTGAGCGGCTGGCCTGCCTTGTAGCGGTAGGCGATGCGGTCGGCCTCCGGCGCGACGGTCCAGGTATCGCTGAAAAACGTTTCGGCCGATTCAGGTTTCAATCGATGGAAGTACAGGCCGGGCATCATGCGCAGTGTCACTTCCCTGTCGAATCTGGGTAGTAGTCCGGGGTCGATGCTGCGGCCTGCCTTGGCGGCAGGCGAGGGCGCCCCGATGGGTACTACATCGCCGGCTTGCAGCTTGCGGCCTTCGAACCCGCCGAACGCGCCCAACGCATAGGTGGAACGGCTGCCCAGGATGAGGGGAACGTCGATCCCGCCGGCCACGGCGACATAGCTGCGCACGCCCGTCCTCATGAAACCGAAGCTGAGCTTGTCGCCGCTGCGCACGGCGATGGATGTGTTCATCGGGACGGCCTCGCCGTTGATCTTGGGTTCCGCCGGCGCGCCGGTGATGGCGATAAGTGCGTCCTGGTGCAATTGCATCTCGGGAGCCAGCAAGGTGCATTCGATGACAGCTGCTTTTTCATCGTTTCCGACCAATAGGTTGGCGACCAGATAGCTTTCCTGGTCCATGGCCCCTGACATGGGAATGCCCAAGTGGTAGTAGCCGGGACGGCCCGAGTCCTGGATGGAGGTGGCCAGGCCGGGTTTGAGGATTTCAATTGCCATAGAGCAACTCCAGCAACTGCGTGTTGTAGGCTTGGGGGTTGGGCAAAAAGTCTTTCAGCGAGAACGTCACCTGGCGCACTTTCGGCCCTTCATAGGTGCCGGCATCGACTTCGCCGCTTATGCGGTCGTACTCGGCGCGATCGATGCTCTTCCATTTGACGATGTCACCCGGCTTCAGGAAGACCCTGTTCTCCTTGAAGTAGGGCAGGGCTTGCTTCGGGTCGTAGATCGGCGTCGGGGTGATACCGAACATCTGGTAGCCGCCGGCGCCGCGCACCGCATAGAGGCAGCTGAAGCAGCCTCCGTAGCCTATCGTGTGCTTGGGCGTGTCGGTGCGCGGACGGACATACTTGGGGGCTTCGATCTGCCTGTCCCGTTCGACCATCTGGTACAGCCAGGGCAGGCCGGCGACGAAACCGATCATCGATACGAACCAGGGCGAACCGGCATGAGCTTGGATGAAGGTTTCGACTGATTCGTAGCCGTTGATACGCGCGGCGTATTGCAGGTCGGTGCTGGAGGGATCCTGGTGGCGGTCGCGAAAACGTAGCTGGGTCTCATTGGTCCAGGGGTCGTTGTAGTACACCGGGATTTCAATGATGCGGGTATCCAGTTCCATGGAATCGCCGCCCAGGTTCGCCTCGATGTTTTTCAAGGTTTCCAGCATGGCGTCGGGAGCGATGACATCCGGGTCGTACTTGACCAGAATGGCGGAATTGGCCGGGCAAATTTCCGCCACGCCCGGCATCTGGCGGCGCTGCAGCTCGGCGCACATCGAAATTCCCTTGAAGAAGGCTTCCAAGGACATCTCTTCGCTCAACTCGACGAAGATGTGCTCGTCGCCGCCGAAAGAATAGCGAGCCTTGGCCGGCAGAGTGATGCGGGTGCTCATGGGGCAGCCTCCACGGCAGGATTGATAATGGGGTTGTCGATCAGCCAGGTTTCCAGAAAACTGGTGTGGAAGTTCGCCGCAATCACATCCGGGTCGGTAGCCAATTTCCGGTGCAGTGCAAGGGTGGTGAAAACGCCTTCCACGACCAGTTCGTCCAGCGCGCGGCGCAGGCGGCTGAGCGCATCCTTGCGTGTATCGTCGTGAACAATCAGCTTGCCGAGCAGCGAGTCGTAGTACGCCGGGACGGCATAGTCGGGCATGAGCAGGGTATCGAAGCGAACACCAGGGCCGCCCGGCAACATCAATTTGCCAATCTTGCCGGGGCTGGGCATGAAACCCTTGGCGGCATTCTCGGCGTTGATGCGCACTTCGATGGCCGCTCCACGCAGGACGATGTCCTCCTGCTTGAAGGGCAGGGGCTCGCCACGGGCGACACGGAGCATGGTCTTGACCAGGTCGATGCCCGTGATCATCTCGGTCACGGGGTGCTCGACTTGGATGCGAGTATTCATCTCGATGAAAAAATAATCGCCGGTCTCATCGTCATACAGGTATTCCAAGGTCCCGGCGCCCCGGTAGTGGACGGTTTGCGCCAGTTTTAATGCCGACTGACATAGCGACTGACGGGTTGCGTCGTCGAGTACGGGGGAAGGCGCTTCCTCCCAGACTTTCTGGCGCCGGCGTTGCAACGAGCACTCGCGCTCGAAGCAGTGCACCACATTGTCGCCGTCCCCTAGAATTTGCACTTCGATGTGGCGTGCCCGGCGGATATAGCGCTCCAGGTAGAGCGATCCATTGCCGAAGGCCGATTTGGCTTCCGCCGAGGCGGTAATGAATTGCTGGACGAGTTCTTCCTGGTTGTGGGCTACGCGAATGCCTCGTCCGCCGCCGCCCGCCGTGGCCTTGATCATGATGGGATAGCCGATGCCTTCAGCCACCTGAACGGCTTGCTCGGGGCTTGACAGCACGCCGTCGCTGCCAGGGACGGTCGGCACGCCAGCGGCCTGCGCCGCGGCGCGGGCGCTCGCCTTGTCGCCCATGGTGCGGATCGCCTCGGGGGTGGGGCCGACGAACACCAGGCCGGCGTCTTCGATGCGTTGGGCGAAGTCGGCATTTTCGGACAGGAAACCGTAGC
Organism: Bordetella sp. FB-8; assembly: GCF_000382185.1. Classification (NCBI taxonomy): domain Bacteria; kingdom Pseudomonadati; phylum Pseudomonadota; class Betaproteobacteria; order Burkholderiales; family Alcaligenaceae; genus Bordetella; species Bordetella sp. FB-8. The sequence goes on along the minus strand of NZ_KB907784.1, from coordinate 3,531,311 downwards.
CGGGGTGCACGGCTTGCGCGCCGGTCTTGTGCATGGCATCCATCAATGCGTCGACATTGAGGTAGCTCTTGGTCGCGTGGGCCGGTCCGATGTGAACGGATTCGTCCGCGAGTTTCACCGCCAGGCTGGAGACGTCGGCATCGCTGTAGACGGCGATAGTATGGATGCCAAGCTCCTTGGCGGCGCGGATGATGCGCACTGCGATTTCGCCACGGTTGGCGATCAGCAGTCTGTTGAAGTGTGGCATGGGTGCGTATCAGCCTTCGATAATGGCAATTACTTGACCCGGATCGACAGGTGCGGTGTCTTCCACGGTGAACTTGATGAGCGTGCCTGCAACCTCGGTGGTAATTTCGCTGAACTGCTTCATGACTTCGACCAGGCCGATCACATCGCCTACGGCGACCGTGTCGCCTTCTTGCTTGAAAGGTCCGGCATCGGGCGAGGGGCGACGGTAGAACATGCCGGGAAGAGGGCTATAGACTTCTTGTCGGGCCATGTGTTGCTCCTTAAATCAATTCCGTGACATGGGTGATTCGGATGCCGTTGGCTTCCAGTTTTTTGCGCGTCGTCTGGATCAATGCCAGAGCGCCTGGCGTGTCGCTGTGGATGCAGATGGAATCAAAATCCACGGCTATCTCTTCGCCGTCGATGGTCTGGACCACGCCATCCATGCAGGCGCGAAGTACCTTGTCGGCGACGGCGTCCGGATCCAGAGCGTTCATGTGGCGCACCAGTACGATGGCGCCTGTCTTATCGTAGTCACGGTCGCCGTAGAACTCGCGCACCACTGGCTGGCCGATTTCTTGGCAGACTCTATAGGTGCTCGATCCAGGCATACAGAAAACGATCAGCGAAGGCTCGATGGTGTGGATTGCTTGGACAAATGCGCGCGACAGCGCTTCGTCGCGGTAGGCATGCATGTAGAGCGCCCCGTGCGGTTTGACATGCTGCAGCGGTGCGCCGACCAGGCGCGTGAATTCACGCAATGCGCCCAGCTGGTAGACGATGTCGTTGCACAGTTCCTCCGCCGAGGCCGTGATGTGGCGGCGGCCGAATCCGACTAGGTCGTGAAACCCCGGATGCGCACCGATACCGACCTTGTGCTGTTTGGCGAGCATGACCATCTTGTGCATGATGTTCGGATCGCCGGCATGAAATCCGGTCGCGATATTGGCCGAGGTGATCAGTGGCATAAGTTGCTCGTCGACCCCATCGCCGATGATCCAGTGACCGAAGCCTTCGCCCATGTCGGAATTGAGGTCGATACGAGTTTTCATGCGCCTTCCTTGCCAAGTAGTAGCCGATACGAGATGTCGACAAGACTAAGGATCTGGCGGATCAGTGAAAAGAATTATTTTTATATTCTCGGTATCTGTTTTTTGTATGTGATATTTATCAAATATGGGGTTTTCCCCTGTTCAATTGATAAAAAACGCGTTCGCTCATATCCTGCTTTCTGAAAATAAATGGATAGGAGGGGATATGCGACTGACGCTGCGCCAAGTCAGGTACTTCGTCGTGGTGGCCGAGACAGGCCGTATTTCGCATGCAGCCTTGCAACTTAATATCTCCCAGTCCGCTGTTACGACGGCAATCCGAGATCTCGAGGAAATGGTGGGACAGCCGTTGCTGATCCGCCTGCCGTATGGTGTCGAACTCACGCCTGCCGGCAGGCGTTTTCTCAGCCATGCCTACACGGTCCAGTCCGCTGCGCTCGAGGCTGAACATATGGTCGATGCCCAGGCCGATGTCTCGGGCACGCTGACCATTGCCGCGACCTATACGGTGCTGGGCTACTTCCTGCCGCACCACCTGCATCGATTCGGCCAATTGCATCCCGGAATCGAGGTCAAGGTGCACGAGGTAGCGCGCGAAGGGATCGAAGAGGGTTTGATCACGCGGCGCTACGACATGGGCGTGCTGCTTACTTCCAACGTCAAGATGCAGGACCTATCGTTGGAGACCTTTTTCGGTTCGCAGCGCCGCCTATGGGTGCCCGCGCGTCATCCGCTGCTGGAAAAGGCCCAGGTGACTATGGCTGATGTGGCGCAGCAGCCCTACATCATGCTGACGGTGGATGAAGCGGCGGCTACTACGCTGCGGTACTGGAGTCGTACGCCTTTCCAGCCGATCATTCGCTTGCGTACCAGTTCAGTGGAGGCGGTTCGTAGCTCTGTGGCCAATGGCTTGGGCGTGACGATCCTGTCGGACATGGTCTATCGCCCTTGGTCCCTGGAAGGGAAGCGCCTGGAAACCATCAATCTGAGGGACTCCGTTCCTGCCATGGACGTGGGACTGGCGTGGGCGCGTGATGTGGAAATGACGCCTGTCATGAGGGCATTCCGAGAGTATTTCAAACAGCTTTTCCAGGAGTCGACAGTTACGCGACCTGGACTGCAAGCGGGTGTTTGATTGCCGAAGTCGCTGTGTGGGGGAAAATGCTTGATTTTGATAAAAAATTCCCAATTCCTTGAGGCCTTTTTTTGGATCAAGAACTCAAACCGCATAAACCCCCTCCTATGACGGCGCTCCCCGATTCCTTCTTCAATCGCGACGCCTGCCAGCTGGCGCGCGAACTGATCGGCAAGGTCATACGCCGCAAGCTGGGCCGCTTGTGGCTGTCGGCCCGCATCATCGAGACCGAGGCCTATTACCTGGACGAGAAGGGCAGCCATGCGGCGCTGGGCTATACCCGCAAGCGTCGCGCCCTGTTCATGGACGGTGGCACGATCTACATGTATCACTCGCAGGGGGGCGATTCGCTCAATTTCAGCGCGGCGGGGCCCGGCAATGCGGTGCTGATCAAGTCTGCCCTCCCGTGGCTGGATGAGGTGTCCGGCCCCAGGTCGCTGGCGCGCATGCAGGAACTAAATCCCGATGCGCAGGGCAATCCGCGCGATCCCCGAAAACTGTGCGCCGGCCAGGCGCTGCTGTGCCGTTCGCTGAACCTGAAAGTCGCCGACTGGGATGCGCAGGGCTTCGATCCGGCCCGCCTTTATGTCCAGAATGTGGGTGCGAGTCCCGGGCGGCTGCTCAATGCCCCCAGGCTGGGCATCCCGGCCGGTCGCGACGAACACCTGTTCTACCGCTATGTCGATCCCGAATATGCCACCTGCAGCACGCGCAATCCCATGCGCCGCGGGCAGCAGCAGGGGCGCGACTACGTTCTGGTCGATATTCAGGGTACGATTTTGTGATGGATGAAATATTGCATTGGGTCGCCGCCTTGGCTGCGGTGCTGGCCTTCATCGCGAGTCTGTATCTTGCGCTGCGCGGCCGTCACGGCGCCGGCGGGCAGCGCGCCCTGCTCGACGCCCTCGAACGTTCCGAGCGCGGCATGCGCGAAGAGCTGGCCAGCAGTCAGCGCGACACGCGCAATGAGCTGGCGCAAAGCCAGCGCGGCCTGCGCGCCGAACTGACCGAGGCCATGCGCGTTCTGGGAACCGGCCTGACGCAAAGCCACGAAGACCTGCGCACGGCGCTCACCCGTGATGCCCGCGAGGCGCGTGCCGAACACAACGATGCCCTGGGCCGTTTCGCCACTCAGCTCGGCGAGCGACTGCAGGGACTGGTCGAGCTCAACGATCGCCGCATGGGCGAGGTGCGCCAGACCGTGGATGAACGCCTGAAGGCGCTGCAGGCCGATAACGGCCAGCGTCTGGAAGCCATGCAGCGCACTGTCGACGAGAAGCTGCACGCCACGCTGGAGCAGCGGCTGGGCGAATCCTTCCGCCTGGTCTCCGAGCGCCTGGAAGCCGTGCATAAGGGCCTGGGCGAGATGCAGAGCCTGGCTGCCGGAGTAGGGGACCTCAAACGTGTGCTGACCAACGTCAAGTCGCGCGGCACCTGGGGCGAGGTCCAGTTGGCGCGTCTGATCGAAGACACCATGACGCCCGAGCAGTACGGTCGCAATGTCAAGCCTGTGCCGGGCAGCGATGCCATCGTCGAGTTTGCCATTCGGCTGCCGGGCCGGGGTGAAGAGGGCGAGCCGGTCTGGCTGCCCATCGACGCCAAGTTCCCCAAGGAGGAATATGAGCGCCTGCTTGATGCGCAGGAAGCGGGCGATACCGATGCGGCCCGCGCCGCGTCGGCCGGGCTCGCACGCGCGGTCGAAGTCCAGGCCCGGAGCATCACAAAATACGTGGCCCCGCCGCACACCACCGACTTCGCCATTATGTTTCTGCCCACCGAAGGACTATATGCCGAGGTACTGCGCGTACCGGGTCTGTCCGACAAGCTGCAGTCCCTGCGCGTGAGCATAGCCGGCCCGTCGAATCTGGCCGCCATGCTCAACAGCCTGCAAATGGGTTTTCGCACCCTGGCCATCGAACAGCGTTCTTCTGAAGTCTGGCAGGTGCTACGCGCCGTCAAGACCGAGTTCGGCAAGTTCGGCGAATCGCTGGCCAGCGTCAAGAAGAGCCTGGATCAGGCCAGCAACAAAATAGGCCAGACGGAGGTCCGCACCCGGGCCATGCTGCGCAACCTGCGCGAGGTCGAGGCTCTGCCTGACGGGGATGCGGTGAATCTGCTGGACGGCGACGACCCGGCAGACGATGAAACTGCCTGAAATAAACACCACCGCGTTGGTGGAACCAAATCGAAGTGGTCAGGCTTCTAAGCTCTAGCGACGCATAACAGTGCGGGGGTAAGAGCGCGGCACAGATCGCGTGGACGCGTCCATTTGTTATTGACCCCGGAGCGCCGGCAAGCATGGTCGACCCATGAGCCTGCAATCCATTTCAACGACGACGGATATGCGCAAGAAACTGCTAACCCTTCTGGCCACGGCCGCGATGACTTTGGGCGCTGCTGCGGCACATGCCCAAAAAAACCATGACATCAAAGGTCTGTATCTCACGACCGATTACCCGGCCATCACCGCCCAGGCCGGCGCCACCTCCCGTATCTCCATGCAACTGCGCGACTACGGCTTGCCGCCGGCGCGCTTGTCGCTGAGCGTGCAAGGCGTGCCGCACGGCTGGACGGCTACGCTGCTGGGCGGTGGACAGCCGGTGGCCGCGGCCATGCCTACGCCCGACGACAGCGTCACGCTGCAATTGAAATTGAAGGTGCCCGCCGACGCTGGCACGCAGGAGCATACGCTGACGGTGCTGGCGCAGGGCAATGGCCAGCAGATCAGCCTGCCGCTGGCCGTCACGCCGGCCAAGGAGCTGCCGGCCAAGCTTACGCTGCAGCCCTCGCTGCCTTCGCTTACCGGTACCGCGCAATCCTCGTTCGATTACGAGTTCACCGTCAAGAACGACAGCGGTAAAAATCAGATCGTGAGCCTGGCCGCGAAACTACCCGACGGCTTCGAACCCACCTTCACCCAGGCGTATGGCGATCAGCAGGTCAATTCGGTGCCCATCAAGGCGGGCAAGAGCAAGGACATCAAGCTGAGCGTGCGTGCGCCTTCGGACGTCAAGCCGGGCAACTATCCCATCGGCGTGACCGCGGCGGCCGACGGCCTGAGCGCCGGCACGGCGCTGCAGATGCAGATCACGGGCCAGCCCGACCTGCACATCGCAGGCCGCGAGGGCATCCTGAGCGCGAGCGCCCAGTCCGGCCAGAGCTCGACCATTCCGATCCTCGTGAGCAATACGGGCGGCGCGGCGGCCCGTGACGTGCAACTGAGCGGCAGCGCACCCGAGGGTTGGAGCGTGACCTTCGATCCCAAGTCCATCGCCGATATCGAGCCGGGGCATCAAGCCCAGGTGCAGGCGCACATAACGCCCTCGCCCCATTCGCTGTCCGGCGATTACATGGCCACGCTGAGCGCACAGTCTGGCGCGCAATCGGCATCGAGCGATTTCCGTATTTCGGTCACCACATCCAGCACCTGGGGCGTCATCGGCATTGCCATCATTGCCATCGCCATCCTGATCCTGGTCGGTGTTGTTGCGAGGTTTGGACGGCGATGAACGAGCCCGTTATAGAGGCCCGGAATCTGACCAAGCGCTACGGTTCGGCGACCGCTGTCCACGGCATCGGTTTCGACGTCGGCGCAGGCGAGATATTCGGGCTGCTCGGCCCCAATGGGGCGGGCAAGACGACGACCATCCTCATGCTGCTGGGGCTGACCAACATAAGTTCGGGCAGCGTGCGTGTACTGGGCCTGGACCCGCAGCGCGATCCCTTGGCGGTCAAGCGCAACCTGGGCTACCTGCCCGACGCGGTGGGTTTCTACGACGACATGAGCGCTCGCGCCAACCTGGCCTACATCGCGCGGCTGCTGGGACTGGGCGCAGCCGAGCGTCAGCGGCGCATCGATAATGCGTTGGCGCGCATGCGCCTGACCGATGTGGCCGACAGACGCGTCGGCACCTTCTCGCGCGGCATGCGCCAGCGACTGGGGTTGGCCGAGATTCTGGTCAAGCAGGCGCGCGTGGCCATCCTGGACGAACCCACGTCGGGACTGGACCCGCAATCCACCGAGGAATTCCTCGAACTGATCCGTTCGCTTAAAAAGGACGGGGTGACGGTGCTGCTGTCTTCGCATCTGCTCGATCACATGCAGCGCATCTGCGACCGGGTAGCTTTGTTCCGCAAGGGGCGCATTGAATTGATGGGCAATGTGCCGGAGCTGGCCAGACAGGTGCTCGGCGGGGGCTTTGCCGTCGAAGTGCAGGCCAGCGGTGAGGACCTTGAGCGTCACTTGTCTGTCGTGCCGGGCGTGCAGTCGGTGACCATGCTGGCGCCAGACCGTTACCGACTGCTGGCGCAGGGCGACGTGCGGGCCCAGGCTGCGCGAGCCGTGGTACAGGCCGGCGGCAATCTCGTCCAGCTTTCGGTGGAGCAACCGAGTCTGGACGCCATCTACAACCATTTCTTTCGCAACCAGGAAGCGGCGGCGCAGGAGGAGACAGCTCATGCAGCAGCGTAAAGGTTCCCCCTGGGCGGGGCTGGGCGTGGTGGCAACCAAGGAGATGGCGGATCACTTTTCCAGCGCACGCATGCGTACGCTGGAATGGCTGATCGTGCTGACCGCTGCCGCCTCGCTGTATGGCGTGTTCCGACGCGTGCGTACGAACACGTCCCAGGATCCCTTCATATTTCTTCATCTGTTCACGACTTCGCAGGGGGCCATGCCCTCGTTCGCCGCATTGCTGGGATTCCTGATTCCGCTTCTGGCCATAGGCCTGGGCTTTGACGCAATCAACGGCGAATATAGCCGGCGCACCATGAGCCGCATTTTGGCGCAACCCATTTACCGGGATGCCCTGCTGATGGGCAAGTTTCTGGCTGGCCTGGGTACGCTGGCAGTCAGCCTGCTGTGCCTGTGGCTGCTGGTCATGGGGGCCGGGCTGCTGCTGCTGGGTGTGCCTCCCAGCGGCCAGGAGATTCTTCGTTCGCTCGTCTTTCTCTTTATCGCGCTGATGTACGCGGGGGTGTGGCTCGCAGTCGCCATGCTGTTCTCGGTGCTGTTTCGCTCGGCGGCGACGTCGGCCTTGGTGGCATTGGGCCTGTGGCTGTTCCTGGCGCTGTTGTGGCCCATGCTGGCCGGCGCGCTTGCGCAGGCCATCGCGCCGCCGGATGGGCTGGGCCAGTCCAGCCTGGCGACTCTGGAATGGGCCCAGGCGCTGCAGCGCCTTTCTCCCGGCGAGCTTTTCAATGAAGCGATGATCGTCGTGCTCAGTCCGTCCACGCGCACGCTGGGGCCCGTGTTCCTGAGCCAGCTCGAAGGCGCGATCATGGGGGCGCCCCTGGCGCTAGGGCAAAGCCTGCAGATCGTCTGGGCGCAGGCGGTCGGCCTTATCGCGGGCGTCATCGTGTTGTTCACGGTGGCCTATGCCGTTTTTCAGCGGCAGGAGGTTCGGGCTTAGTCGCAAGGGCCGGGGCGGGAACCCGCTAAAATCCCGGTTTTAAACGCCGGTGCAGCACCCAGCCCCCATGCTCAGCCAACAGCAACTCAAACAGCAAGCCGCCGATGCGGCCTTGGAATTCGTCGACGCCGTCGCGGCTCCCGATGTGGTCATCGGCGTGGGGACCGGTTCCACCGCCGATCTTTTCATCGACGGCCTGGCACGCTTCAAGGGCCGCATCGGCGCCACCGTCGCCAGCTCTGAGCGCAGCGCGCAGCGGCTTGCCGGCCACGGGCTGAAAGTCCTGAACCTGAACGAGGTGGGCACCATGCCGATCTATGTCGACGGCGCCGACGAGATCGATGCCAGGCTGCACATGATCAAGGGCGGCGGAGGCGCGCTTACGCGCGAGAAGATCGTCGCCTCCGTGGCCGAACGCTTTATCTGCATCGCCGACGAATCCAAGCTGGTCGAGCGCATGGGCAAGTTTCCGCTGCCGGTCGAGGTCATCCCCATGGCCCGCGAGGCGGTCGCGCGCCGTCTTGCGCAGTTGGGCGGCCAACCGCACCTGCGCGAAGGGTTCGTCACCGACAACGGCAACGTCATTCTCGATGTGAGCGGTCTGCAGATCACCGACGCCTGCGCGCTGGAGGCCCGGATCAACAATTTTGCAGGCGTGGTCACCTGCGGCCTGTTCGCCATAGCGGGCGCTGATGTCGCCCTGCTGGCGACGCAGAGCGGCATACGCCGCCTGGACCGCCCCGCAGCGTAGTCGCCAGGCATGGCCTTGCTTCATAATTTCGTCACATTAACGTCATAAGCTGCCGAGTCTGCCGCCACAAGCCGGCTCGCCCACCCTCGAAGGAACACGCATGCCGGATCACACCAATAAGCAGTTCGACAACGACCTGGAATTCGTCCGCTCGCAATTCCTGATCATGGGGGGCGTGGTCGAAGCCATGGTCAACGAGGCGGTCGAGGCCCTGGCCACGTCCGACCTGGCCCTGGTCGACAGGGTGCGCGAGCGCGAAAAAGAGGTCAACCGCAGCGAAGTCGAAATCGACGAGCGCATCAGCCTGCTCCTGGCCCGCCACCAGCCCACCGCTATCGATCTGCGCACGCTCCTGGCAGTGTCCAAGATGCTTACCGACATGGAGCGCTCCGGCGACGAGGCCGAGAAGATCGCCATCGCTGTGCGCCGCATGCAGGAAAGCGGCCAGCCCAATCCGCCGCTGGTCGAGTTGCGACATATGACCGACAAGGTCGCCAGCATGCTGCGCCAGATGCTCGACGCCTTTGCCCGGCTGGACCCGATACAGGCTGCCGTTGTCGTGCGTAGCGACAAGGAAGTGGATCGCGAATGGAAGGCGGCGCTGCGCAATCTCATCACCTACATGATGGAAGATCCGCGCACCATCTCGCACGCCATCGACCTGATCTTCATCTGCCGCGCGCTCGAACGCATCGGCGACCATGCCAAGAACATGGCCGAGCGCGTCATTTACATGGTGCGCGGCACCGATGTACGCCATACGGGTGTCAAGAATGCCGAGCGCCAGGCTCGTGGCGAAGAAGACGAAGGCGAATTCGAAGCCTGATTCCTTCCCTTTGCCCGCAAGGCGGAGCCTGAACGGATCGATAGCAAGCCGGCGTCGTGGACACCGGCTTTTTTATGTGCCGTTCGCAGCCTGCAAAGATCAAATACAAAGTTGCTATTGCCGGCACGTTTGAGCGCGAGCCTTCGGCCTAAAATTCAGCAACACGACAGACTGCGCGAATAATCCATGAATCAGGTTCCATCCACAGGCCGGATGTATAACAAACTCCATTTTTCCGGGCTGGAGTTTCTGAGGTTTTCGCTCGGTATTTTTGTCATGATCTACCATACTGCGCATCGTTATCCGCAGTTCGATCGCACACCCTGGCTGAAAGATATCGTCAGCATGGGGTTCTACGCCACCAGCACTTTCTTTGTCTTGTCCGGTTTCCTGCTGGCGCACGTGTATTTCAACGGCAATCAGATGCGCGAGCCGGCCAATAGCTTCTGGCTCAAGCGCTTCAGCAATCTTTATCCAATACATATTGTCGCGCTCGTGTCGTCGGTACTGATATTGCTGCTGATGCATCGGCTTGCGATTCCGCCGGACGGCCCCGGCGCCACGCCGCGCTTTGTCGTTTACGATACCAACGACATAACCGGGCAGACGCACCCGGAGCTTTACAGGCATTACATGAACAATCGCGAGCTGGCGCTAAACGTCGTGCTTCAGATTTTCATGCTGCAGGCCTGGAATCCCCTGTATCTCACCTTCAATGCCCCGCTTTGGTCGCTGTCCACGCTGTTTTTCTTCTATCTGATCTTTCCTTTCGCGGCACTGAGGCTGCTGCAGGTGAAAAAAACCAAGCTGGCTATCGCGGCTCTCTGCTTTGTCTATCTTCTGCCGCCGCTGTATGTAATTTCCAATCAGCTTTGGGGGGTCCCCTGGACGGGGCTTTTGCAGCGTTTCCCTCCGTTTCGCCTGCCTGAATTCCTGTGCGGAATTCTTTGCTATAGCCTTTTCCGCTTTCACCAGCAGCGTGGATACCGTCCCGGAGCCGTACGCTGCGCGATGCTGTCTTTGTTTATTTTGTGCTGTGTTGCCGCGGCTACTTTGCTCTACACACAGAGTCCTGATCGTATCTGGTGGCCGCTTTTGCACAACGGCCTTTTGTTGCCATCCCAATTGGTGTTGCTGTACCTCTGCGCATTGCTGCCGGCTCCCCGTTCCGCTTGGCTACAGCGCAATCTGCCGCGCCTGGGAGCTTCGTCATTGTCGATTTTTGCCCTGCACGTGCCGCTTTTTTCTCTGTGGATCACGCTCGAGCCTTTGCTGCGCAGCATGGCTGCGGATCGGCATGGGAACTGGCAGGAATGGGTGGCGAGGGCGGGCCATATCACGCCCAGCTTGATCGGGTACGCCGCTTTCATTATTTTTGCCGTTTGGGTGTGCGTGCATTTTCAAGAGCAGTTTGTCTCGAAGTTGAGAAAAACCATCTTGAAGTATGTCCTGCGCCCCGCGGCTTGAGCGCGGCATACACAGCAAGCGATGACCGTTGTAAAAGGGTTGCCGGCCTCGCTGGACCCTCAGGCGCAATCCGCGCCTGTTTCGCGCAGACAGCCCCGGCCCGGCCCATATCAGCCTGATCCCGGCGCACCTATAAAAAAACCCTGCAATGGCAAGGCCACGCAGGGTTTTTTATTGCTGCCGGCTTGCTGCCGGCGGCGGGTTGTGAGCGCATCAGGCGTCGACGGCGTCGGCCACATCCTTGTAATCGGCGATCTGGTCGAAGTTCAGGTATTGGTAGATCTTCGAACCGTCCTGGTTGATCACGCCCATGTCCGCCAGGTATTGCTCCTTGGTCGGAATCTTGCCCAGGCGCGAGCAGATCGCGGCCAGTTCGGCCGAACCCAGGTATACGTTGGTGTTCTTGCCCAGGCGGTTGGGGAAGTTGCGGGTCGAGGTCGACATCACTGTCGCGCCTTCGCGCACCTGCGCCTGGTTGCCCATGCACAGCGAGCATCCCGGCATTTCGGTGCGGGCGCCGGCGGTACCGAACACGCCGTAGTGGCCTTCCTCGGTCAACTGGGCGGCATCCATCTTGGTGGGCGGGGCCACCCACAGCTTGACCGGGATGTCGCGCTTGCCTTCGAGCAGCTTGGACGCCGCGCGGAAGTGGCCGATGTTGGTCATGCAGCTGCCGATGAACACTTCGTCGATCTTGGCGCCCGCCACGTCCGACAGCGTCTTCACGTCGTCGGGGTCGTTGGGGCAGGCGACGATGGGTTCCGTGATCTCGTTCATGTCGATGTCGATCACGGCGGTGTATTCGGCGCCGGCGTCCGGTTCGAGCAGCTTGGGATCGGCCAGCCACGCTTGCATGGCCTTGATGCGGCGGCGGATCGAGCGCTCGTCTTCATAACCGTTGGCGATGAGCCATTTGAGCATCACGATGTTGCTGTTGATGTACTCGATGATGGGTTCTTTGTTCAGGCGTACCGTGCAGCCGGCTGCCGAGCGCTCAGCCGAGGCGTCGGTCAACTCGAAGGCCTGTTCCACCTTCAGGTCGGGCAGTCCTTCGATTTCCAGGATGCGGCCGGAGAAGATGTTCTCTTTGCCCTGTTTGGCCACCGTCAAGAGGCCCTGCTTGATGGCGTAAAGCGGAATGGCGTTGACCAGGTCGCGCAGAGTTACGCCGGGCTGCATTTTGCCCGAAAAGCGCACCAGCACCGATTCCGGCATGTCCAGCGGCATCACGCCCGTGGCGGCAGCGAAGGCCACCAGGCCCGAGCCCGCGGGGAAGGAGATGCCGATGGGAAAGCGCGTGTGCGAGTCAGCGCCGGTGCCCACGGTGTCGGGCAGCAACATGCGATTGAGCCACGAGTGGATCACGCCGTCGCCCGGACGCAGCGAGATGCCGCCGCGATTGCTCATGAATTCGGGCAGGGTGTGCTGCGTCTTGACGTCCACGGGCTTGGGATAGGCTGCGGTATGACAGAACGACTGCATTACCAGATCGGCCGAGAAGCCCAGGCAGGCCAGGTCTTTTAGCTCGTCGCGGGTCATGGGGCCGGTGGTGTCCTGGCTGCCGACCGAGGCCATGCGCGGTTCGCAGTAGCTGCCGGGCAGCACACCCTTGCCTTCGGGCAGGCCGCAGGCGCGGCCGACCATCTTCTGTGCCAGGGTGTAGCCCTTGACCTGGACGTTCGGGTTGTGCGGTAGGCGGAACAGGGTCGAGGCCGGCAGGCCCAGGGCTTCGCGGGCCTTGGCGGTCAGGCTGCGGCCGATGATCAGCGGGATGCGGCCGCCAGCGCGTACTTCGTCGAACAGCACGTCGGACTTGACCTGGAATTCGGCGATGACTTCGCCGTTCTTTAGCGCACGGCCTTCGTAAGGCCGCAGCTCGATCACGTCGCCGGTTTCCATCTTGGAGACGTCCAGCTCAATGGGCAGTGCGCCGGCATCTTCCATGGTGTTGTAGAAGATCGGGGCGATCTTGCTGCCCAGGCACACGCCGCCGAAGCGCTTGTTCGGCACGAAGGGAATGTCTTCGCCGGTGAACCACAGTACCGAGTTGGTGGCCGATTTGCGCGAAGAACCGGTGCCGACCACGTCGCCCACGTAAGCGACAAGATGGCCTTTTTTCTTCAAGTCTTCGATGAACTGGACCGGGCCGCGCTTGCCGTCTTCTTCAGGCTGGAAGGCTGTGCCTTCGCGCTTGTTCTTGAGCATGGCCAGCGCATGCAGGGGAATGTCGGGGCGGGTCGTCGCGTCAGGCGCGGGCGAGAGGTCGTCGGTATTGGTTTCGCCGGGTACCTTGAATACGGTGATGGTCAGGCTCTTGGCCAGTTCAGGGCGGCTGGTGAACCATTCGGCATCGGCCCAGCTTTGAATCACGGCGCGGGCGTTGGCGTTGCCCTTGTCGGCCTTTTCCTTTACGTCGTGAAAAGCGTCGAACATCAGCAGCGTCGTCTTCAGGCCCTTGGCGGCAATGGTCCCCACGTCATTGTCATCGAGCAGCTCGATCAGCGGCGAGACGTTGTAGCCGCCCAGCATGGTGCCCAGCAGCTCGGTGGCCTTGGCGCGCGAGATCAGCGCATTCTTTTCCTTGCCCAGGGCTACAGCGGCCAGATAGGAGGCCTTGACCTTGGCGGCCTCGTCCACGCCGGCCGGCACGCGGTGCGTCAGCAGCTCAAGCAGATTGTCGGCCTCGTCAGCGGGCGGGTTCTTCAACAGTTCGATCAGGTCTGCAGTCTGTTGGGCCGACAGGGGCAGAGGAGGGATGCCCAGCGCAGCGCGTTCGGCGACATGTTGGCGGTACTTTTCGAGCATGGTGAGCCTGCGTAAAAAAGTGGGTTGGAGAGATGATGATCGGCCGCCATTGTAGAGGGAAGCCGCCGTAATGACAATAGTCTTATATCTTATATAAGACATAAAAAATGCGATAATTTTTCGATGAGCTTTCTTGCCGCTTCCGACGCATGGCGCCTGACCGTTGCGCCCATGATCGACGTCACCGACCGTCACTGCCGTTATTTCCATCGGCTGCTGGCGCCGCGCGCTCGGCTCTATACCGAAATGATCACTACCGGCGCGCTGTTGCACGGCGATGTCGCGCGTCATCTGGACTTCGATCAGGCCGAGCATCCCGTGGCCCTGCAACTGGGCGGCAGCGAACCCGACGCACTGGCCAGGTCGGCCAGACTGGGCCGGCAATGGGGCTACGATGAGATCAACCTCAACTGCGGCTGTCCGTCCGAACGGGTGCAAAAGGGCGCCTTCGGCGCCTGCCTGATGGCCGAACCCGAACTGGTCGCCGATTGCGTCAAGGCCATGCAGGACGCCGTCGACATTCCTGTCACGGTCAAGCATCGCCTGGGGCTGGACTACGATGAGTCCTACGGTTTCGTGCGCGATTTCGTTGGCAAGATCTACGACGCAGGCTGCCGCGTGTTCGTGGTGCATGCTCGCAACGCCGTGCTCAAGGGCCTTTCGCCCAAGGAGAACCGCGACATTCCGCCGTTGCGCTATGACCTGGCCATGCAGCTCAAGCGGGATTTTCCCGACTGCGTGGTCGTGCTCAACGGCGGCCTGGCCGACGCGCTGCAAGCGCAGGAGGACGGTGCGGGCTTTGATGGCGTGATGCTGGGCCGCGCCGCCTGGCATACCCCGCGCGTGCTGTCCGAGATGTCCTTGCGGCTCTGGCCTTCGGTGCGCCTGCCATCGGATGCGCAGGTGGTCGATGCCATGACCGCCTATGCCACTCGCCAGGTGGCTGCGGGCGTGCCTTTGCGCATCATGGTCCGTCCCATGCTGGGCCTGGTCAACGGACTGGCGGGCGCGCGCCGCTGGCGGCGCATGTTGTCGGATCCGGCGCGCCTGGCTGCCAATGATCCTGGCCTGATCTATGAAGCCTGGCGCAGCCTTCAGGGCCGGCGCGACGAGCCTGAGCCGGCCAGAGTCCAGAGTTGGTCAACATGAGGTCCAGGGGCAAATGCTTCACAAAACCGCAAAGTTCCTGCTTGCCTTGATTGCGCGCATGCTCACGCCCGGCGGGGTGATCGCATGCGCGATAGCCCTCTGGGCAGGCGTGGTCGCCCTTTGCGGCTTGATCGTCTATCAGTCTTATGTCGACGCCATTTATCTGGCCAGACAAAGTTCGCGCAATTTGCTGCAGGCGATTGACAGGGACCTGGAACGCTCCTTCAATTCCTACAATTTGTCGTTGCAGGCGGTGATCAATGGCGCTCACAACGCCAGAATAATGTCCCTGCCCGCGGACTTGCGCAATGCGGTTCTCTTTGACAACTCAGCCACTGCACAGTACTTCGGCACCCTCGTTCTGCTGAACGCGCAAGGACGGGTCGTTGCCGATTCGTCGGCCGCCGACGCTTCGCCGAATGACGATCTATCCGATCGCAAGTCCTACCTGGTGCACAAACAAGACCCGCGGCTCGATTTCTGGATGAGTCCGCCGCATCTTTCCCGGCGTCGCCCTGGTGCCTATGAAATCACCGTCAGCCGCCGAGTCGGCGCGCCCGATGGCAGTTTCGCCGGTGTCGTGATCGGCACGATAAATGCCGATTACTTCCGAGCGCTGCTCCAGGGCATCGACCTGAAGCGATCCGGGATAGCTGCGATCCTCATGACCGATGGCAGTCTGCTGGCGACAGTGCCTTACGATCTAGCCCAGGTCGGGCGCAATTTCCGCTCCAGTCCGGTCTTCCAGAAGTTGCTGCGCGAGCAATCCGGATCGTTGTGGGGAACGAGCACCGTCGATGGCGTAAAGCGTCTGCACGTTTTCAGGCGGCTCCAGAACCTCCCGATGATCGTCGATATCGCTCCCGCGAAGACCGAAATACTCGCGGACTGGAAAAAACGTTCCCTGCTTGTGTCTCTGCTGGGGCTGATTTTTGGCCTGTTGGTCATGCCCACGGCTTTTCTGTTCGCGCGCGAACTGCGGCAGCGTCGGCTGTCCGAGCTCGAACTGCGCCGCCAGGCGCATCTGGATTCTTTGACGGGACTGGACAACAGGGGCACCTTCGACCGGTCGTTGCAGAAGGCCTGCGCACTCTCGAAGCGCACGGGTTCGCCAGTATCTCTGTTGTTTTTCGATCTCGATAAATTCAAGTCGTACAACGACACCTATGGGCATCAGGCAGGTGACGACGTATTGAGGCGCGTGACCGACGCCGCGCGCAAAACGCTGCAGCGATCGACAGACCATTTCGCACGGTACGGAGGCGAAGAGTTCGTCGCGATCCTCGAGGGGACTGACTTGGAGCAGGCGGTCGCGATCGCCGAGCAGGTCCGCGCAAGCATCGAGAATCTTGCGATCGAGCATTCCGGCGGCCCGACCGAATTCGTCACGGTCAGCATCGGTGTCGCTGGCGCCAGCGGTAGCGGCGTAACCCCGCAGACGCTCATCGGCATGGCCGACGAGGCGCTCTACGATGCCAAGGCGGCGGGCAGAAATTGCGTCAGGCGTTTCTCGTGCGCGAATCGGGCGGCGATCACTTGATACTATGAAGCAATACTGACTTGCGCTGGAGGATTTGAATTCATGCCATGGTTACGCCAATTGCCACGCTGGGCCTGGTTTGGCACAGGGGGGCTGGCCTTCATCGCCGGCTTGGTCAATGCGGTCGGTTATCTCGGTTTCCGCCACGAGTCCATCAGCAATATGACCGGCAATACCAGTCTGCTGGGCATTGCGCTGGGCGCTGCACAGGGCGGCGAGATACTGCACTGGGCGCTGGCCATCGGGGCATTCGTGCTCGGCACCATGCTCAGCGGCATGATCGTCCAGCAAAGCACTTTGAAGCTCGGTAGGCGCTATGGCGTCGCCCTGGTGCTTGAGTCGCTGCTGCTTTTCTCTGCCGTGCCGTTTCTGGATGCGTCCGACTCGCTGGGACTCTACCTGGCGTCGGCCGCGATGGGCCTGCAGAACGGCATGGTCAGCGCCTACAGCGGGGCGCTGATTCGAACCACGCATGTGACCGGGATCTTTACCGACCTGGGCATTTACCTCGGGCACTTACTGCGGGGCCTGCCGGTGGACATGCTGCGCCTGCGCGTGTGCATTGTGGTGGCGACGACCTTCATGCTGGGTAGCGCCTTTGGCGCGCTGTTGTTCGGGCGCATGCAGGAGCACGCAATATTGATCCCGGCCGCGCTCACCGGAGCGTGCGGCCTGGTTTACAGTGCATACCGCCAGTACTCGCTGGCCTTGACGGAATGAGGCCGGGCAATTGCGATGCCGGCTTCAGGCCCGCGCCTGTTCCTCGCTGTCGGTTGGCCAGTCGCGTATATAGGCTTTGAGCATATTGTTCTCGAATTCCTGCGCCGCCACGACAGCATGGGCCACGTCGTAGAAAGAGATCACGCCCATCAGGACGGGACCGTCCATCACGGGAATATAGCGGGCATGGTTTTCCAGCATCAGGCGGCGCAGTTCATCGGCGTCGGTATTGGGCGATACGCTCACCGGCGCGTCGTCCATGATGGCGCGCACAGTGGTGTCGCCGACCTCGCGCTGGCTGTGGAGCAGACGGATGATTTCGCGGAAGGTAAGCATACCGACCAGCGTTCCGCTTTCCATGATGACCATCGAGCCGATGTCGCGCTCGCTCATGGTGCGGATGGCCTCCGATACCGGCATGTCGGGCGTGCCGGTGTACAGGGTGTTGCCTTTGACGCGCAGGATTTCTGTGACTTTAAGCATGGTCGTTTCCTCCCCCAGGTTTTCTGTGAACCCGGCTATGCGACTATTGTGCGCCCGCCTGGCGGGTTCTTCCAAATCGGGATGGCACCCGAGGCGGCGCGGGGGGCGATAATGGCACCATGACTATCTCATGTTTGGCCGACTTGGCCACGGATAATACCTTCGCGGCTTTGCCGGCCGATTTCTACACGCGGCTCTCGCCGCGTCCGCTGCAAGCGCCGCGGCTGCTGCATGCCAATGCCGCCGCTGCCGAACTGATCGGCCTGCCTCCCTCTGTCTTGGCTACGCCGCAGTTTCTCGCGGTGTGTTCCGGCGCCGCGCCGTTGCCTGGCGGGGATACGCTGTCGGCCGTCTACAGCGGCCATCAATTCGGGGTCTGGGCTGGGCAACTGGGCGATGGCAGGGCGCACCTGCTGGGCGAGGTGCAAGGTCCGGCGGGCAATTGGGAACTGCAGCTCAAGGGCGCGGGCCGCACCCCCTACTCGCGCATGGGCGACGGACGGGCCGTGCTGCGCTCCTCGGTGCGCGAATATCTGGCCGGCGAGGCCATGCACGGCCTGGGTATTCCGACCACGCGTGCGCTGGCGCTAGTCGTATCCGACGAACCTGTCGCGCGCGAAACCATGGAAACCGCCGCCGTGGTTACGCGTATGGCGCCCAGCTTCGTGCGGTTCGGATCCTTCGAACACTGGGGCCTCAACGATCGTCCCGAACTGCTGCGCATCCTTGCCGACTACGTCATAGGCAAGTTCTATCCTGAATGCCGCGAGGCGCCGGGCGAGCACGGCCCCTTGCTGGCCTTGCTGGAGGCCGTCACGCGCCGCACGGCGCGGCTCATGGCCGACTGGCAGACGGTGGGCTTCTGCCATGGCGTCATGAACACCGACAATATGTCCATCCTGGGGCTGACGCTGGACTACGGTCCATACGGCTTCATGGATGCTTTTCAGACCGACCACATTTGCAACCACACCGATGCGCAAGGACGCTACGCGTGGAACCGCCAGCCCTCGGCGGGGTTGTGGAATCTCTACCGCCTGGCCGGTGCCTTGCACGCGCTGATACCGGACACCGACGCGCTGCGCGGCGTGCTTGACGGATACGAACCCGAGTTTGCCGATGCATTCGGCAAGCGCATGGCAACCAAGCTGGGCATGGCGCAATGGCAGGAAGGCGACGAATCCTTGGTCGACGACTTGCTGCGCCTCATGCACGCCAACCGCGCCGATTTCACCCTGAGCTTTCGCCGGCTGTCCGACGCGGTGCGCGGCGCGCAGCAAGGCTTTCTCGATCTTTTCATCGACAGGCCTGCCGCTCAGGCCTGGCTGCAGCGCCTGCTGGCGCGGCACGCAAGCGAAGACAGGGCAACTGCCGAGCGCGCGGCGGCCATGGACCGCACCAACCCGCGCTACGTCCTGCGCAACCACCTGGCCGAACTGGCCATCCGTTCGGCCCAAGAGGGCGATGCGTCGGAAATCGACACATTGCTCATGCTGCTGGCCGATCCCTGCACCGACCGGCCGGGCTTCGAGCGCTATGCTAATCTGCCGCCCGACTGGGCAGCAGGCATCGAAGTGAGCTGCTCTTCTTGAGGTCTTTTTCATGTCCGGCAATACTCTAGGCACTCTTTTCTGCGTCACCAACTTCGGCGAATCGCACGGCTCGGCCATAGGCTGTGTGGTCGACGGTTGCCCGCCGGGCATGCCGCTTGAGGCGGCCGACATGCAAGCCGAACTGGACCGCCGCCGTCCCGGTACCTCGCGCCACGTAACCCAGCGCCAGGAAGCCGATCAGGTCGAGATCCTGTCGGGCGTATTCGAGGGCGTGACCACCGGCACGCCCATCGGCCTGCTCATTCGCAACACCGACCAGCGCAGCAAGGACTACAACAATCTCCTGGACACTTTCCGTCCCGGTCACGCCGATTACAGCTATTGGAAGAAATACGGCGTGCGGGACCCGCGTGGTGGCGGCCGCTCCTCGGCCCGCCTGACTGCGCCCACGGTTGCCGCTGGCGCGATTGCCAAGAAATGGCTGGCGCGCGAATACGGCGTCGCAGTGCGCGGTTACATGAGTCAGCTAGGCCCTATCGAGATCCCGTTCGAGTCCTGGGACGCGGTGGGCGCCAATGCCTTCTACGCACCCAATGCCGGCATCGTGCCCCAGCTCGAAGCCTATATGGACCTGTTGCGCCGCGACGGCGATTCGGTCGGCGCGCGCATTGAAGTCCTGGCCGAGTCCGTGCCCGCCGGCTGGGGCGAACCCCTTTACGACAAACTCGACGCCGACATCGCCCATGCAATGATGGGCTTGAACGCGGTCAAGGGCGTGGCCATCGGTGACGGCTTTGCCAGCATCGCCCATCGCGGCTCCGAACACGGCGACGAAATCACGCCCGAGGGCTTCACCAGCAACCACGACGGCGGCGTGCTGGGGGGGATTTCCAATGGACAGCCCATCTGTGTCTCACTGGCCATCAAGCCCACCTCCAGCATTCGCGTCGAGCGCCGCTCCGTGAACCGGGCCGGCGAACCCGTCATGGTCCAGACCCTGGGCCGCCATGACCCCTGCGTGGGCATCCGCGCCACCCCGATTGCAGAGGCCTTGCTTGCCCTGGTCCTGATCGACCATGCGCTGCGTCACCGCGGGCAATGCGGCATAAAGTAGCACTATCAATACTAGGATAATAAGTTCCGTTGTACTAGCTTGAGACGCTGGGCATAATTAGCCTGGAGACACCCTTCAGCAACCCAAGCCCAGCCGCGATCGAACCAGACAGCGCGCCCAGGTCCCCGTAGCAATCCGAAGCACAGCCCGGTGGGCGAGCATCGCAATTGCGCAGGACGGCCTCGGCGGCTCAAGAACTCAAATCCGGCGGTGGCCTTACAGAACTCAATTGAGTGCAGCCATGGCCCAGACCCTCTACGACAAACTCTGGCAGTCCCACGTCGTTCATCAAGAATCCGACGGCACCTGCCTGCTCTACATCGACCGCCACCTGCTGCACGAGGTCACCAGCCCTCAGGCTTTCGAGGGTCTGACCATTGCCGGCCGCAAGGCCTGGCGCACCGGCGCCAATCTGGCCGTGGCCGATCACAACGTACCCACGGTCAACCGCGCCCGCGGTATCGACGATCCCATCTCTAAACTGCAGGTCGACACGCTCGACGACAATTGCGGCAAGTTCGGCATCACCGAATTCAAGATGAACGACCTGCGCCAGGGCATTGTGCACGTCATCGGGCCCGAGCAGGGCGCTACGTTGCCGGGCATGACTGTAGTCTGTGGCGACTCGCATACCAGCACCCACGGCGCGTTGGCTACGCTGGCCTTCGGCATCGGCACGTCGGAGGTCGAGCACGTGCTGGCCACGCAGACGCTGCTTATGAAAAAGAACAAAAGCATGCTCATCAAGGTCGACGGCGAACTGCCTTTCGGCTGCACCGCCAAGGACGTGGTGCTGCACATCATCGGCATCATCGGCACTGCGGGCGGCACGGGCTACGCCATCGAATTCGCCGGCAGCACTATCAGCGCGCTGTCCGTCGAAGGCCGCATGACTGTCTGCAATATGGCCATCGAAGCGGGCGCGCGCTCGGGCATGGTGGCCGTCGACGACAAGACCGTCGAATACTTCAAAGGCCGTCCCTTCGCGCCTGCCGGCGTGCTGTGGGAACAGGCCGTGGCCTACTGGCGCACGCTGCACAGCGATCCCGGCGCCAGCTTCGACCGCGTGGTCGAGATCGATGCACGACAGATCAAGCCGCAGGTCACCTGGGGTACGTCGCCCGAAATGGTGCTGCCCGTCGACGGCCGCGTCCCCGATCCCGATCGCGAAAAAGACGACGTGCGCCGCAGCGGTATGGAGCGCGCCCTGCAATACATGGGTCTCGTACCCAATACGCCGCTCACCGATATTCGTGTCGACCGCGTATTCATTGGCTCCTGCACCAACTCGCGTATCGAAGACCTGCGCGCGGCCGCTTCTGTGGCGCGCGGACGGCGCGTGGCCGCAAACGTCAAGGAAGCGCTGGTCGTGCCGGGCTCGGGCCTGGTCAAGCAGCAGGCCGAACGCGAAGGCCTGGACAAGATCTTCATCGCCGCGGGCTTCCAGTGGCGCGAACCGGGCTGCTCCATGTGCCTGGCCATGAACGCCGACCGCCTCGAACCGGGCGAGCGTTGCGCTTCGACCTCGAACCGTAACTTCGAGGGCCGGCAGGGGCAGGGCGGACGCACCCACCTTGTGAGTCCGGCCATGGCCGCCGCTGCCGCGGTGGCCGGCCATTTCGTCGACGTGCGCGCGCTGCGTTAAATCCCCCCCGTCAGGATCAAGAATCATGCAAGCATTTACCGCTCATCAAGGCCTGGTGGCGCCGCTCGACCGCGAGAACGTCGACACCGACCTCATCATTCCCAAGCAATTCCTCAAGTCGATCAAGCGCTCCGGCTTCGGCCCCAACCTGTTCGACGAGCTGCGCTATCTCGACCATGGCGAGCCGGGCATGGACAACAGCAAGCGTGCGCTCAACCCCGACTTCGTGCTCAACCAGCCGCGCTACCAGGGTGCATCCATCTTGTTGGCGCGCAAGAACTTCGGCTGCGGCTCCAGCCGCGAGCACGCGCCCTGGGCACTTACGCAATACGGTTTTCGTGCCATCATCGCGCCGTCCTACGCCGACATCTTCTTTAACAACAGTTTCAAGAACGGTCTCTTGCCCATCATCCTGTCGGAGTTCGAGGTTGCCAAGCTGTTCGACGAGGTCAAGGCTTTCCCCGGCTACACGCTCACCGTCGATCTGCCCGAGCAGGTCGTGCGCACGCCCGGCGGCCAGGCCATGCCCTTCGATATCGAGCCCTTCCGCAAGCACTGCCTGGTCAATGGCCTGGACGACATCGGCCTGACCCTGCAGCATGCCGACAAGATCCGGGCCTTCGAAGCCGAACGTCTGGCAAGACACCCCTGGTTGGAAGGCCAGCCGGTGATCGGCCGCTGAATGCGCTGGAGCGGATCCGGCGCCAAATCTGATTCGTGTGTTATTGATTCGGCTATGTGCCCTTGACCCGAGCCGAGGCCCCCGGAGCAATCCGAAGCACAGCCCACCGGGCGAGCATCGGAATTGCTCCGGGCAGCCTCGGCGGCTTAAGAACTCAACAACAGTCCTCCCCAAGTAACCATGACCACCCATCAAATCGCAGTTCTGCCCGGCGACGGCATCGGCCCCGAAATTACCGAACAGGCCGTCCGCGTCCTCAAGGCGCTGAACCTGCCGCTGGAGCTGAAGCAAGCCCCGGTAGGCGGCGCCGCCTTCGACCAGTTCGAACACCCGCTGCCTCCCGCCACGCTCGAGTTGGCCAAGCAGTCCCGCGCCGTCCTTTTCGGCGCCGTCGGCGACTGGAAATACGATGCTTTGCCGCGCGAATTTCGGCCCGAGCAGGCCATCCTCGGCCTGCGCAAGAACCTCGGCCTCTTCGCCAACCTGCGCCCCGCCATCCTCTATCCCGAACTGGCCAACGCCTCCTCGCTCAAGCCCGAAATCGTCTCGGGCCTGGACATCCTCATCATCCGAGAACTCACCGGCGACATCTACTTCGGCACCCCGCGCGGCACGCGCCAGGCTCCTGACGGCGCCTTCAAGGGCGAGAAAGAGGGCTACGACACCATGCGCTACACCGAGCCCGAAGTGCGCCGCATCGCTCGCGTCGGCTTCGAGACCGCCCGCAAGCGCGGCAAGAAGCTGTGCAGCGTCGATAAGGCCAATGTGCTGGAAACCTCGCAATTCTGGCGCGACATCGTCATCGAAGTCGCGCGCGACTATCCCGACGTCGAACTCTCGCACATGTATGTCGACAACGCCGCCATGCAACTGGTGCGCGCGCCCAAGAGTTTCGATGTGATCGTCACCGGCAATATGTTCGGCGATATCCTGTCTGATGAAGCCGCCATGCTCACCGGCTCCATCGGCATGCTGCCCTCGGCTTCGCTGAACGAGTCTTCCCAGGGGCTGTACGAGCCCAGCCACGGATCGGCGCCGGACATCGCTGGCCAGGGTGTGGCCAACCCCCTGGCCACCATCCTGTCGGCCGCCATGCTGCTGCGCTACTCGCTGGGCGAATCCGCCCAGGCCGACCGCATCGAGGTAGCCGTGCGCGAGGTGCTGGCACAAGGGCTGCGCACCGCCGACATTTTCGAGGCGGGCACCACCAAGGTGACCACATCCCAGATGGGCGACGCCGTTCTCAAGGCGCTGGCCTGAGTCCGATCGGCAACACCGGGGCGGTTTTTTCTCCGCTTGCGGTGTGCGGTGCCGCAATCGGCTCGGCTTTCTGATAAAGTCGGGTAAACCCTGTTGCAATCGAACCGTCACGAGGTGCAAACCTTCTTGATAGTTGGTGCTGCCGAAAGCGCGGCACCGGGACATTTTTCCAATTTTTTCTAAGAGCTCTTCCAAATGAAGCAAGCAGTAGGCATCGTTGGCTGGCGCGGCATGGTCGGTTCCGTGCTCATGCAGCGCATGCGCGAAGAAAGCGACTTCGCTCACTTCGAACCCGTGTTCTTCTCCACCAGCAACGCGGGCGGCAAAGCCCCGGTCTGGGCCGAAGGCGCCGGTCCCCTGCAAGACGCCTATGACATTGAATCGCTTAGAAAACTATCTATCATCGTCACCGCCCAGGGCGGCGACTACACCACCGAGGTCTACGGCAAACTGCGCAACGCCGGCTGGAACGGCCTGTGGATTGACGCCGCCAGCACGCTGCGCATGGCCGACGATGCCATCATCGTCCTCGACCCCGTCAACCGCCCGGTGATCGATGCGGCGCTCAGGCGCGGCGTACGCAATTTCATTGGCGGCAACTGCACCGTCAGCTGCATGCTCATGGGTCTGGCGGGCCTGTTTAACAACGATCTGGTCGAGTGGATGACCTCCATGACTTACCAGGCCGCATCCGGCGGCGGCGCCCAGCATATGCGTGAACTGCTCACGCAGTTCGGTCTGTTAAACGGCGCTGTCAAGCCGCTACTGGACGATCCGGCCTCCGCCATCCTGGACATCGACCGCGGCGTACTCGCCAAGCAGCAGGACGGCAGCCTGCCGCAGGAACACTTCGGCGTGCCTCTGGCTGGCAACCTCATTCCCTGGATCGACAAGGATCTGGGCAACGGCATATCGCGCGAGGAGTGGAAGGGCGAGGCCGAGACCAACAAAATCCTCGGCCGCGGCGCCGCCTTTGGCACGCCCGTCACGCCGATCGACGGCCTGTGCGTGCGCATCGGGGCCATGCGCTGCCACAGCCAGGCGCTCACCATCAAGCTCAAGCGCGACGTACCCCTCGACGAGGTCGAAGGCCTCATCGCCGAGGGCACTAACTGGGCCAAGGTCGTTCCCAACACCAAGGAAGATACGGTCAAATCGCTGACGCCGGTCGCCGTTACCGGTACGCTCGACATCCCGGTAGGCCGCCTTCGCAAGCTTTCCATGGGGTCCCAATATCTGGGCGCCTTTACCGTCGGCGACCAACTACTGTGGGGGGCCGCCGAGCCGCTGCGCCGCATGCTGCGCATCGCGCTGGCCGAGGCGTGATTGCCATTTCCGGCCCGGCTTATTTACCAAGGGGTACGTAACGTACCCCTTTTTTATTTGTGCCACATCAATGATGCGTCTAAACTTTCTCGTTATTTTCCGGTATTTGGAAGCTCGCTCATGATCGGGTCTCAACGCGCTATGCATCCTTCATCTGTTCGCCCGTTCCGCGAGGCCGTGCTGGCCTGGGCGTTGGCTGCGGCCATCGGCATGACCGCCGTCGGCACCGCGCAGGCCGTCAGCCTGGGCCATGCCCGGGTTGTGTCCGCGCCGGGGACGCCGTTGCAGGTGGTGGTGCCGCTTGTCGGCCTCACGCCCGACGAAGCGGCCAATCTGCATGTTTCGCTGGCCGATGCTGCGGCCTGGCAGCAGGCCGGCCTGCAACCCCCCACGCCGCTGGCCGACATGCATGCCGCGCTTGAAGCCGGCACCAAGGGCAGCCGTCTGGTGCGTATCACTTCCAGCCAGCCCCCCGGCAGCGACGCCATCGACGTGCTGCTCGACATGCAGTCGAACGCCGGGCAGCGCCAGTTGCAGGTCACGGTGCTGGTGCCGGCCAACGACATCGCTTCGGGTATCCGGCAGGCCACGGCAGGCGGCGCACAAAACGCGCATGCCGCCGGCAACGCCTCGGTCGTGCGGGTCATCAAGGTCTTGCCCGGGCAGACGCTCTGGGGCATCGCATCCAGCCATGCCGTGGCCAACGCCACCATCTACCAGGAACTCGTGGCATTGTGGCGCGCCAATCCGCGGGCGTTCATCCAGAACAACATGAACCTGGTGCGTAGCGGCAGCACGCTCAGCTTGCCCGATGCCGCGACGGTGCAGGCCATCGATCCTGCCCAGGCCCGCCGTATTTTTGACGAACAGCTCGCCGCTTTTCAGCGCTATCGCGGCCGCCTGGGCGCCGGCGCGCACGGTGCGGCGCCGGCGGTGAACAATCAGCCCAATGCCGAGGGCAAGGTCGAGTCCAGTCAGGCCGGCAACAAGGCGATCGCGCCTTCCACGCAAGACCAGCTGCGCCTGTCCACGCCCTCTCAGGCGGATGCAAAGGCCGATTCCGAGATATCGAATCAGCACGCTATGGAGGACGCTAGCAAGCGTATCGGCGAGCTTCAGTCGAACGTTCAGGCCCTGGCCAAGGCGGCAGGCGCCGCGCAGGCAGGCGCGGCGGGTAATGGCCAGAGCAGCCAGAGCAGCCAGAGCAGCCAGAGCAGCCAGAGCAGCCAGGGCAGCCAGGGCAGTGCGGCGCCTGCGTCCAGTGTGACCGCCGCTTCGTCGAGCCCCCCAAGCAACCCGACCAGTCCGAGCAATTCAAGCGCTTCGGATACCGGGGCCTCCAGCGGCACCGGCACTGCAGGCGCTGCGGCCAACAGCCCCGTCACCGGCCCCAGTTCTCCGACTGCCAATGCGCTGGACGTAGCCAAGGACACTGCCAGGCAGGTTGTCAACAAGAGCGGCATGACCGACTGGCTGTCGGACAATATGCTCATCGTCGTCACGGCCGTGCTGGTCGTCATCATCCTGATCGTGGCCCTGCTGATGCGCCGCGCCGGTCAGCATCATGACGATGACGACGACGATTCCTACGGATACGCCGAGCCGTCCATGGGCGATACGGCCAACGAGCAGGGCGTCGATCGCAGGATCAGCGACATCAATCTCGACCTCGACCAATCGGGCAACAACGATCGTCCACACGACGGCCGGACCTGATCCATGCCGCGCATTGCGCTGGGCCTGGCTTATGACGGCTCGGCTTGGCAGGGCTGGCAGACCCAGCCTCATGGGCAGACGGTTCAAGACAGGTTCGAAGCGGCGTTGGGCGAGTTCTCTGGCGTCGGCATGCCGCTGGCTACAGTTTGCGCGGGCCGCACGGATACTGGCGTGCATGCCGCCATGCAGGTCGTGCATCTGGATACCGAGATGGATCGCCGCGACGAGTCCTGGGTGCGCGGCGTCAATGCTTTTTTGCCCGACAGCATTGTCGTGCAGTGGGCGCAGGTAGTGTCCGCCGATTTCCATGCCCGCTTCTCGGCCCTTTCTCGCACCTATGTCTATTTGCTATGGCGCGGCCGGGTAAGGCCCGCTTTGTGGGCCGGCCGCGCGGGCTGGTGCTTCCAGCCGCTCGATCTGGATGCCATGCGGCAAGCGGCCCAGGCCCTGCTGGGCGAGCATGATTTCTCCAGCTTCCGCTCGGCGCAATGTCAGGCGCGGCAGCCCGTGCGCACGTTACATAGGCTGGACATCGAAGAACGTGGTCCTTTCGTCGTCTTCACCTTGCGGGCCAATGCCTTTCTGCATCATATGGTGCGAAATCTCGTCGGCGCCCTCCTGCAAGTAGGGCAGGGACGCGAACAGGCCGCCTGGATGGGACAGCTGCTTCAGGCCCGCGACCGTCGGCTCGGCGCGCCTACTTTCATGGCTGACGGCCTCTATCTTTGCGCGATCGAGTACGCTGGGAACCATGCGCTGCCGGCGCTCGACGGCGGCGCGACTTTGCTGTGGCCTTTTACTTCGCCTCGATGACCCCCATGCGTACCCGCATCAAGATCTGCGGCCTGACCCGCGAAGCCGATATCGTCGCCGCCGTCGAAGCGGGGGCCGATGCCGTCGGTTTTGTCTTTCATCCGGCCAGCAAGCGCTGTCTTTCCCTGGAGCGCGCGGTGCAGTTGCGCCGCGAGGTGCCGGCTTTCGTGGACGTGGTCGCCTTGTTCGTCAATGCGGAACCGCAGGTCGTCCATGCCGTAGTCGACAGGGTCCAGCCCGATCTGCTGCAATTCCATGGAGATGAGTCGCCCGCAACCTGTCGGCAATCCGGCCGCCGCTATTTGCGCGCCTTTCGCGTCGGAGCTCCTGGAATTGATACGCCCGAGGGCCTGGCCGAGTATTGCAAGGCCTATGACGATGCTGCCGGCTGGCTGTACGACAGCTATAGCACGGGCTATGGCGGCAGCGGCCTGACCTTCGATCATCGCCTGCTGTCCGAAGTGCAGGCCGGGGCGGCGTCTCGCCCGCTCATACTTTCCGGCGGCCTCAAGCCCGAGAGCGTGGCTCAGGCCGTGTGCGCTGTGCGTCCCTGGGCCGTGGACGTCAGCAGCGGTGTCGAAATCGAACCGGGCATCAAATCCGTGCGGCGCATGCAGGCCTTCGTGGCCGCCGTACGCGAGGCCCAGGCCTGAGGCAGCTCATACCAACTGCTGTACGTGCTGCACCTGCGGCGCCTGCGCCACGCTGTCGCCGATCAGG
Source organism: Bordetella sp. FB-8 (assembly GCF_000382185.1). Classification (NCBI taxonomy): domain Bacteria; kingdom Pseudomonadati; phylum Pseudomonadota; class Betaproteobacteria; order Burkholderiales; family Alcaligenaceae; genus Bordetella; species Bordetella sp. FB-8. The sequence goes on along the minus strand of NZ_KB907784.1, from coordinate 3,502,915 downwards.
GAGCGCCACTGTTTGAAAGCTTCCGATTCGCGGAAATCGACCATATGGTGTTCGATCGTTTCCCAATCGACCACCAGGGTGTACTCCAGCGGTCGTTCGATGCAGCGGAACAATTGCATGCCGTGGCAGCCCTTGGCCCCCAGAAATAGCGGCTTGGCCTTGGTGACCGCCGCCTCGAAGGTCGGGCCGGCGCCTTCCTTGACGACGATGAAGGCGATTTCGTTGATCATGCAATGACTCCTGGGCTGGGTTGAAACATGCCCGGGCGGGCGATCCGGATCGGGCAGACGTTGAATCCGAGAAGTATCGCGCATCTGTACCGCCGCCGTCGATACGAGGCGGCCCGGTCGCCTCGTACGGCTTTTCGATAAACTGGCGTCCCCCCGCCATCATTGTTCACCAAGCTCGCGCCCGGGCGTCTGTCGCATTCCTGAATCATGCCGTTTTCTCATTTGCTGCTGGCCCTGAGCGTCGTTTTCGTATGGGGCACGAATTTCGTCGTCATCAAATGGGGGCTGGGCGATTTCCCGCCCTTCATGTTCGCCGCGCTGCGCTTTATCTTCTCGGCCTTGCCTTGGGTGTTTTTCGTGCGACGTCCGGCCGTGTCATGGAAACGCCTGGCGGCGGCCGGGATTTTCACGGGGGTGGGCCAGTTCGATCTTCTGTTCTGGGCCATGCAGCATGACATCTCTCCCGGCTTGGCATCGTTGGCAGTGCAGGCCCAAGTTTTTTTCACCATTCTGCTGGCCATTATTCTCAACGGCGAGCGCATGAAGGCGCTACAGGTCGGCGCCATGCTGCTGGCTGTGCTGGGCATGTGCGTTGTGGGCTGGCACGGTCTGCGCGATCCCAGCAGCACCATCACACTGTTCGGTCTGGCCACCGTATTGATGGGGGCCTTTTTCTGGGCGTGCGCCAACACGCTGGTAAGAGGCGCCGGCAGGGTCGACATGCTTGCATTCACCATCTGGAGCAGCCTGTATGCCGTGCCGCCCCTCATCTTGGTGAGCCTGTGTGTCGAGGGACCCGCCCGGGTATCGCAAGCCCTGGTCCATGCCAACTGGCATGGCTGGGTCACGGTTCTGTGGCAAGCCCTAGGCAATACGCTGTTCGGCTTCGGTGCCTGGAACTGGCTGCTGGCACGCCATCCCGCGGCTACCGTGACACCTTCCGCCTTGCTGGTGCCCGTCGTGGGCATGCTGTCCTCGGCCTGGCTGCTGTCCGAGGACCTAGCCAGCTGGAAACTGGCCGCAGCCTTGCTGGTCATGGCTGGCCTGACGCTCAATATTTACGCCGGCCGCCTGCAGCTCAAGGCCAGGGCGCTCTGACCCTTGCTTAGTCCGTTAAGGCTGTGGCGGCCCGGCAAGCGGCATGCCCGCATTGCCCTGCAGCACGACGGTCGAGGATGCCGATATCTGCAGCCCCTCCTGGGCCAGCCGGCTCAATACCTCATAAATTACGCGGCTGCGCACGGTGTAGGCCAAGCGGGGCGACTCCACATAGGCGATTGCATTGAACATCAACCGATCGTTCTCGATGCCGTCCAAATAAACCGTCGCCGCGGGCGTCTCCAGCACCTCTTCCTGTTCGACAAATACCGCCGTGACCAGATCGCGAATCTTGTCGGCGTCGGTATTGAGCGGCATGGGCAGCTTGATCTGCACCCGGCCCATGGAGCGCGAGTGCGTTACGTTGCGCAGGGTTTTGGTGATGAATTCCGAGTTCGGCACAATCACCGTGGATTTGTCCTGCATCAGGATTTCCGTGGCCCGCACGTTGATGCGCTGGATGTCGCCTTCCACGGTGCCCAGCGACACCCAGTCGCCCACCTTCACCGGCCGTTCGGCCAGCAGGATCAAGCCCGAGACGAAATTTTGCACCACCGCCTGCAGGCCGAAGCCTATGCCCACCGACAATGCGCTGGCGATCCATGCAACGCGGTCCAGCCCGAGGCCCAGCGCCGAAAGCGTCAGACCGGCCACGAAGAGCACACCGGCGTAGCCGAAAAGTGTCGCGGTCGAGGTGCGCATACCTGCGTCCATCGTGGTGGAGGGCAGGTAGGTCTCCTTTAGCCAACGCTTGAGCACCCTCACGCACAATATGCCCAGCACCAAGACCACCAGGCCTTGTCCCAGGGAGCTGGGCTGAATCAGAACCTGACCGATCTGCAGGCCTTTGCCGAGCTGTTCTGCGCTGTGCATGATCTCGGCAGGGCCACCGCCGAATGGGTTGATCAGCAGCACAATGGCGACCAGCACCACGACCACCCGAGTCGCGCCGGACAGCAATACGGCGGTTTGATGGCGCAGGCGAAATTGCGGCGTGAGGTGATCGGGCTTGCTGCCTGCAAGCAGCGTTAGGAACCCATCGTCGACCAGCAGCGACAGCAGATAGGCCGATGCCACCACGATCAGCAGCCACAAGCCCTGTGTAATGATGAAGGTCCCAAGAGTGGCATAGCCGATCAGCACGCCTATGATGCCAACGATCAGGGCCATCCAGCTCAGGGTGCTTAGCGTTGCAATCCAGAAAGGCCGGTGCAGCGCCTGGCCAGTCTCGGGATCGCGTTGCGATTTGCGGCGCAGCCTCTCTCCCAGCATCAGGCTCCATGCCAGTGTGATGCCTTGAGCAAGGGCCGCCAGGCTGGTCATGGCGATGGTCGTGTTGACGCTGATGTCCAGGATCGAGGGCAAGTCCAGTGCCAGCCATACGATCACGGCCAGCACTGCCAGCGTCCCGGGCAGCCAGCGCAAACCTCTGGCCACTTCGTCGGGCAGCGGCAGCAGGCGCCAGGACGGTCTCTTGGGCGAGAGCAGCACATTTCCCAGGCCGCCGATATAGCCGGCCAGTCCGACGATGCCCACCAGGGAATTCATCAAGCCGTCGGTGTTGTCCGAAAGCGTGTTGGTCCAATTCAGTCCCAGGATCAGCAATTTGGCGATCAATCCCGGCGTCACGATCGCCACGATCACGACCGCCACCGCAAACACCGAGCGGCGCAAGCGTCCCGAGGGCACGCGGGTCGCGGTCACGTGCAGCAGCATGCGCCGGATGAAAAAGTTCGCGGCCAGCACGGCAATGATGCCTGCGACGATCAGGAGCCAAACCGAGCCCGGTGTCTGGCGAGCACTGGAAGCCAGTTCCCCGCCTAGTTCTTCGAATCGCTGCAGATCGTTGGGAAAATCGCGCCGCAGTTCGGCGTGGTAGCGCGACGAAAAAAAAGTGCGATGGCGCTCGCCCATCTGAGCCTGGAACTGCATGCGCCGTTCGGTCGATACGCGATCGGCCAGTTGGCTCGCTTCGACCGACAGCAGCTTGGCCAGTTTCAGTTGTGAATCGAGCGTGCTGTTGCTCTTGACTAGCTGCTTGCGCTGATCGGCAACATCAGGCGGCTCCCTGGCCCCTGTCGGTACCGGACCTAATTGATTCAGCCGGGCTGTAATGTCGGCCAGACGCGGCGTCAGTACTGCTGCCAGACTATCGGCCTTGCTTTGCAGCCGCAGAACCTCATTGCCCCAGTGGTCCAGCGACTCGTCCGTAGGATGATTGTCCAGCCCCTTGAGTATGCCGTCCAGCCGGGTTCGCATCTGTGTCAGTTGCGTCTCGATTCCCGCGGGGCTATCGTTGCTTGGCTGCGCCCACGCGCAGGGGCCGGCAATGGCGGACAGGGCTAACAAGCAGGCGAGCAGCCCGGCGCGCAAGCGGCGCCCCGGGCGATGAAAAAACGGAATCATGAAAATATCCGTGATTGAGCGAGCCGGCAGCATAGCAAGTGCTAGTCCC